>CAZRBP010000175.1:0-6601 GCA_964598305.1 uncultured Pseudomonadales bacterium | reverse complement strand
GGGAAAAGCGGAGCTTTTCCTGACCATTGGTGAGAGCGGGAAAAGCGGAGCTTTTCCTAAGCGAAAGAAACACGGGGAGCGGCCGATTTGGTACGCTACCCAACACTCAGGCAGCTTGAGGAGACGACCATGACCGAACCGGAAATCGCTCAAAAGGCACCCTATCCCGTCGCGGTGACCCAAGGGGAGAAGTACTTCTGGTGCGCCTGCGGACGAAGCGCCAACCAACCGTTCTGCGACGGTTCGCACAAGGATACCGGCCTGGTGCCGGTGCCGTGGTCGGCGGAGAAGGACAAAACGCTGTACTTCTGCGGCTGCAAGCGCACCAGCGGCGCGCCGCTGTGCGACGGCTCCCACAACCAGCTCTAGTGACCCCAGTGGTTCTTGGACAACGACCATGTCCTCACCGCGTTTTCTGTCGCGATTGTTCAGGGGCAAGGACCCCTTGGCATCGCCCGTTGCCGAGGAGCGCCTCACTGCGCTTACAGCCCTAACCGACGAAGAAGCGACGGCTGAGCAGAAGCGGCTCGCCGAGTTCGCCGCCGATGACCCGGACGCGTCGGTGCGCCGCGCGGCGATAGAACGTCTTGAGGACGAAGCCGCGCTAGCTGCTTTGCTGGACGATCCAGCCGTGGCCGTTGCCGCCGCGCAACGGCTGGGCGGCAAGGACAGCCAGGTGGACCATCCCGCCGTTCGCGAAGCTCGGATGCAGGTCGCTTCAAGCCCGGAATCAGCGCTAGGCATCGCCGGGCAGGCCACCGAAGCTGGGGAACTGGCTGAACTCTATCTGCGCTGCCCTGACGCCTTCCGGCCGACCTTGATGGCCGTGCTGCGGAAGTCCGGCGAAGCCGGTTTGTCCGCGTTGGAAAAGCGCTCCCGGAACCGGGACAAGTCGTCCAATCGCTGCGCTCGCGCCGAACTGGAGCGGCTGCGGACCCTGGTCAAATCAGTGGGTGAGTTTCGCTCGCGGGCCGAGGAACTCGCCACGGTCCTGAACAAGGCCGAAGACGGGGCTCTGACGCCGCGCATCATCCACCTCAAGAAGGAGTTGCAGGGCTGTTGCCAGTCGATCCAATCCAAGGCGGCTGCACTGGCTGAATACGGCACCGAGGCACCGGACTTATCCGCTTGGCTCGCCGCCGCCCAATACGACGAAACACTGAGCTCCCCGCCCACGCCGAGGGCCAAGGCTACCGGCGCATCGTTCCAATCGCTGGTTCAAGCCTTTGAGGAGTTGGCCGGGCAAATGGCTTCGGGCACCGCGTTCGACGCGGTCAAGGAACGGCGCGACACGCTCACCGCCGAGTGGCTGACCCTGGCCGACCAAGCCCAGCCCGATGATGCCCAGCACCGTCTCTTCGAATCGGTCAGCCACCAGTATCGGGAACTGGCGGAGGCGGTGGAGCGATGCCAATCCCTCGCCGTGCCCACGGATGACGGTCCGCCGAAGGTCACCGACTGGCCAAGGGAGCCGGAAGCCCTGCGGACCCTCTGGACGCGGCAGCGAGCGGCGGCGCAGCAGCGCAAGGCGCTTGAGCGGCAACTCGGCCGCCTAAGGTGGCCGGATTGGGCGAAACCTCCCGAACCGCTGCGGCAGGCCAGCGCTCGGATTACCGACCTAGAGCGCTTTGAAGACGCGGCCAAGGCGCATCAGGAACAGCTCACCGAGCAACTCGAAGCCGCTATCCAGGAGGTCGGCACGGCCTTGGAGGCCGGTCGCCTGCAGGGTGCCGCATCGGCCTTGGGTTTGGCCCGTCGCCTTGAGAAGTCATTGCCCGACCACTTGGCGGCGGCGCACCGCAAAGCCATCTCCCGGCGCGCCGGCCAAGTGGAGGAGCTGCGCGATTGGCAAACTTTCGCCACGGCACCCAAGCGGGAACAGTTGGTGCAGGCGATGAACGCCTTGGCCGAGCATCCCGATCCACCTCGGCAGCAGGCCGAACGGATCAAAGCGCTGCGCGGCGAATGGGGCGCGCTGGGCAACCCGTCCAACAGCCGGGAGCGCAGCCTGCACAACCAGTTCAACCGCGCCGCGGAACGCGCCTTCGAGCCCTGCCGGGCCTACTACGCGGAACAAGCTGAGCTTCGCAGCCAGAACCTAGCGGGGCGCGAGCGCATCTGCGCACAGCTTGAGACCTACCTCGCCAATGTCGATTGGTCCAGCGCCGACATGAAGGCGGCTGAGCAAATCATGCGCACAGCGCGCGAGGAGTGGCGTTCCCTGCATCCGGTCGACCGCAAGAAGAGCAAGGCCGTCGAAACCCGCTTTGAGCGCTCGCAGGAACGGATTCACGGCGAAGTGAAGAGAGCTTGGGAAAGCAACCTCGCCAGCAAGCGCGAAATCGTGGCGGCCGCCGAGGCGTTGGCGGCGGGCGGTGACGACATGACGGCCAAGGTGGCCGAAGTCAAGCACCTACAGCAACGCTGGCGAGCCGTGGGCGTCACCCCGCGCAGCGCCGACCAAAAGCTCTGGCGACAGTTTCGAGGGCACTGCGACCGAATCTTCAGCAGTCGAGACGCCCATCGCCAGCAGGCCGAACGACGGGTGGATGAAGCCGTGGCCGCCGCCGAAGACATCTGCCGGACGCTTCAGGAGGCCCTTGAGGCATCGTCCTCCCAGCCGCCGGATCCGGCGCTGGTGCATCGGCTGCGGGCTGAGCTCGATGACTTGGAACTGCCCGAACGCCGCCGCCGTCCAGCAGTTCGCCGCTTCGAGGACCTAGCCCGGGACTACAGCGAAGTGCTGCGCATCGCCAAGCACAAGGCTGCGCTCGCCGATCTTGAGCAGCTCATGGCCTGGGATGTGGAAGTCAGCCAAGCCGAGGCGGAAGGCCGCGTGGTCGAGGCGCCCGCCCCCGAATTCGCCGGCCGCGACCAGGGCACGGACAATTGCGCACAGGCTCTGCGGGAACTCGCGGTCGCCGCGGAGACCCAAGCCGGCATCGAGTCCCCCCCGGAAGATGCCAAGCTGCGCCTGCAGGTGCAGGTGAAGACCCTCAACGAAAGCATGAACCGCGGCACGGGGCGCAAAACGCCCCGCGAGCTGGCCGCCGAATGGTGCCGAACCGGCCCCAAAACACCAGCCTGCGACCCGCTTCGGGAACGCTTCTTGGCGGCCTTGCGCGTTCTCAGCGAGGCAGCCTGACCTCGATGCTGGCGCCGCCCAAGGGGCTCGCGCCGATCCTAAAGGCGCCGCCGTAGAGTTGGATCAGTTCCGACACCACGGACAGGCCGATGCCTTGCCCCGGTTGCACTTGGTCGCCGCGCGCCCCCCGGTTCAGAATGTCGTCTCGAATCGCCGCGTCAACGCCCGGGCCGTCATCCTCGATGCGCATGACGGCCATCGCCCCGGACTGGCCGCTGATCCGCACCTTGGATCGGGTGTACTTGAATGCGTTCTCCAGCAGATTGCCGAAAATGTCCATCAGATCGCGTTCGTCGCCACGCACGCTCAAGGCCGGGGGGAGGCGCACCTCAACGGCCAGCTCGCGGTCCGAGTACGCCGTCTTGAGCGCCCGAATCAGCCGTTCCGCAAGGCGGGCGATGTCCACGGGCCGGCTGACCACAACCGGGCCCGCCACCGTGGCGCGGGAAAGCTGATGGGTCACCACGCCCTCCATGCGGTCCAACTGCTCAGCGATCAGCCCGCGCTCCCCGTCCCGCTCACCATCCGCCGGCACGGAGCCGCCGAGGGCGTTGCGGATAACCGCCAGGGGCGTTTTCAAGCTGTGCGCCAAGTCTTCCAAGGCGTGCCGATAGCGGGTACGCCGCCGATGCTCGTGGGCAATGAAGCGGGCAAGGTTCTGACGCAGTCCCGTAAGCTCCTTGGGATAGTTGTCCGACAAACCCTCCCGCCGCCCTTCCTCAAGCGCCCTGACCTCTTCGGCCATGACCCGCAGCGGCGTCAACCCCCAGCGGATGGCCAGGATCTGCGCGCCAATGACCAAAAGAATCACCAGCGCCAGTCCCCAAGCCAAGTTGCGGCGGAAGCTGCCGATGATGGCCAGCGTCGGCGCCTGATCCGCGGCCGCCTGGAAGATGAGCTGCGACTCGTCCGCGTCATCCCAAATCACCAAGTAGGACAGCATGAAACGCGGAACCCCGCCGGCGTTGGTTTCAGAGAAGCGGAACTCACCGAGCACCGCCTCGACCGGTCCCTTGTCCACGTTGGTGGTCAGTGCCGAAGGCGAACGCCACTCGCGCCCCGTGCCTGGCTCCCAAACCGCGGCGTAGAGGCCGGACTCCGGCTGCGACAGGCGCGGTTCGGACAGCTCATCAACGCGGATGCCCAAGGCGTCGGCATGCGCCATGCCCATCAGTGAATAGATCACCAAACGCAATTGCTCCTCCACCCCAGCGAGCGTGCTGGCCCGAAAGGATCGATCGAGAATCCAGCCCGCCAAGGTGAGGATGCCAATCAAGACCAACGTGGTGACCGTCGCCAAGCGGAACTGGATGCCACTGCGCATCGGCGGCCGCGCCTTCCCGGATTCGGCTTTGTTCGATCTAAGCGTGTTCAAGGGCGAACTTGTACCCCTGCCCCCTCAAGGTGAGGATGGCGTTCTGCGGCGCCAGCTTCTTGCGCAAGCGGCCCACGAACACTTCGATGACGTTGCTGTCCCGATCGAAGTCTTGACTGTAGAGGTGCTCGGTCAATTCAGCTTTGGACACCACTCGCCCCTGGTTGAGCATGAGATGCTCCAGAACCCGGTATTCGTAGGCCGTCAGCTCCACCGCCTCGCCGCCGACGCGCACCTCTTTTCTGACCGTGTCCAAGCTGATCGGCCCGCACCGGATCACCGGCGACGCGTAGCCGGCGGCGCGCCGAACCAAGGCGCCTAAGCGAGCCTTGAGCTCCTCCATGTGGAAGGGCTTGGTGAGGTAGTCATCCGCGCCGGATTCAAGGGCAAGAACTTTTTCCTGCCACCGATCACGAGCGGTCAGAATCAGGACGGGAAAGGTGCGCTCGCTGGCGCGCAGCGCCGCGATTAGGGCACGGCCATCCATCCGAGGCAGGCCAAGATCGACGACTGCCGCCTCGTAGTCGTACTCCTGGCCATAGTAGAGACCCTCTTCGCCATCGGCGGCGGCATCCACCACGTGGCCGGCTGCCTTGAGTTGGTCGGCGAGTTGGCCCCTCAGTGCCGGCTCGTCCTCCACAACCAGTATGCGCATGGCTTGTCGCTCAAATGGGAGAAGTCAATGCCGTTCAAGGCGGCCCCGCGGACCCACCCGGATCGTCTGGATCCGACCGCCTTCCAGCAGAACCCGCACTTCGTAACCCCGCCGGCCACCTTCAATAGGGAGTACCGACAGCACTCGACCCTCCACTTCCTCACGCACCAGGTTGACCGCGCGGTCCTGGGAAACGCTGGGCTGAGGGGCAAGGGTGCGCTGGACCGGTTCCCGTTCCGCCGCCGCGGCGGCCAAGGGAAGGCAAACCAACAAGGACGCCAGCAGCCGGCTCCGGGCGGCGCCTAGGGTTTTCAAGCAGGGCCAGCCACCCCGTCGAACGGTCCATTGCCAAACGTCTTTCATGGCTGATCCCATTCCAAACCCCGCTTCGCTACACCGCCGCGCCGCCTTCGGCGGCGTGATCGAGTTGCTACGCAACTCGGTTGCGCTATCGAGTCGTATTGTACGCTATGAAACCGGGGTGACCCGCACCCGAACGCGAATCCGCTCACCGGGATGGTTGCGCATCCGGGTGGCGTACACCGTGCCGTTGTATTGGTAGCGCACGTGGTAACCCGCAAGGCGTTCCTCCTCGTGGACTTGCTCAACCAAGTCGCAAACCGTTTCCACCCGGTAGCCGCCGCCTTGCCGGTTGCTGCGGCCGATGTCGGCGCCGATGCTGCCGCCGAGAATGGCGCCGGCCACTGCGCCAACCCGCTTGTTGGACTTCTTGTGGCCGACCGCATTGCCGAGCGCAGCACCGATAATGGCGCCCAGAATCGGCGGCGTTGACGAGTAGCCGCCCGAGCCGCGCCGCACCCGCTCCTCGCGGCATTCCTCGACCGGCTCGATGCGCCGTACCGTTTCGTAAACCGGCTCCACGCCCACCACCTCGGCCCACTGATAGTCCGCTCCAGCCACCGCCGAAGCGGGAAAAAGCACGATCAGGGAGAGGAGGCGGCACCAGCCAAAGGTTCCCATGGTCATAATCTGCGCTCCATTCCGGTAGGGTTGACAGTGAGGCTAGCCCAACCTGCCTGAACTGGGCATGAATGAGTTAAAAGCCGACTAGGCGATGATCCCGGCCCAAGCACAGCCGCCAGTCAGCGCCCGCGGCGAAGTTGGACTGCTGCCATTGGGTGAGGCGCTCATAGTGGGCGATGAATCGGTCGAGCTGTGCCTCGGACATGCGCCGGCGCGGCGCGAGGGCGCGCTCCTGAGCCATGCGCCAACGTCGAACCGCGCCCAAGTCCGGCACCTCGATGTATATCCACCAGTCCACCCGCTGCCAGAGCCGGGCGTAGTCAGCGCAAGCGTTGTTCACGTAAGCCCGCCACCGTCCGTCCTGATCCTCCTCCGCCTCCAGCCGATTCACGGGCGAGCGCAGCATGGGTTCCGGCTGGGGTTCAACGCCTAGGCACCAACC
>CAZRBP010000174.1:0-6620 GCA_964598305.1 uncultured Pseudomonadales bacterium | reverse complement strand
GACTTCTACTTGGTTTACAACCTGGGCAACACGCTGCCCAACGACCCGGGCCGGGGCCTCGATGGGTTGTTCAACGACGCCTTCAGCGATCCGATCGTCGAGAGTTTCGTGGCCAAGCTGCGCTACCGATTCGGAAACTAAGTGGCCGCGTCGGCTTTGCGCCAAGCAGCCAGGGTGATAGCATTGCCAACTTTATCGGGTTCAACCAAAGGAGAGAGAGAATGAGCCTACCCTTGCAGTCTTCTGTCGCCTTGCGGCAAATCCTTGGCACCTTTACGGCGGTTCTGACAGCCGTGCTGGCTTGGGCTGCGCCATCGGTGGCCATAGCGGAAGAGGTCCAAGCGGGTGTGCTGGAGGAGATCATCGTCACTGGCACCAAGCGGGAAACCAGCCAGCAGGACACACCGTTGGCAGTGACTACGTTGACGGCTCAATCCATCGCAGACACCTTCGTGAACGACGTTCGGGCTGTTGCCGAACTTTCTCCGAACGTTCTGCTTACCCTGCAACCCGGCTTCAACGCGCTGAGCGGCGGCATTCGCGGCACAGGTTCAACCTCTATTCTCGTGATGCAGGATACCAGCGTGGGCATCACCATCGACGACTTCGTGATTAGCTCCGTGCAATCGCAGTTTGTGGAGTTGTTCGATGTTGAGCAGGTGGAAGTCTATCGGGGTCCGCAGGGCACCTTGTTCGGCAAGAACAGCACGGGCGGGGTTATCGCCATCACGTCGAAGCGCCCCAACATTGACGAAATGGGTGGCAACATTGAGGTGACTTATGGCCAGTTCGATGCGTATGGCGGCAACACAGACATTGCCAAGATAGCGGCTTCTGCGGACATACCCCTCATCGAAGGCCAGCTTGGGCTTCGGTTCGCTGGCGTTTACGACACCTATGAAGGGTTCTACCGCAATGACAAGGACACGGCCACCTTCCCCCATCAGGTGCCTTGGTTCGACGTACTCGGCGTCAGTGGCAACCCGTTGCCGGACTTGGTCAACAAGGAAGTCAGGGGGAACGGTGACGTCATCGGCGGCAAGAACGTGCTGGCTTGGAAAGCGAAACTGCTGTGGCAGCCCACTGAACGCTATGAGGCGTTGTTCACTTGGGAGTATCTGCGGGACGACTCAGACTCGGTGCCGAACGTCCATGAATCTCCCCAGGGTGAGGGCTTTCTGCACCCATTCTTTGGTTTTCCGGCCATCGGCGATGTGCCGGGTCAAAGCCCCTACAGCACCGGCGTCACCGACCAGGCGAACGGCATCAACATCCATGATGGCCACCAGGTGCACTCCGATGGCTTTTACTTGACGCAAACGCTGGACTTGGATCTGGTTACGCTCAAATTGATGGCTGGTTGGCGCGAAACCGACGAGACATTGGCCAGCACCTATACCGGCGAAGCCTTCCCCCTGTTTGACGCGTCGCGCAATTTGGAACGTGAGCAGACTCAGGTGGAGTTGCGCTTCGTCACCAATCTCGATGGGCCCATGAATTTCGTTGGCGGCGGGGTGTACTTCAAGGACGACGTGTCGTTCCGTAGCATTGCCACCCAAGGGTTCTCGGCTTTCTTTCTAGGCCCCCATCCGGAAACGGGAACGCTGTTGGACCCCAGCGGCACCATCAACTTTGACACCGACTGGATCACCGACCCCGGTACCAACAATCGCTGGCAACAACGGGATTCCTTCGCTCTGTACTTGGATGGAACTTGGGATTTGTCGGAGCAATTCGCCTTGAGCGCGGGCATTCGCTATACAAAGGATGACAAGGACTTTCAGGCGCTGGCTGGTGGCGGTGGCCCTTGCAATCAATACACGCGGGCGGTGGATGCGGTCTTGGCAGACCCCAACATGCCGTTCGATCCGGTTACCAACTGCGTTGCGGACGTGCAATCGGTCAGGCTCAGCCGCGCTGGCATTACCGGGGCGCAATACAGTCCCCGCGAGAACCCGCTGCCGCCTGAGCAATACGTGCTCAATCTGGACACTGGCGACAAATGGGATGAGATTAGTTGGCGTGTGGTGCTGGACTATCAAGTGCGCGAAGGCCAGTTGCTTTACGGGTCTGTTGCGACCGGGTACATTTCCGGTGGCTATACGGAAACATGCTCCACTCGGGTTACTTGCGTCGCATACGATGCCGAAACCAACATCAACTACGAACTGGGCTACAAGGCGGACTTCCTAGATCGAACACTGCGCATAAACACGGCGGTGTTCTACACGGATTTCGATGACATCCAGCGCAACCAAGTCGTGCCGTTCATCAATGCCGCAGGCACGCCAGCCCAGGAAACCCTAACGGTCAACGCGGGCAAGTCCGAAGTTTATGGACTCGAAGTGGAGACCACTTGGCTGCCTACCGATCGGCTGACGCTCAGGGCTAGCCTCGGCATCCTGGAAGCGAAGTACAAGCAGTTCGAGTTTGATCCGCAGCCCAACAATCCCGCCACGGGCATCGTGGACTTTGGTGGCCTCGACATTCCGTTCGCCGCGCCACTGCAATGGAATCTGGATGCGACCTACGAAGTGCCGCTGGCGCGCGGCGGCTCCATTGCCTTTAACGCCAACGCGAATTTCCAGGACGAAGCGGAGACCAGCCCGTTTGACTCCCTTGCGTCTGGTGGTGGTTCATTCTTGGCACCACGTGCCGAAGTGGTGGTTCGACAACCGACCCATACGCAAATTGAGAAGCGTACTTTGCTCAATGCCAGCGTGACTTGGCGAGATGCCGCGGACCGCTACTACCTAACACTGTACGGTCGCAACCTGACCAATGAGCACAAGCGTGTGGGTGCCAACTCCGTGGCTTTCCTGTGGAACTTCACCATATACGGGCCGCCGCGGGAGTTCGGTTTCCGAATTGGCGCGAACTTCAACTAAACGGGGCTCGACAGTGACCTTGTTCGACACAAGCGTAACGTGGGACTGCTAACCGGCAAAGTCGCCGTCGTTACCGGCTCCGCGGTCGGCATCGGCCGCGGGGTGTCGGTGCGGCTGGCCGAGGAGGGAGCCGACATCGTCGCCCTCGACGTCAACAGCCTTGAAAACCGAACCACTGCCGAAGCGGTGCGCGCCACGGGCCGGGAGTGTCTGCCCATCGCCTGCGATGTGGCCGACCGGGTTCAGGTGCGCAACGCCATCGACGCGGGCTTGCAGGCTTTCGGGCGCATTGACGTGTTGGTCAACAACGCTGCGGTCTGGGACGACTCGGCGCTCCTGAACGGCACCTACGAAACCCAGACCGCCGCCTATGAGGCGTCCATGGGCGCCTGCGCGATGGGCAGCTACTACTGCGCCCGAGCTTGCGTGCCCGCCATGGTCGAAGCGGGCGGCGGGCACATCGTCAACGTCATCACCGAGCATGTGAAGGAAGGCCACTACATCACCGGCATGCCGGCGCTCGGCTACGACTGCGCCAAGTTCTCGCAGTGGCGGCAGACCGAAACCTGGGCAATGGAGCTGGCAGACTCGAACATTCGCGTCAACGGGCTGTGCTTTGGCGCCACCGACAGTCCCATGCTGCGGGGCGCCGCGCCGGATCTGGCGGACTCCGCCATGAAGCCGGCGGACATCGGCCAGGCCATCATCAACCTGATCGCCCACGGCGACGGGGGGCCGAGCGGCGAATCCTACCTGTTCGGTACTTCGGGCACGCCGAGGGAGGAGAGCTTGGCCGCCATCGCGGCACTGGCGCCGACCGGTTAGCCTGCGCACTCAACAGTTACCCAAGGGAGGGAGCCATGACGGACCCAGCGGCCAACGAGGGCGTCAACCAACAGGTGTATCTGAAGCAGGTGCCGGAAGGCATCGCCGGCCCCGACGACTTCGAGGTGCGCAGCGCGCCCATGCCGGAAATCGGCCCTGGCGAAGTGCTGGTTGCGGCCCACTACTTGGGCGTCGATGCCGCCCTGCGGCTGATCGTTCGCGACAGCGACGAGTTCCTGTTCCGGGTGCGTCCCGGCGATTTGGTGCGCGGCTCCATGGCCGGCCAAGTCATTGAGTCCAACCATTCGGACTACCAGGTGGGCGACTACGTGCTCGCCTCCCAAGGCGTGCAGAACTACGCCGTCAGCAACGGCGACGACCTGGAGAAGTGCGATGTCAGCCAAGCCCCCTTGGGCGCTTGGTTGGGCGGCTTCGGCGTCTCCGGCCTGACGGCCTATTTCGCCATCACCGAGGAATGCAAGCCGCAGCCGGGCCAGACCGTGTTGGTGAACGGCGCTGCGGGCGCCGTGGGCTCCATCGCCGGCCAGATCGCCCGCTTGGCGGGGGCGCGGGTCATCGGTTTGACCAGCAGCGCCGAGAAGTGCCGCTGGCTCACCGAGACGCTCGGCTATGACGTGGCCATCAACTACAAGGAGGGCAACCTCTACGAGCGCTTGGCGCAAGCCGCCCCGGAGCGCCTCGACGTCATCTTCGACAACGTCGGCGGCACCATCCTCGACGAGAGCCTGAAGCTCATCGCCATGCGCGGCGTCGTGCTGCTGTGCGGTTCCACCTCCCAATACGCCGCCGAGACCATGACCGGCCCCAACAACTACATCTGGCTCGGCACCATGCGCGCCCGCATGCAGGGCTTCGTGATCTTCGACTACGCCGACCGCTACGCGGAGGCCCGCACCCGCATGGCCCGCTGGATCGCCAGCGGCGACCTCAAGCTGGCCGAACACATCGTCGATGGCGACGTGGCCGACTTCCCCCGCGCCTTCCAGGAACTCTACGAAGGCCAAAACCTCGGCAAGATGCTGGTCCGATTGCCTGCGGGACGCTGAGCACTCGCCTCAACTGGGTCAGGCCGCCGATTTGCCGCTAGGTTGAAATCATGCATTTGAAATGCACGATTTCAACCGCTGATGGGTCTGCGCCGGGTAAGTTACGAGGTCCGATCGACGGCAGTGGCTCAAAAAACCGGGTCAAGCGATAGAAGCAGTCGTTCGCCAACGCCGTGGGGAGATCGGTGAACGACACCGCTAAAGCCGTCTTGCCACGCGCCACCCTTCAGTAGCGACCAGTTGCCAGTGGCGAAGTGCTGGATCTGCCGGTTCGCTTGGAGGGGCGGTTCCGTGATTTCGAGATCGGCGAATGCCGCCCAATCGACGTCGCTGTTGGGAATCCACTCCGTACCCACTCCGCTGAGCGTGATCAACATGCGGCAGGGCACATGGTCCACATGAAATCGCGGGCACATGGGGGTGCTCAGCGTCTCGAGCCGAACACCGACCCGTTCACAATCCATAAGCTCCCCTAGCATTTCGCTGGCTCCGGCGATTTGATCGAGCAGCGCGGAGCGCACGTCGGCGTCGAGTGTCGTTGGCAGCTCACTCGCCGGGGCTTCGGGATCGTCCACAGGCTGGATCCATCGCAATTGCGGAACCTGGCGCGAACGGATCAATCGCTTTGCCACGGCTTCGCAAGTGCTTGCCTGTGGGCGCGTCACACTGACGACTTCCACATCCTCGTCATAGATCGCGGCAAAGTCGCCCAGTTGACCACCAGTTACTTGTCGCATCAGGCTTCTGCCTCCTCTACTTCACGGATCCATTGTGGAAAAGGGTCTGGGAGCTGTTTCCAAGCAGCCGGACCGGCAGCCAGCTCTTTCTCATTGAGAAGGCAGGCATCCAAGGCTCGACTGGCTTGCTCTTCGTCGAGCTCTTGCCCAATGAAAACGATCTCCTGACGCCGGTCGCCGTAAGGCGGCTCGCACTTGCTCTCGATTGCCGCTCTATGTTCCCCGTGTTCAGGCCACTGATCCTTGGGCATCGCTGACCAGAACAGGCCTGCAAATCCGTGATTCATGATGCCGCCTGACTGAGACCATGCACCCGCTTGATCGAAGCGTGAAGCCAACCAGAAGAAGCCTTTCGATCGAACTAGGTTGCCGTGGCGCCAGCCTGCCACCAGAAAGTTGTAGAGTCGCTGGGGGTGAAAGGGCTTGCGCGCCCGATAGACGAAGCTGCCGATACCGTATTCCTCGGTCTCCGGCACGTGTTCGCCACGAAGTTCCGCCAGCCACCCCGGCGCGTTGGCCGCCTCGGCCATATCAAACTTGCTGGTGCCAAGAATGGCGGTTGGGTCAACCTTTCCGTGGTCCGCGACAACCAGCTCGGCACTGGGATTCAGGCGACGGAGTGTGGCCAGCAGCGCTTGAGTTTGAGAGGGATCGAGCAAATCGGTCTTTGTCACCACGATGACGTTGCTGAACTCGACCTGGTCAATGAGGAGGTCGGCGATGTTGCGTTCGTCTTCCTCGCTCACCTCCATGTTCTTGTCTTTGAGGCTGTCAGCCTCGACCATTAGCTGCGGAAAGTTGTAAGCGTCAACCACGGTGACCATGGTATCGATCCGCGCTATCGAGGACAGCGAGCGGCCCGACTCATCCTCGAACGTAAATGTTTCCGCCACTGGCAGCGGCTCGGAGACGCCGGTGGATTCGATGAGGAGGTAGTCGAACCGCTGCTCGTCGGCAAGGCGCGCGACCTCGACAAGCAGATCCTCCCTAAGCGTGCAGCAGATGCAGCCGTTGGTCATCTCGACCAGCTTCTCATCCACTTGCTGGAGTGACACGTCTTCCCGGAGGAGATCCGCGTCGATGTTGACCTCCCCCATGTCGTT
>CAZRBP010000173.1:0-6652 GCA_964598305.1 uncultured Pseudomonadales bacterium | reverse complement strand
GCCAGCCTTGCGGAGGACACGAGGTACATGGGGGCCTGCAGCAGGGGCAGGCGCAGGTCGGCAAAAGCGTTCATTGGGAGTCGTCGTTCGGCAGTTCCGGGCGTGGCGGATTCCGAGCTGCAAATGACCCGCCCTGGTTGCAGGACGTTTGCCGCGGGCGGCTACACCAGCACTTCCACAGGCGTGTCGGGGCTGATGGTCTTGAAGACTATCCGCGCGCTGCGCTTCAAGTGGCTGGTCATGTGCCGCTCGGCGCCGTTCGCATCACCCGCTTCCACCAGATCGACCAGCTTCTTCTCCGACCGCACGCCCAGTTTGGCCGTTTCCACGTCGTAGCCCCTGCCCACTACGTTGAGCAGATGCGCTTCCCAGACCTCGTGCATCACGTGTCCGAGCAGGGTCAGGGTCTCGTTGCCGGAGCCTTCGATCACCTTCAGGTGAAATTCCGCCGTGCTGTGGGAGTAGGCTTCGGCATCATCGATCTGCGACTCGATGTCGCTGATGTGCTCGCGCAGTTCCGCAATGATGCGCCGGGGGCGGCGCGTTGCCAGCAGCCGCGCCGCCGGTGGCTCCACGAGCAGGCGCGCGTCGCGAACGTCCCCTACCGTGGTCTTGCGGGTCTGCAGATACAACCCGGCGTACCGCGCCACGACTTCGACTTCCGGCAAACGCACACGGGCACCGCCGCGCGAGCCCCGGGAGACGCTGATCAACTGCTCGGTCTCGAGAATCCGGAACGCTTCCCGCATGGTGGGCCGGGAAATGCCGAACTCCTCCATCAGGGCCGACTCCGGGGGCAGATTGTCTCGTTCGGTCAGGTCGCCGCGAACGATGCGCCGGCGCAACTCGGCCGCCACCAGTTCCGCGGTCTTCGGCACCCGCACCAAATCGAGGCTGTTCCCGCGCCGCTGTCTTCCCCTCACCATGCTGTTCAAACTTCCGCGTCTCCAAAGAAGCATTACTTGTGTGAATTATCTACACGTTTTGGGCCAGAATCCACAATGATGCGAATGAGGTGTCATCGAACCACTTCCGAATTGTCTAACCAAGATCACTAGGTTATCATGGACGAGTTGGTTGAGTAAGAGCGATAGGGGGTTCGAAATGAGTGCAATACGTATTTTCAGCCTTGCGGCCGGGGTTGTCCTGGTCTGCGCCCACACCGGAACGACCCAGGCCGAAGCGGCGGGCGGCGCCCGCTCCACGGTGATCGAGGAAGTCGTGGTGACCGCGCGCAAGCGCGAGGAGAGTCTGCAGGAAGTGCCGGTGGCGGTATCGGCCTTCAATCAGGAGCAGATCGAGGATCAGACCATCCAGGAGTTCATTGACATTGAGGCGCAGATTCCTGGAGTCCTGATTCAGCAAACGCAACATGACCCCTCCATCGCATGGGTCTCGATTCGTGGCCAGCAACAGGCGGACTTTCTGCTCACCAACGACTCGTCGGTCGGGGCGTACGTCGATAACGTGAACCTGCCCAGGCAATCCGGCCTCAACGCCAACCTGTTCGACATCGAACGGGTCGAAGTGCTCAAGGGCCCCCAGGGCACGCTGTACGGCCGCAACACCACGGGGGGCGCCATCAACATCATCTCGCGCAAGGCGGACTACGAAGGCACGCACGGCTACCTGAAGGCAAGCTACGGCAACAAAAACTTCACGCAAGTCTCTGGGGCTTTGAACATTCCCTTAAGCGATACCGCCGCTGCCCGAATCGCCGTGCAGAAGACCGATCAGGATGGCTGGGGCGAATCGCGCTACACCGGGGCGGATCTTTACGATCAGGACGAGATATTCCTGCGCGGGTCGCTGACTTGGGACCCGAATGATCGCGTCAACGTTCAACTGCAGGCCGACTATATGGACCTCGATGAGGGCGGCGCCGCGGAAAAGATACTTTATCCGGGAGGGAACTTCGTCAATGGCGTGAGTGAGACATCGTCGCTTCAGGCGGGCATCGAACTCCTTGGGCCTCTCGCTCCGGACTTCTCGAACTACGCGGACCTAGTGCTTGCGGGCTATGCCGCAATGGCGGGCTATGTCGACGGCGAGCTATTGAAAACTGATGCCGATGCCGATGTGTTCTCGAAGGCAACGCTCTGGGGCGGCGGCCTCACCGTCAGCGTCGACCTCACCGATGACCTCCAATTGAAGTCGATCACGGGGTATCGCAACTGGGAAACGGAGCAATTGCTGGATCTGGACGGGACGCCCTTTTTCATAATCCACCCACTGTTGGCGGTAGATGCCGACTTCTTCTCGCAGGAACTGCAGCTTGCGGGGTCAAGCGACCGGTTGCAATGGGTTATCGGAGGGTATTACAGCCGCGAAGAGGGCGTGGACGGCAGCTCGACGATCTTCGTTCCCGACCTCGCTCCGACCACCTCATTCACCTACGGCGAAGTCACCAACTCAAGTTGGGCGCTGTTCGCCCAAGCCACCTACGCCATCAACGATCGCATCAACCTGACCGGTGGCCTGCGCTGGACCGAAGAGAAAAAAGAGCTTACCAACAAGAATCGAGTGGCCCTGGGCCTCAGGGAGCAGCGCTTGGCCGCTCCAGCGGATGCGAACGTCCTGTGCCGGATACCTCCGGGGGACCTTCCCATCGATCGATGCGCCGCTGACTTCTCGGACTCCTTCAACGACCCGTCCTGGTTAATCAGTGTCGACTACCAGGTCAGCGATCGGGTGATGATTTACGCGTCGAACTCGCGCAGTTGGCGGGGCGGCGGGCAGAACCTGCGCGCCGATGGCACTGATGTTGCGGTGGCGCAGCCGTTCGCGCCGGAGACGGCCACGTCCTATGAGGTGGGCCTCAAGGGAGATTTCGCCGACGGTCTGATGCGTCTGAACGTGGCCGGCTACTACGTGGACTACGAGGACATCCAGCGCACCATCATCGTGCCCGGGAGCGCCGAGGCCGCAGTGGTGACGGTGCTCACCAACGCCGCCGAGGCCGAGATTACGGGTTTCGAGGCCGAAGCCTGGCTGACGCCCAACGACAATCTGAGTTTCTTCGCCACCGTCGGGTATCTCGACTTCAAGTACAACGACTTTGAATCGATCGGTTCGGATGGAGTGACGATCATCGATCGGTCCGACGAGCCGATTGCGATGCCGGACTGGCAGTACAGCCTTTCGGCTCGTTACGACGCCGGCATCGCCGGAAATGAACTGGGCATTCAGGTCGATTATGTATGGACTGACAGGTTTTCCACGGACCCGCTTTCGCCAGTTCAGGAAGCAGTCACCCGAGACGACCTCGGTCGTCTGAACGCACGCATCGACTGGCATTTTGCCAACGACTTCACCCTGTCCCTGTGGGGCAAGAACCTCACCGACGAGGAGTTCTTTGCCGCCACGACGGACATCCTCGCCGAGTTGGGCACCGTGGTCAGCGTGTCCGGCAGGCCGCGGTCGTTCGGCCTGACGCTCAGCAAGACGTTCGGCAACGAGTAGGCCAACGAGAAGGCGGGCCGGAATCGATCATGGGACTGATTGCAATCAAGGTTGCGGAGGATTTCCCTTGGCAGGTTCCGGCTGATTCCTGGCCCGGCAAGGTGGCCGCCGACCAGCCGCAGGTGAAGTTTCGCACCCTGTGCGAAGGCACCGCGAAGCTTCCGGACCTGCGGCTCGTGCAATACGAACCCGGCCACTTCGAGGCGGCCCACAGCCATGATGTGACCGAGGTGCTCTACATTCTGCGAGGTGAACTGGAATTTGGCGGCGAAACCGTGCGTGCCGGATCCGCCATCGTGATCGAAAAGAACACCACCTACGGCCCACTGACGGCGGGAGCGGAGGGGACCGAATTTCTCCGTGTTGCCGGCTTCGGGGGCTGACCGTGCTGAAACGGCAGCCGACATGACCGATTTCGACATCAGGATATCGGGCGCGACAGTACTCGACGGCACCGGGACGCCGGGGCAAACCGGCGACGTGGGCATCGCGGATGGGCGCGTGGTGGCGCTCGGCAAGGTGACCGGCAGCGCCAAGGCGGACATCGATGCCGAGGGTCAGGTGGTCTGTCCCGGGTTCGTTGACATCCACACCCACTACGATGCGCAGGTTCTGTGGGACCGGATGCTCAGCGTCTCCCCTTGGCACGGCGTGACCACGGTGGTGATGGGCAATTGCGGATTCGGCGTGGCACCTACCAGGCCCGAGCACCGCGAACTGATTCTCCGTACCTTGCAGAAAGTCGAAGGCATGGATTTGCCCGCGCTCGAGGCGGGCGTGGGCACCGACTGGCCCTTTGTTTCGTTTGCCGATTACCTCGGCGCCATCGAACGGCAGGGCGTTGCCATCAACGTGGCGGCCTATGTGGGGCACACGCCCGTTCGCCTGTTCGTCATGGGCGAGGACGCCGCGGAACGCCGGGCGACGGCCGAAGAGGTCGAGGCGATGTGCGCCATCGTGCAAGATGCCGTCGATGCCGGAGCCCTTGGCTTTGCCAGCTCCAAAGCCGGAGCCCACGTCGGCTTTGGCGGCAAACCCGTGCCCAGCCGGCTGGCCGAGCCCGAGGAGTTCACCGCGCTCGCCCAGGCGCTCGGCGCCACCGAACGCGGTGTTCTGCAGATGACCGTGGGGCCCGGCGACTTTCTTGCCGAGCTGCGGGAACTCGCCGCAGTGAGCGGGCGCACGCTGACGTGGACGGCGCTGCTGGCGGGCTTGTGGGGGCCGGGATCGCACCGGGAATACCTGTCAAGAACGGCTGCATTGCAAGGTCAGGGCATCAATGTGGTGCCACAGGTCAGTTGTCGGCCGCTGCGCTTCGAATTCGACTTAGAGGAGCCGTTTCCCCTGGAAAGCCTGCCGATTGTCGGGGCGCTCAACAGCCTGGATCGGGAAGGGCGCAAGGCGAGGTATGCCCAAAGGGAGTTTCGCGCCGAGTTCCGCGAGGCGGTGGCGAATCTGGATGCCGAAAGGGGCACTTCCTTCTGGGAACGCACCGACCTGACCTTCGTTCCCCAAGCACCGGAACTGCTCGGCGTGTCGGTGGCCGAAGCGGCCCGGCAGCGCCGGCAGGATCCGGCGGATTTGTTCCTGGACCTTGCGGTGGAAAGCGATCTTGCCCTGCGCGCGAGTTGGGCGCTGATGAACGATGACGAGGACGAAGTTGAGGAACTGCTGCGCGATCCCCACACGGTGCTGGCGCTGTCGGATGCCGGCGCGCATGCCAATCAGCTTTGCGATGCGTGCTTCAGCACCCATCTGCTCGGTCACTGGGTACGGGAACGTGGCGCCCTGTCGTTGCCGGAGGCGGTTCGTCTGCTGACCAGCCGTCCGGCGGAAGTCGTGGGCATCACCGACCGGGGCCTGCTCGCCGAGGGGCGGCCAGCCGACGTGGTGGTGTTCGACCCGGACACCGTGGGCGCCTCGTCTCTCAGGCGCGTCAACGACCTGCCGGCGGGCGCCGACCGCCTCATCGCCGAGGCAAGCGGCATCCAGGCCGTGATCGTCAACGGCAAGCTGCTGCGCAACGAAGGCGTTGACGTGCTGGGCTCCGCAGCAGCGCTTCCGGGCCGCGTGTTGCGCAACGGCGCGGCAACCGCTTCGATCGAACAGGAGGTTCATCAACAATGAAAAACGGTTTTCGCGTCATCGACTCCGATGGGCACACCATGCCGCCGGTGACCCTGTGGCAGGATCTCATCGACCCCAAGTACCGCGACCGGATCGCCGTGGAAGACGGCCGGCTGCTGGTGGACGGCAAGCGAGCCAGCACCGTCACGCCAGAGGTGCTGACAGCGCTCAGATTTACGGAGGAGGACCGGCTGCAACGATTCGGCGAGATGGCCGAGCGAAACTTCGATGCGCCCAGCGTGGTGGCAGGGATGGACCGGGAAGGCGTCGACCTGAGCGTGACCTACGATGACCTGTACGCGACCTGGGTTGACGGCATCGATCCGGCGCTGGCCGCCGCCATGTGCCGCGCCTACTATCGGTGGATCGCCGACTTCAGCGAACAGTCCGACGGCCGCGTGGTGGGCGCTGCGCCCTTGCCCATCTTCGACGTGGACTTGGCAATCAAAGCCATCGACGACGCTTGGGAACTCGGCATGCGGGCGTTTTGGGTCCGGCCCAATCCCATCAACGGCCGGCTGCTGGGCGATGCCGCCTACGATCCGCTGTATGCGGCGCTGGTCGAGAGGAACGCGCCGCTGTCGCTGCACGAAGGGATGGGCGCCGTGCTGCCGTCGATTGGCGCCGATCGCTTTTCCAGCTTCCTCACCGTTCACGCCTGTTGCCACCCCATGGAGCAGCAGATGGCGATGTTGTCGCTGATAACCGGCGGCACCTTCGATCGATTTCCCACGCTGCGGGTGGCATTCATGGAGTCGGGCTGCTCCTGGCTGCCTTACTGGCTGTATCGAATGGACGAGCACGTGGAGTTGGTCGGCTGGCACGATGCGCCGGACCTTAAGGCGCTGCCCAGCGAGTACTTCAAGCGCCAGTGCTTCATTTCCGTCGAATCCGACGAGGCGCTGGTGGGCGACGTGGTGAACGCCGTCGGCGACGACAACATTCTCTTCTCCACGGATTTCCCCCATCCCGACTCCGCCTATCCGCACGCGGTGGACACCTTTCTGGGATTGCCCGGGCTCACCGACGAGTCCCGCCGAAAGATCCTGTTCGATAACGCGCT
>CAZRBP010000172.1:3482-6716 GCA_964598305.1 uncultured Pseudomonadales bacterium | reverse complement strand
CGTCATGCGCTCAGCAGGGTGAGCGCCAAGGCGGCCACGTCATCGCCGATGAAGCCGCCGCCATTCTCGGCCAGCGCCACCCGCGCGCCTTCCACTTGGCGGTCGCCGGCCTCGCCGCGCAACTGCCAGACCAGTTCCACCAGTTGCGCCGCCCCGGTCGCGCCGATGGGGTGCCCCTTGCGCATCAGCCCGCCCGAGGTGTTGACCGGAACGCTGCCGCCGAGCCGGCTGTGCCCGGATTGCACGAAATCTCCACCCTCGCCAATTGCACACAGGCCCAGATGCTCGTAGGACAGGATCTCCGCGATTGCCGAGGCGTCGTGCACTTCCACGCAGTCCAAGTCTTCAGGCCCAATTCCTGCCGTTTCGTAAAGCTCGAGGGCGCAGTTGCGGGCAAGCTTCGCCTCGGACTCCGATCTGTCGCAGCCGCTGGCCAACAGGGCGGCTTCAACGCGCACCAGCCGGTCGAGGCCCAACTCGTGCGCTCGTTTTTCGCTGACGATGACGATCGCGGCGGCGCCATCGCCGATCGGCGAGCACATCGGCAGGGTCAGCGGCCAGATTACCTCGGGCGCGGCGAGCACATCCTCCGTGGTGAGTGCATCCCGGTATTGGGCAAAGGGATTGAGCGAACCGTGCCACGAGTTCTTTGCCGACACCGCTGCGAGCTGCTCTCGGGTGGTGCCGTGCTCCTGCATGTGTTCCAAGGCCCAGGCCACGTAGATGTCCATGAATATGGACCGCGAGGTCCCGGCACCGTCGGCATCCGGCTCCATGCCGAGCGCCCGCAGCCGTTCGTGAGTGCGTTCGAGAATTCGATCAGTGTCCTCAAGATCGGTGCCGCCACTGAACACCGCAAAGGTCTTGCGCTTGTCCTCCGAGTGCAGTTTCTCGACCCCGCAGGCCAGCACCACGTCGTAAGCGCCCAAGGTCACCAGCGAGCAGGCCTGCTGGAACGCGGAGGCGGACGAGGCGCAGGCATTCTCCACGTTGACGACGGGGATGCGGCCGATGCCAAGCTCGCGCAACGCAATCTGGCCGGGCACGCAGGTCTGGCCCGAAATCACGCCAGCGCCGACGTTTCCGACCCAAGCGGCCTGCAGATCGCGGCTTTCCAGGTCGCAATCGCCAAGGGCGCCCAGCACCGCCTCGCCAAGCAGCGATTTGATGCCGCGGTGGCGGTGCTTGCCGAATGGGGTCATGGACACGCCGGCAATGTAGGCGTTCTGCCGCACCTTTAGTTCACCGCCCGGTCCTTGCCCGCCCAGTAGGGCTTGCGCAGTTCGGTCTTCAATATCTTGCCGACCGGGCTTTTCGGCAGTTCATCGACGAAGTCGATGGATTTGGGCGCCTTCACCGGCCCCAGCCGGTCCCTCACCAAGCCGATCAGTTCATCTTCGGTGCAATGCGAGCCCGGCCGCAACAGCACTATCCCCTTGACGGCCTCACCCCATTTCCCATCCGGAACGCCGATCACGGCGCACTCCTGCACGGCGGGATTTGCGGCGATGACTTGTTCGACCTCGTTCGGGTAAACGTTGAAGCCGCCGGAAATGATCATGTCCTTGCGGCGGTCAACAATGCGGATGTAGCCGTCCGGGGCCATGGTGCCGATGTCGCCGGTCCACAGCCAGCCGTCGCGGAACGACTCGGCTGTGGCGTCGGGGTCGTCGAGATAGCCCAGCGTAACCAGGCCACCACGCACGCAGATCTCCCCCGGCTCGCCGCGGGTTGCCTCCTCGCCGTCCGCTCCCACAATCTTCACTTGGTTGTGGATTCCAGGCCGGCCGATGCCGCGCAGCCGTTCCTCGTCGATGTTGCCCTGTGCATCGATGTAGTCCCAAGGCGCCTTGAGGGTGATCGCGGCGGGCGCTTCGGTCAGCCCGTAGGCTTCGGTCATCACGGGTCCGAACACGGTGATGGCCTCCTTCAGCTTTTCAACGGACGTGGGCGCCGCGCCGACGATGAAGTGCTCAAGCGACGAATAGTCGTATTCCCGCACCCTTGGATTTGCCAGCATCATGTACAGCAGCGTTGGCGGCAGGAAGAGGTGCGTGACGCGGTGGCGTTCGATGTCGCGCATGATCGCCTCGGGCTCGGCGCCGTCCACCAGCAGGTTGCGGCCGCCGCGCGGAAAGTGCAGCCAAGCCATGATGCCCGCCGCGTGGGTCATCGGCGCCACCACCAGATGCACGCTGTTTTCCCGGTAGCTGAAGTGCGCGTGATAGTTGGCGATGAACGTCTCGATGGCTTCGTGGTTCATCAGCACGCCCTTGGAGCGGCCGGTGGTGCCGCCGGTGCCGAAGATGGCGGCCAGTTCGCCTGCCGCCTGCGTGCCGCACCGGTGCCGGTCGCCATGCCCGGCGCAGAACCCTTCGAGATCCATGCCGACCGCACCGCCGCCGTCGATGCAGACGAATTCCCGGATCGTCGGAACGGCTTCGCGCAGCTCCTGCACCTCCTGATTGAAACGGGCGGAGTACAGGAGCAGCGACATGTCGAATCGGCCGGCCATATCGATGTTGGTTGCCACGCTGTTTCGCGGGTTGATCGGCAGCCAGACGCCTTCCGCCCGCATGAGCCCGAGCAGCGCGAGGAAGGCGATGCTGGAGTTTGGCGAGTAAACACCGATGCGCGTGCCCTTCTTGAATCCGTGCCCGGCGATGGCGGCGGCGATGCGGTGCACCTGGCGGTCGGCTTGCGCATAGCTGTAACGGCTGTTCGCGTCCTCGAACGCCACATTGTCCGGGTAGTAGCGAACGCCCTGCTCGAAGAAATCGATGACCCGCATGGACTGGACTCAGAAATCGGTGATCGTGACCTTCACGGGGAGGAAGGACTTCAACTGCCCGAGCAGGTAGCGGTGCCCCACGGCTTCACAGGCCGTCACGAAGCCAGCTTTGAGGGTGCCTTCGCCCAGCAGTCTCGCTGCCGTGGCGGCTTGGAACAGGCCGGTCTGCGTGTACGGGCTCGTGCTCTGGATCACGACCTTGCTGCCGCCCGCGGAGCCGCTGCCGGTTACGACATCGCAGGAGCGGTGCACGAGCGTGAGTTCCCGCGCAGGCATGAACGGCTCGATCCCGTCGACAATCCTGTCCAGCGCCGCTTTTTGTTCCTCGGTCGGCAACGAGCGCACATCGGCTTCGAACTGCTGCTGCAGGGCAATGAGGTTCTCCATCAGTTCCCGGTCCGTGTTGCCGCTGAATTGACGATAGGTGTGAACCTGTGGATGGT
>CAZRBP010000172.1:0-3382 GCA_964598305.1 uncultured Pseudomonadales bacterium | reverse complement strand
TCGCCTTGCTCCAGCAGCATGTGGGTGGCGATGTCCACCGGCGTGTACATGTAGGCGGTGCCGGGCGCCAGCGCAAGGCCCGCATCCCGATACTCAGAGCCGTACTCCTCCTTGGCCAATTCGAAGAACGCGGGCTCGCCGGTGGTGTCGATGTAGTGGGCGCCCGCTCGCAGGGCCGCTTGAAGAACCGGCTCGCCGAAGCGCTCGAAGGGGCCGACAGTGTTGCAGATGACCGCGCGGCCGGCTAGGAGCTCCGTGAGCGATTCCACCGTGTTCTGCACCGCGACCACCTCGTAGTCGGCCGATTCCACGCCGGGCAGGTGGTCCATGGTGGCCTGAATCCGCTCGGCGTTGCGGCCGGCGGCGACGAACGGAATGCGGTACTGGCGCAGGAATTCACAGACCAGCCGGCCCGTGTAGCCGCTTGCGCCATAGACGACGACAGGTCGCTTCGCATTGGACATGGTTCCGGCTCCTCGTCCCCAAGCCCCAATCATTGCACAGCCGAAGCGGCTCGACTGGTTAATTGCGCTTCAATTGGGGGTCTTTTCAGATTCAGTCGGCAATCGATTTGCGAAATGCGCTCGGCGTGGCGCCGGTCCAGCGCTTGAAGGCGCGGATGAAGTTGCTGGTGTCGCTGAAGCCCAGCAGATAAGCCACCTCGTCCACCGTCACGCCGGTGGCCAGATGGTGCTGGGCGAGTTCCTTGCGTGTTCGGTCCAGCACTTCCTGATAGCTCGTTCCCGCCTGCTTGAGCCTCTTCTGGAAGGCGCTTTCACTCATGGCCAGCGAATGCGCCACGCGTTCCCGGCTGCAGTTTCCAGAGGGCAGGTATTCGATCAGGCGCGCGTACACCCTAGTGGGCAGGTCCAGTTCCCGTAGCTTCTCCAGTACCGCGAGCGCCACGGTGTCGTTGTACATCGCAAGCTCCGGATTGGCCCCCGCCAGCGGCGTGTCGAGATCGTCGAGCGCGACGAAGACCGCGGATTCGTCGTGGCCGAACTCCACCGGACACAGGAAGGATTCGCGGTAGCGGTGCCGGTGCTCAGCTGGCGGCGTCCACGCCAAGCGGACCTTCAGTGGCTTGAAGTCAGGGCGGTAGATCATGCGCACGAACTTCAACGTGAAGGCCACGAACGCATCGGAGTGGCAGCCGACGGTAGCGGCGCTGTAGTCAACGACAGCGCGGTCGCTGATGCAGGCGTACTGGGGATGCTGTTGGTACGTCGCCACCTCCAGGGTGGAAATCACCGCGAAAAACCGGGTCAGGCGCTGTAGAAAGTCGCGCAGGGAACTGCTGCAGATGAGGGCAATGCCCAGCGATCGATAGACCGCTGGATTGAGGCCGTCCACGACTTCGAGGCCGAGGCAGGGATCGCCGGTGCGCTCGACGGCCAGCTCCCAGACGCGGTCCACCTGCTTCCACGGCACCCGCCCGTCGCCGTCGCGAAAGGCATCGAGGTCCACCCCGGCCTCCTCCAGGAGCGCATCGACGTTCAAGCCCAAGCGCGACAGCGCTTGGCAGAGCACTACGAGATTTCCGTAGTAGCTGGTTGGCGTGGGCCGGGGTTCCATCGATCTGGCCTAGGGTGCTTCGCGGAAGTCTAAGGCAGGGCCTTGGGCTGCTCAACCGATCTGGGAATGGTCTGGGACTGGTCCGCGTTTACCGGCTTGGACACCCAAATTTGTGTGAATAACCTATTGGCCGTGTTCAATCCCGATAGAATTCACTCTTGAAGATGCGCCGAGGGCCCGCAAGGAAAGGTTGTGTTCAAGATCAGTTTCTTTGTCAGGAAGAAGGACGGCGTGTCGGGGGATGCGTTCCGGCACTACTGGCTGGGCGAACACGCCCATGAGCAGATGCGCTATCTCCCGGACATCGGGGTTAGGCAGTATCTCAAGTGCGAGGTGCTGGCTGGCCATCCACTGACCATTGACGGGATGCGCAGCTACCAAACCGGCCCGCTGCGATACGACTTTGTCGATCACTGGATTTTCAACGACATCGAAGATCTGAGGCACGGAGCGGAAGACGCCGAGGTGCGGCGACGGATGGCCGCCGCCTACGCAAGCGAAGACCGGTTCGTGGAGGTCGCCGCCTCCAACGTGCAAATGTCGGTTGATCTCGCGCAGTTCTTCCCGCTGGACGCCAATGAAGTCCGGGCCACTGAAGACAGCCCGTACTTCAAGATCTACTACGTGGTGCGGATTCACCCACACCTGACCAGGCCGCAGGCGCAACTGCACTGGAATGCCAATCACGGAGGGGAGTCGCGGCAGCACATCCGATACTCCAGGCAAAAGAAATACATCCAGGCTCACGCCATAGACTCGACCTTCGTGGAGCGCTTGGCCGCATCGCGCGGCTACGAAGTGGACCCCACGCTAATCGGCCACGCGGAAGGCTGGATCGATCCCGCCCAGGGTCCCGAGGGCATTGCGGAGGACGAAATGGCCAACGTGGTCGGCATGACCATGGACGACATCGACCTGTTTGCGGACCGGCAAAGGGGGTGCGTGTTCTTCGCCAAGGAACACTACGTCATGGATGAAGTCGTGGTGACGCGAAGCGGGCGCGGTGCGGGGGAGTGCGCCATGCCGGCATTCTTCTCGGCCGTGTATTGAGCGCCGCTTGCGCGTTTCGGCAGCCCACATGCTGAGCATCGATTATTCCGGTCGTGCCGCCCTCGTCACTGGTGCGGCGCAGGGCATCGGCCGAGCGGCCGCACAGGCGTTTGCCGAGGCTGGGGCGCAGGTTCTGCTCGCCGACAGAAACGCAGCCGTCGAAGCGGTGGCACAAGAGATCGAACGCCAAGGCGGAAAGGCGCTGGGCTTTAAGGCGGACGTTACGGATTCCGGGCAATGCCGGGCGATGGTGGATGCGGCCGTCAATGCCTTCGGCCGCTTGGACTACGCATTCAACAACGCCGGCATAGGCAGCTTTCCGCAACCCGTCCACGAGGTGGATGACGAGCGCTGGCGCCAGGTGATCGACACCAATCTAAGCGGCGTCTTCCACTGCGTGAAACACGAGGTTCCGGCCATGCTGGAAAGCGGCGGCGGCGTCATCGTCAACAACGCCTCGGTGCTCGGCATTCGCGCCATGCCGCAGATGAGCGTCGAGTACACCGCCGCCAAGCACGGCGTCATCGGCCTGACGCGCCAGCTTGCGGTCAACCACGGTGCCGAGGGCATCCGCTGCCTTGCCGTATGCCCTGGGCTCATCGACACCAGCCTGATCAGTTCAGAAGACGGCGGTGGCATATCCGCAGGCGGAATCGATGACGAGACCCGGGCGTGGATCATGGCCCGCACGCCACAGCAACGCATCGGCACGCCGGACGACATTGCCCGCATGGTTGTGCTGCTGTGTTCGCCCGAG
>CAZRBP010000171.1:0-6727 GCA_964598305.1 uncultured Pseudomonadales bacterium | reverse complement strand
GCGTAAGCGTCGCCGAAGTGACGCAGTTCGGGAGTCAGTTTGTCGCTAAGGAAATCTCGAATTTCCTGTGTAAATTCCCTCAGGGCAGTTTGACTCGCCATATTGATTAACGTCCCTTGAAGACGGGGCGTTCTTTGTTCAGAAAAGCTTGAGCCGCCTGCTTGTGATCCTCGGTGTTCATGGTCTGCACAATGTTCTCGGCTTCAAGATCAAACGCCTCGCCAAGGGGCAGGTGCTCCGCTGCATTTAGGTTCATTTTCATGTAGCCAAGCGCAATCGTCGGCAAGCTCGCGAGATGCTTAGCATAGGCTTGCCACTCTGCCTCGAAGGTGTCGGCGCTCGCCACCTTGCTCACCAGGCCCATCTCATAGGCTTCCCTGCCGGAAATGACGTCTGCCATGAAGTAGAGTTCCCTCGCCTTTGCCGTGCCAACGAGTTGCGGCAGGAAGTAGGTGCCGCCAGTGTCACCGGATAGACCGACCTTGGCGAACGCGGTCGTCAGCTTGGCGGTGTCCAGGCAGAAGCGCAGATCGCAAGCAAGCGCCAGGGCGAGCCCAGCGCCAGCGGCAGCGCCTGAGATGGCCGCCAGTGTCGGCTTTGGAATTTCGTGCAACAGCCTGCTCATCTCCATGCCATGGCGTATGGTCTTGACCATGGCGGCGTGTGCAGCCTCAGGATCGGATTCATCGACGCCGAAGTTGCCGGATGCCTGATCGTTTACGTCGCCACCGGCGCAGAAAATCCCCCCGGCACCGGTCAACACAACGCACCGCACATCGGCGTTGTCTTCTGCGCGAACCAACGCATCACACAGGGAGTCGGACAGGGACAGGCTGAGTGTATTGTGTGCGTGCGGACGGTTGATGGTTAGCGTTAAAACGCCATCCTCAATGGACTCCAGGAGTTCACTCATGGGTAGCCTTCTCGACTATTGGGACGGGGACACAAATAGTAAACTACGTGTCAATAACTTGTAAGCCCGGGGTTGTCAGGTGCAGGTGACAGCGGGCCAGAGAATGTCCCGCATGAGGGATCGCTGTTTGGCGGGCCCTAAGTCGTCTCCCATCCAAAGCAGCAGCTGCATGTGCATGATGATCTCGACGATTCGTTCATTGGATAGTTCCTTTCTGACGATGCCCTGTTTTCTGCCTTTTTCGATAACAGGGAACCAGGTCTCATTCATATGACTGATGATTTGAGGGTTTCCCCGAAGCAGGAACTGCTCAATGCGATGATTGGTTGCCGCCAGAACGATCTCGGCAAACAAAGGGTCTTCCTGACCCAATGCGACCGTGGCGATCGGACCCTCAATCAGTGCTTTTTCGAAGCTTTTGAATCCCCTGACTTTCTTTCGAATGCTGGTTCCCGTTTTGGCCATCCGATGCGCAATGAGGTACTCCATCAGTGCCGTGCGGTCCTCAAACACCCTGTACAGCGTTTTCCGTGAGATATCAGCGGCTTCCGCAATGTCCGCCATGGAAGTCCGGTGAACGCCGTATTGCCTGAAACAGGCGAGCGCAGCTTCGCGGACCACCCGTCTCGAAGCGGGGTTGTCCCCCCAGCTGACGCCGATTGTGTTCTTCCTTCTCGCCACGGAATCTCCTGCCAGTTGCGAATATTGCGGCTGACGCCGCTACGCCCGCTAAGATGGTATCACTTGGCGCCCTTCGATCAAGCAAATGACTCATACGACAACATGTGTGACATTGATGCAAAGCGGTCAGTTATGGCTTAAACTCAAGTTTTGCTTGACCCGTGTCGGCGCGGCGGCAGCGCTGTGGGGCAGGCAGATCGCAGAGTTGGAGGACGGTTATGGCTGAATTCGATCTGGTCGTGCGCGGCGGCCAAGTCATTGACGGCAGTGGCACGGAGGGTCGTAGCGCGGATGTGGCTGTGCGGGACGGCACCATCGCTCTGGTGGGCAAGGTGGCTGGCAAGGGCAAGCAGGAAATATCTGCGGACGGTGCCATCGTTACTCCAGGATTCGTGGACATTCACACGCATTACGATGGTCAGGTTACCTGGGCCAACCGTCTCCATCCTTCCAGTCACCACGGGGTGACGACGGTGGTGATGGGCAACTGTGGTGTGGGCTTTGCACCGGTGCGCCCCAACGATCACGATATGCTGATCGAGTTGATGGAAGGGGTGGAAGACATCCCGGGCGCCATCCTGGACGAGGGTTTGTCCTGGGACTGGGAGACCTTTCCGGAATACATGGACGTACTGGCACGTCGTGAGTTCGACATGGACGTTGGAGCGCAAATTCCCCATGCGCCACTCAGGGTCTATGTCATGGGTCAGCGCGGTGCCGACCGCGAACCTGCGACAACCGAGGAGATTGCTGAAATGCGCCGCATCGTGGCCGAAGGCGCAGCCGCGGGAGCCCTAGGCGTTTCCACGTCGCGTTTTCTGAATCACCGTACGAGCAAGGGCGCACCGACGCCGTCCCTGAATGCAGAGTATGAAGAATTGCTCGGTCTGGCGCTTGGTCTCAAGGATGCAGGACGCGGTGTCTTCGACATGGTCTCCGAACTCGATGACCTGAACCAGGAATTCGATTACTTCCGCGGCATGGTTGCCGAGAGTGGGCGACCCATGTCCATATCATTGGCCCAGGGACTGAATGAGTGTGGTTGGCGTGCGGTCTTAGGTAAGATCGAACAGGCCAACGCAGACGGCCTGCTCATGCGGGCTCAGGTTGCACCACGACCCATCGGCGTCTTGATGGGTCTGACAACGACTCTTTGCCCTTTTTCAACACGCAGGGCCTACAAGGAAATTGCCGGCTTGCCGGTGGCAGAGCGCATCGAGGCGATGCGAGAGCCTGCTCGCCGGGCAGCGATCCTCGGCGATGAGCCGACGCGGGGCTTTGCGGTCATGCATCAGAAAATGGCAGAGGGGCACAAGGTGTGGTTGCTCGGTGATCCACCCGATTATGAGCCTGCGCCGGAAAGCAGCATGGCGGCACGTGCAGCGGCCGCTGGCCAGGACGTGTGGTCCTACATCTACGACCGTCTGATCGAGAACGAAGGCAGGAACATACTGTATTCGCCATTTGCAAACTATGATGACAACAACCTCGACTGCTGCCGCGAGATGATCCTGCATGAGCACACCGTGATGGGGCTGGGCGACGGTGGGGCGCACGTTGGCACCATCTGCGATGCCAGTTTCATCACGACACTGTTTACTCATTGGGGCCGCGACCGCGAACGCGGCGAGCGCATCGACCTGCCGACGCTGGTGAAAAACCAGACGCATGACACCGCACGGGCCCTCAACCTCAACGACCGGGGCGTCATTGCCCCGGGAATGAAGGCGGACCTTAACGTGATTGATTTCGACAACCTCAACCTGAGAGTCCCGGAAATGGTGCGCGACCTGCCTGCTGGCGGTTGGCGCTTCGAGCAAAAAACCAGCGGATATCTCGCCACTGTGGTCAGCGGTGAGGTCACCTACCGCAACGGAGAGGCCACGCATGCGTTGCCGGGCCGGTTGATACGCTGTTGAGTGAACTCGCCCGCCTTTAGCTCAACATCGGGAGGTGAGCATGCTCAGGCCCTATCGAGTGCTTGATCTCACGGACGTTCGGGGCCAATTGGGCGGCATGGTGCTCGCTGACTTGGGTGCCGATGTTGTCAGGGTCGAACCACCCGGCGGCAGCGAAGCCCGCAGAGTGGGTCCCTTCGCCGAAGAGGGGCCAGAAGGGCCGTGCAGCCTCAGTTTTGCGGCGTACAACCGGAACAAGCGATCTATTCAACTCGATCTGGCAACCGACGAGGGCCGGGCGACGTTCCTCGACCTGGTCCGCGGTTCGGATTTTGTGTTGGATTCCGGCCCACCGGCCTTGCTGGACACGGCGGGTCTGAACCATAAAGTTCTTCGCGAAGCGAATCCTCGACTCGTCCAAGTCAGGGTCACGCCCTATGGGAACGATGGACCCCATGCGGACCTAGCCGCCGCCGATCTAAGCGTTGCCGCAATGAGCGGCCAGATGTCGCTGCAGGGGGATTCAGACCGGCCGCCGGTGAGAATCAGCGTACCCCAGGTATGGCGTCATGCGGGCGCCGAAGCTGCAGTCGCAGCACTTATCGGGCATGCGCGGGCGCGAACGACGGGGGAGGGCGTTTTCGTTGATGTCTCTGCTCAGTCGGCGATGACTTGGACCATGCTTCAGGCAATGACCGCAGCGGCCATCCAGGGTTTCGACTACCAGCGCGATGGTTCGCTCGCACAGATCGGGCCCCGCAAGATCCCGATCGTGCATCCGGCGAAGGACGGCCATGTAGCCGGACCCGTGATCGGGCAGCAGCTCAAGAAGATGGTCCCCTGGATGAAAGAGGCAGGCGCCTTGGATGATGCGTGGCTCGCCCGGGAGCAATGGGAGGACTACGACTTCCGTCTGTTCCGAGGCGGTGAGCTCGTGATTGAATCGGATGAGCTCAACGCCAAAGTTGATGCTTTTCTGGCGGAGCAGACAACGGAAACCATCTTCGCAAGAGGGCTGGCGCTTGGCGTGACTTTAGCGCCCATCATGTCGATTGAGGAACTGTTGAAGTTTCCGCAACTGCTGGCGCGAGACTACTTCCAGGAAGTGAAATTGCCAAACGGAGTTTTATGCCAGGCGCCCGGTGCCTTCGCAAAACTCTCCAGCGCCAGTATGGGCATCACTCGTGGCGCGCCATCCATTGGTGAACATACCGCTGAAGTGCTGGATGAACTGGCGAGTCAGCCGCGGCAATCGGCCGACTTCGCAGCACCAAATTCCTCACCTTCCACGCCTTTCGAGGGCCTCAAGGTTGCTGACTTCAGCTGGGTTGGCGTGGGCCCCATGACCGGCAAGTGCCTGGCGGACCACGGCGCGGATGTTATTCGGATTGAATCGACCACCCGGGCCGATGCGCTGCGCACGGCTGGTCCCTACAAGGACAATATCGATGGTTGGAACCGCTCCCAGTTTTTCGGTGAGTTCAATACCTCCAAGCGTAGCCTGACACTTGACCTCAGCCATGAGCGTGCGGGGGAGGTGACCCAGAACGTTCTCAAATGGGCAGATGTCGTCATTGAGAGCTTTACGCCAGGCACTGTAGACCGTTTAGGCATTGGCTATGGGGCGGCGAAGGCGGCAAACCCGGGCATCACATTTGTCAGCACCTGCCTGGCCGGGCAAACCGGGCCGCTCGCGCCTATGGCCGGCTACGGCTACCACGCCGCAGCCTTGGCGGGATTTTATGGTCTGACCGGCTGGGAAGACAGCGCGCCGGCTGGTCCCTGGAATGCGTACACCGATACCATTGCGCCGCGATTTCTGACGGCAACGCTGCTTGCTGCCATTGATCACCACCGAAGAACCGGGGAAGGGCAGTACATTGATCTCAGCCAGATGGAAGCTGCGTTGCACTTCCTAGCGCCAGAGATCCTCGAAATACAGGCAACCGACCGGCGTTTCACGCGCAATGGCAATCGCTCGCGGGATGCTGCCCCTCAGGGTGCTTACCCCAGTGCGGGTGAGGATGAGTGGATTGCGATTGCGATAGAGAGTGATGCTGAATGGCGAACTTTGCGGACCCTGCTGGGTGACCCGGAATGGGCGTGTGCGAAAAAACTCGACACGGCTGAGGGGCGTCTTGAGGCACATGACCTGATTGATGAACACTTGGCGAACTGGACACGGGATCAGGCACCGCAAGATGTCATGGCGCGCTTAACTGGTGCAGGAATTCCGGCCGGCCATGTCCAGCGAAGCAGCGATCTGCTCAAGGATCCTCAATACCAACATCGTGCCTTTCATCGGTACCTGCAGCACGGTGAGATGGGATTGATCCCCTACAGCGGCCATCAGTATCGGGTGAGCGGATACGATCACGGGCCTCGCAGCCCGGCACCGCTTATTGGCGGGGAAAGTTTTGAAGTCCTTACCGCATCCCTTGGCCTGAGTGATGAACAGGTTGCTGACCTGATGGCGGACCAGGTCATCCTGTAGCCCGGCGCTTGCTCTAGAGGACCTCTCAAGCCTCTTGCGCAACGAGTATCGCCGGCAACAGAACATCCTTCAGGAATTCTCTTTGTTTTGCCGGGCCGTCATCGCGCATCAGGAGCAGTGCGTGCATGCTGGCGATAATCTCGATAATCCGGTCGTCTGACAGGTTTTCTTTTACCACGCCCTCTTTTCGCCCCGCCTCGATTGCGGTCAGCCAGATGTCCTGATTGGCTTTGTAGATTCGCTCATTACCCCGAAGCAGGAACTGTTCCAGGGTGTGATCCGTTGATTTGTGAACGATCTCGTTGGTCAGCTTGTCGTTTCGTGCGGAGGAGACGGCAGTGACGGAACCTTCGAGCAGGGCCTCTTCGAAGCCGGTGGCTTTGGCGATCCGATTCTGAATTCTCTTGGCTATTTTGGCCCATCGCCATTGCAAAATCGCCTGGATCAGTTTCGGGCGATCCTCGAATATCCTGTAGAGCGTCTTGCGGGATATGCCGGCTGCCTCGGCGATGTCGTCCATTGATGTGCGTTGCGGACCGTACTGCTCGAAGCACCTTGCTGCAGCTTGGATAATCTCCTGCTTTGACTCCTTCGCATTCCCCCAGGCGATCGGGGAATTTCGCTTTCTCGGCATAGAGGCCCTCATAGACTATTGCGCTGCTTTGAAGTGGTAAAGAGTGGATTCCTTAATGATCAATACTATCATTCCACACCCTTGATTCGAAACACTGAATCAAGGTA
>CAZRBP010000170.1:0-6758 GCA_964598305.1 uncultured Pseudomonadales bacterium | reverse complement strand
CCTCCGCCGCCAAGCCGGTGAAGACGTTCATCAGGTCAGCCCGCCCAGCGATGGCGCCCACGGCCAAGCCGCCGCCAAGCACCTTGCCGTAGGTGGCGAGGTCCGGGGTGACGCCGAAGCGCTCCTGGGCGCCGCCATAGGCGACCCTAAAGCCGGTGATGACCTCGTCAATGCACAGCAGGACGCCGTTGGCGCGGCAAACGTCCGCCAGTTCGCGCAGGAAATCGCCCACTTCCGGTTGGGGATTGGAGCTTTGCACGCCCTCGATCATCACCAAGGCCAGCTCATCGCGGTGCTTGCGTACAAGGTCGAAGGCGGCGCGGCGGCGGTAGGGCAGCATCAGGTTCAGCCCGCTGAGTGCCTTTGGGATGCCGTGGCCCATGGGCAGGTGGCTCGGTGCATCCACCGGGCTGGCCGGGTCGGTCACCCACATGCCGTAGTCGTGGGCGCCGTGGTAGCAGCCGTCGAACAGGGCAATGCGCTCCTTGCCGGAGAAGCCCCGCGCCGCCCGGATGGCGTACATGGTGGCTTCTGTGCCGGTGTTGCAGAACACCACGCGCTCGGCGCAGGGGCTGGCTTCGTGAAGCAATTCGGCCAGCCGCATCTGGCTGGTGGTGTGGATGCCGAACATCCAGCCAAGTTCCGCCCGGTCCTTGATGGCCGCCTCAATCGCCGGATGCCGGTGGCCCAGCATGTGCAATCCAAAGCCGACTGAGGTGTCGATGTAGCGATTGCCGTCCGCATCGAAGACGCAGGCACCCTCCCCCCGCTCAATGAAGATGGGATGCGGCATCTCCAGATTGGCCGCCAGCCCTGAGTTGAGGATCTCGGCCCGCTGCTCGGAGATGCGCTGGGAGGCGGGGGTCTTGGCTAGCAGCTCCGCCCGCGCTTCGTCAACGGTGGGCAACGACGACGCCCTACTTCCCTGCCAATCGGTCAACGACCGGCGCAAAGGCCTCCATGACGTCGGCGCCGATGGTGAAGTAGGAGATGCCAAACTGCTCCCGGCGCCGTTCGAGCTCATCGCAAATGGCGTCCACCCCGCCGAACAGGGCATGGGGATGGCGGGCCATTTCATCCTCGGCCAAGCCGAACATCTGCGCAAACCCGGCCAACACCGGCGACGGGTCGTCCATCACCATGGTGAAGTAGGCGCCGATCTCGATTTCAAGCGCATCGAAGCGCTCGCCGGCGCCCTCCTTGATCCAGCCGAGCTTGCGGCGGGTTTCGTCCTCGGTGGAGGTCTGCACCCCGTCGGGGCCGATGACGCCCGCCCGGTTGTTGAAGTTGAGGCTGACGATGTCCGCCTCCCGGCCCGCCAAGCGCAGCACCCGGGGGCTGCCGCCGCCGACCATGATCGGCGGCTTGGAGACGGGCTTGGGCAGGCCGTCGAAATCGCGCCAGGCGATGGTGCCGTTGGCGACGTTGGCGTGGCCTTCGCCGCGGAACGCCTTGACCCCCTCAATGACATCGGCCAAGCGGTCGATGCGCGTCTTCGGCGGGTCGAAGGTGAGGCCCACGGCGGCGTACTCCTCCTGCAGCCAGCCAGCGCCTAAGCCCAACTCAAGGCGTCCCGAGGAGAGCATGTCGATGGTCATGGCGGACTTCACCAGCACCACCGGGTTGTGGTAGTCGATGCAGAACACCCGGCAGCCGATGTGGATGCGCTCGGTCACCGCCGCCGCATAGGCCATCGCCGGGATGGCGGCGAGGTTCTGCACCGGGTGGTTGGTCTTCTCCAGCGCCGGCCCGGGGCCGAGCAGATGGTCCGCCAAGTGGAAGGCGGAGTAGCCCAAGCGCTCGGCGGTCTGTGCCTGCTTGGCCCAGTCGGCGCCGGTCTCGGCGTTGAAGGACTGAACGCCGAAACGGAACGGCTTAGCCATCGCCCGCGCCTGCCGTCAAGCCGCCACCCGGTCGGCGCAGTAGCGGATGCCGCGGCGGAGCAGTTCGTAGTACTCCTCCCGCTGCCAACTGCCGCGCTCGATCTCCGGGTAGTAGTCCACCATGGGCTGCATGTCGTAGTGGCCCCGGCAGTGGCCGAGATTGAGATAGAGCACCTCGCCCTCGCCCACCCGGTTGATGTAGTACACCGGACGCGGCTCATCGACCGGCCATTGGTCGTGGACCCAGCCTTGGCACTCGCCGTGGAAACGGGTCTCCAGCAACCGATGCAGGTCGCCGTGGACCCGGCACAGATAGAGTTCGTCGTCCGTTTCAAACTCGCTGATGCCCTTGACCAGCTCATGCGTAGGGTCTGCGACGGTCACCTTGAACGGGTGAATGGGCGGATGGGCGAGGAACTGGGTGCCCAGGGTCTCCATCAGCACCGGCGCAGTGTCCGGGGCATCCACCCGGCCGTCCTCAAGGAACTTCAGGATCGAGTTGGTGCCGTGCAGCGCGAACCAGCGTTTGCCGGAGGCGATGTAGTCGCGCAGGGCGAGCTGCTCATCCTCCTCCGGCACGAGGTCGCAGGTGTAGGTGATGAGGAAGTCGGAGGCCTGGATGCCGTCCACGTCATGGTAGTCCGGGGCCACACGCACCCGCACCCGCTCATCCTCGGCCAACAGCTTCAACAATTCGAGGCGGGCGTAGTCGATGTCGTGGTACTTGCCCGCCGCCACCATATAGACATTGACGGTTCGGTGCTCGCTCATGGCCGGACTCAGAACTGAATGCGCTTGGTGAAGCCGCCGTCGATGACGATGTTGGCGCCGTTGGTGTAGGCGCCAAAGGGGCTCGCCAGCAGCACCGCTTGGGCCGCCACTTCCTCGGCACGGCCCATGCGGCCCACCGGAATCTGGCCCACGGTGCCTTCATAGAAGGGCGTCATGTGCTGCTTGATGTTGTCCCAAGCGCCACCCTCGATCATGATCGGGCCCGGGGAGATGGCGTTGACGCGGATGCCCTTGGCACCGGCTTCTTGGGCTAGGGCGCCGGAGTAGTTCAGCAGCGCCGCCTTGATGGCGTTGTAGGAGTGGGGTCCGATGAAGGCTTCGAGAGCCGCCGTGGTCGAGATGACCAGAACGCTGCCGTTGTCGGAATTCTCCAAGTGCGGCATGGCCGCCTCCACCATGCGCACGGTGCCGAGCATGTCGTGCTCGAAGTTCGAGCGCCAGTCCGCTTCCGTTCTGCCGTTGCCTCCGGAAACGTTGGAGACGATGTTGTCGATGCCGCCGAGCGCTTCGGCGGAAGCCTCGACCCAGCCTTTCAGCGCATCGCCGTCGCCCACGTCCACCGCCTGGCCGAAGGCGGTCACGCCCTTGGCGGACAGCGCCGCCACGGCGTCATTCACCTGGTCTTCGTTGCGGGCGCAGATGGCCACGTTGCAGCCCTCGTCCGCGAGTGCATCGGCAATGGCCCGGCCGATGCCGCGGCTGCCGCCGGTGATAAGCGCCTTGTTGCCCTTCAGTTGCAAATCCATGTCGTATCCTCCTAGGTGGTTCGGATCAATGCGTTTGGGGTTGTGAAATCCTGCTCAGAAATTCTTATTCGGGAATTTCGGGAATATACGCGGTGCCCGCAGCCGCTTTCAATTGAGCGGACCGAATCGGGGCCGGGGCCGCTCCTTGGCGCCGCTCACGTCCACATGCACCTTGCCAGCCTCGAGCAGCACCGGAAAGGTGGCCACCGGCTTGGTGGCCGGCGGGCCCAAGCAGGCGCCGCTGCGCACGTCAAACAGGCCCCCGTGCAACGGACAGCGCAGCCGGTGGCCGATCAGGGTGCCGGCGTGCAGCGCCTGACGGGCGTGGCTGCATTGGTCCTGCAAGGCGTGAAACTGGCCCTCCACTTGGCAGACGAGCACTTTTACGCCGTCCACTTCCGAGGCGACCATCTCCCCCTCGCCGACCGCGGCGATGCTGCAAACGGGCGTCACTTACATCCACTTGATGGGCTGGCGCTGCAGGTAGTCGTCGATGGTCTTGTGGAAGTGGCGGATGCGCAGTTCCTGGGTGGAAATCCAAAGGCCCCGGTAGCCGGCGGAATTCATCCCCGCCTGCACCATGGCCAAGTTGGAGGCGTCCTGGTCGAGCACTTCGCCGATGGACTGCTCGCCGTGCTTGAACTGCTCGTGGATCGGGCGCGGCGGCGGCTCCTGGCCAGCCGGGAACAGGCTGTAGTTCTGCAGGTCGTAGTACATCTTGTTGGGATCGGTCTCGTGCGGCCGCTGGCGGAAGATCATCACGCTGTTGCAGTGGATGTTCATGGTGATGTTGGGGAAGATCAGGTAGTGGTAGTCATCCGAGAGCTGATCGTCGTTCAGGTCGTCGAAGTCGTAGCCCATGCCCCCGGAAATCTTGCGCCAGTTCTGCTGCACCGCCCGGCGCACGCCCAGGCCGTCGCCCCGGTAGCTGTCGGGGTCGAGCAGGTTCATGCGCATGTAGTCCTTGAGCTCCTCGGTGATGACCGTGCCGTCCTGGATGTGGGTGCTGACGCAGCCGAAGGGTATGAGGTAGCGGTTGTGCCGCTCGTAGCAGTCGATCTGCACGTCCATGTCCTCCAGCATGGTGGTGAGCTGGGGATGGGTGCCAAAGACGTGGTAGGTCTCGTTGAAGGCGTCCACTGAGGTCTTCCAGTTGCAGTCCCACTCGACGGTCACGTCGTTCACGAGGGTCATGCGGTCGAAGTGGTAGGGGTCGAGATGCTGCGGGATCATGCCCAGAAAGTCGCGCAGGGGCTCGACATTGGGGTTCATGCTGAACCAGACCCAGCCGCCCCAGCTATCGCAGGGCAGGCGCACGATGGAGAGCTTGTCGCAGGGCGCGCCCTGGGGGAAGGTCTCGGCGTCCGGCACGTGGATCAGTTCCCCGCGCAGGTTGTATTCCCACAGGTGGTAGGAACAGCGGAAGGTCTCGGTGTTGCCGCCCGGGCCGTATGCCACTTGGTTGCCCCGGTGCGAGCAGACGTTGTAGAAGGCGTTGTACTGGTGGTTCTCGTCCTTGGTGATGACGATGTGCTCATTGCCGATCTTGGTGGTGATGTAGTCGCCGGGATTGCGCAGATCGCCCTCCCAAGCGCCCATCAGCCAGACCTTGGTCCACATCCGGTCCCACTCCTGGCGCATGAACTCCGGCGAGGTGTAGCGCTCCTTGGGAATGAAGTCGTAGCCGAGATCCGGATCCGGCTCCTTCTGAGCAGGTGTTTTAGACGTCTGTGGATCCGCAAAACGCTCAATCTTCCGGTAAACGGTCATGCACTTCCCCCATCGAAGTTCACAATGTCCAATCGGCGAGCATAGGAGGGCCAAAGGTGCCAGTCAAGCTCAAGGCAAAGCGGTCACCTCCTAGACTTGCGCCCCCCGCGCCAGATTTTCGGCGAACAGCCGCTCGATTTTCGCATCGCCAAGGCCGAGGCGCGCCAGTATCTCTGCGGTGTGCTCACCGTGGGCGGGGCTGGCGCCCCCCGGCTCCGTCCGCTTGCCCCCAAACTGGGCCGGCGGCTTGATTCGAATCATGTTGCCCATCAGCGGATGGCCAAATCGGTCGATGCTGGCGTTGGCCTGATACTGCGGGTGGGCCAGCACCTCCTCGTAGTCCAGGCACTTGGCCGCCGGAACGTCGTGCTCCTTGAGCTTCTCAAGCAAGTCCTCGGTTTCGTGCTTGAGAAACTCGTTTCTCAGGATTTCCCGGAGTTCATCAATGTTGGCAATCAGTTTTTCCTGGCTGTTGAACCGTTCGTCCGCCAGCAGATGAAGTTGGTCAATGGCCACCATAAGGCCAACCTGCTGCGCTTGATTGGCGGCCGACACAGTGATCCCGCCATCCTTTGTCACCGTGAGATCGTAGAGCAGCTCACTCAATGGCGGATTGTGCTCCGCATCCTCGTCGAGCAGGGTTTTGTGCATGAATCCGTCGGGAAACAGAAAGAAAAGGCCTGCATCCATCATGGAGAGATCGATGTGCTGGCCCTCGCCGGTCTTCTCCCGCTGAAGGAGCGCGGCGGTAGCGGCCTGACAGGCGGTATAGGCGGTGACCTTGTCGCAGGTCAGGTTGCGCACGAATTCCGGGCCCGGCTTGCCAGCGCCCTGAACCGCCGCAAAACCCGACTGCGCTTGGATGACGGGGTCGTAGGCCGGCTTGCCGCGATCCGGTCCCTTGGTGCCAAACCCGGATATCGCGCAGTAGATCAGCCGTGGATTCAGGGAACGCAGATGCTCGCTGCCAAATCCGAGCTTGTCCATGACGCCCGGCCGGTAGTTGCACAACAGCACATCCGCCTCGACCGCCAACTGTTCGATGACCGCACGACCCTCGGTAGACTTTAGGTCAAGGCTCAAAGACTGCTTGCCACGATTGCAGTTCGCAAAGAGCGCCGATATGCCGCCCTTACTGCTGCCGAGGTAACGCATGGGGTCGCCGAGCTCAACGGGTTCCACCTTAATGACCGAGGCGCCCTGCTCGCCCATCATCATGGCGGCGAGCGACGCAGTGATCATCGTTGAGAATTCCAGGACCTTTATTCCATCGAGCGGCTGCATTGCTTGAATCTCCTCCAATCGAACTGTGCCTTCGCCAAGTCTATCAAGACCGCGGCCCAGCCGTTCGCAATCCGAACTCCAACGAACCCGCGCAGGCAGGCGCAGCGCCGAGTTGCGCAGCGGGTTCGCCGCCACCGCAGAGTTCGGCGCCAGCCGAACTCCAACGAACCCGCGCAGGCAGGCCCAGCGCCGAGTTGCGTAGCAACTCGCACGTGCGCCGAAGGCGCACGCCTTGACTTGCCCGAATGCCGGTTCCACACTCGAACGCAGACGGCAAATGGGT
>CAZRBP010000169.1:1625-6787 GCA_964598305.1 uncultured Pseudomonadales bacterium | reverse complement strand
GGGGAGGCGTCATGGAAGGCATCGTAAGGCACCCGCTGGCCATGGATGGCAAGGATCCGAGCCTGCTGCGGGGCGATCCGATCACCCAGGAGCGCTACTACTGCCGCGACTTCATGCAGCGCGAGTGGAACCACCTGTGGACCAAGATCTGGCACATCGCCGGGCGGGAGAATCAACTCGAGCAGCCCGGCGATACCATCGTCCACGACTTCATGCGCGAGTCCGTCATCATCGTGAAGCAGGCCGACAGCTCGCTCAAGGGTTTCTACAACGTCTGCGGCCACCGCGCCCAGCGGTTGGTTTGGGAAGACGGCCCCCGTGATTGCCTGCAGTGCCCGTACCACGGCTGGCGCTGGGGCAAGGACGGCGTGCTGCAGGACTGCCCGGACCGTGACGACTTTCCCCAAGGCGACCCGGTGGGCAAGCTGAAGCTTAAGGAGGTGCGGGTGGCCACCTGGGCCGGCCTCGTCTGGTACACCATGGACGAACAAGCGCCGCCGCTGATGGACTACCTGACCCCGCTGCCGGAAATCTACCGCAACTTTCAGTTCGAGAAGACGGTGCGTGCCCGTTGGATGCGCGTGGCGCTAGACTGCAACTGGAAGTTCTGGTCGGACAACTTCAACGAGTCCTACCACACCCGCACCGCCCATCCCCAGGTGCCTCCGGTGATCGACCAGGACCACTTCACGTCCCGCTACGAGATGTTCCCCATGGGCCACGCCCGCATCATCCAAATGGGCCGTCCGTCATTGCGCGACCAGGTGCCGAAGGGCAAGCCCCACCCGTGGGACAAGGAGCTGCGCCGCTGGGGCATCGACCCGGCCAGCTATCCGGACTATGAAACCAAGGCGATGCAGGGCTGGCACGATCTCAAGGCGGCCAAGCGCAAGCTGTGGAAGAAGATGGGCTATCTGCACTACGAGCACCTGACCGATGAGGAGCTGACCGAAAGCCCCTTTCAAACCGTCTTCCCCAACATCGCCTTCGGCGCCTCCGCCGACAACTTCGGCCTGTTCCGCTGGGAGCCCCACGCCACTGATCCGGAGAAGTGCTACTTCGATCTGTGGTCGATGATCTACCCGGTGGCGGGCCAGAACGAGGTTGTCAATCGCACGGCCCGCAATCCCTTGAAGTTCGAGGAGGCGGAGTTCGACTTTCGCGAGTACGACAACGGCCAGGGCGTGCTCGACCTTTCCGACCAGGTGGTATTCCAAGATTGGCAATTGAATGCTGGCCAATACACCGGCTGGCGCTCACGAGGCTACCAGGAACCCTACCTCGCAGCCCAGGAAACCCGGGTGCGCCGCTTCCACGAGACGCTGCACGACTATCTGACGGGCAACCCGCCGGGGCGGTAGAAAGGCCAACCTACCCCTTGCTCATCACCAGCGCGGCGTAGCCCAAGCTCAGCAGGCTCGCCAAGGCGACCGGCAGGTCAGTCGCCGAAAGCCAGGCGATGTGGATGAAGGCGCTGCCCAGCAGGCTGATGAAGAAGCGGTCGCCGCGGGTGGTGGCCATGGGCAAGAAGCCGCGCCTGGCCTGGGTGGGCCAGCGAATCTCCGCCAGCGTCATCACCGCCAAGCCAAGGCCAACCGCGCCGAAGAACAGCGCCGTCTGCCAAGTCCACGCCATCCAGGCCATCACACCCGTCCCATGGCGAAGCCCTTGACCAGATGGCGGCGTACGAACCAGACCACCGCCAGCCCCGGCAGGATGGTCAGCACCCCGGCAGCGGCCAGCACCCCCCAATCGAGCCCCGACGCGCTCACCGTGCGGGTCATCGCAACGACGATGGGCTTGGCTTCGCTGGCGGTCAGCGTGCGGGCGATCAGCAGTTCCACCCAACTGAACATGAAGCAGAAGAACAGGGTGACGCCGATGCCGCCGCGGATCACCGGAATGAAGATCCGGAAGAAGAAGAACGGAAAGGAGTGCCCGTCGATGGCCGCCATCTCGTCGAGTTCCTTGGGCACTGCGGAAACGAATCCTTCGAGGATCCACACCGCCAAGGGCACGGTGAACAGGCAGTGGGCCAGGGCCACCGCCAGCGGGGTGTCAAACAGGCCGACGGCGGAGTAGAGCTGGAAGAACGGCAGCAGGAACACCGCTGGCGGCGCCATGCGGTTGGTCAGCAGCCAGAAGAAGAGCTGCTTATCGCCCAGGAAGCGGTAGCGCGAGAACGCATAGGCGGCGGGCAGCGCCACCGTGATGGACAGGGCGGCGTTGAGGCAGACGTAGGTGAGGGAGTTAATGAAGGCGCCGTACCAAGCTGGATTGGTGGCGATTTCAGCGAAGTTGGCCAACGTCGGGTTGCTCGGCACAATCTCCAGGCCGCCCAAGATGTCCCGATTGGGCTTGACCGCCATGCTGATGAGCCAATACAGGGGCACCAGCAGAAACAGGCAGTAGAGGTACAGGCTCCAATGGGCCTTGCCGTTGGGTGCGCTCATGGGCTGCGCTGCCTCTTACACCGCTTCATCGCCGCGCTTCATCACGCTGGTGTAGAACAGCCAGCACAGCAGCAGGATCAGCAGGAAGTACAGCACCGAGAACGCCGCCGCCGGGCCGAGATCAAACTGGCCGACCGCCATGCTGGTCAGGTACTGGCTTAAGAAGGTGGTGCTCGCGCCGGGCCCGCCGCCGGTCAGCACGAAGGGTTCGGTGTAGATCATCAGGCTGTCCATCAGCCGCAGCAGCACGGCGATGGTCAGCACCGACTTCAAGTGCGGCAGCTGCACGTGGCGGAACACCTGCCAGCGGCTCGCTCCATCGAGTTCGGCGGCTTGGTAGTAGGCTGGCGCAATGGCGGCCAAGCCGGCAAAGCAGAGCAGCGCCACCAGCGACGTCCAATGCCACACGTCCATCAGCGCCAGGGTGATCCAGGCATCGACCGCGGAACTCGTGTAGTTGTAGGACAGGCCGAGGGCCGTCACTGCGGCGCCGAGCAGCCCGATGTCCGGGCGGGCGAAGATCTGCCAAATGACGCCCACCACGTTCCAGGGAATCAGCAGCGGCACGGCCAGAATGATGAGGAAGGCCACCGTCATCCGGCCTTGCAGGGGAATGCAGCGGGCAATCCAGATGCCCAGCGGAATCTCCAAGGCCAGCACCAGCGCGCTGAAGCCCAACTGCCGCGCCAGCGCCTCCAGGAAACGGGGGTCGCGCAAGGTCTCCCGGTACCAGTCGAGGCCGACGAAGAGGCGCGTTTGCACATCGAAAATGTCCTGCACGGAGTAGTTGACGACCGTCATTAGGGGTGCGACCGCCGTGAAGGCGACCACCAGCACCACCGGCGCCACCGCCAGCCAAGCCTTGTTGCTAGCGCGCTGCATCGTCCACCAGCCAGCCGTCGCGGTAGAGCAGAATTCGGGCCGGGTCAATGCGCAGGCGGGTCTGACCGCCACTCAAACCACTTAGTTTTTTTGATCGCGGGGAAAGGCTGCCAAACAAGCCAACCTTTGCGCCCGACGACCGTCCACTCGCCGGGCTGAGGAATTCCCCCGTTAGAGCCTGCTGCACATGAATCAACTTATCGCCCAACTCGGCGGTCACCAGCCCCGTGGCCACGCCGCCGAGAGAGCCCAAGGGCCGAGTGCTGCGCACGGTGACGGGAACGCCTTGTTCGCCAATAGCTGCCCATTCCGGACGGAACCCCAAGGTGCAGGCCCCGTCCACTGCCGATGTCGCGCCGAGCGCCTGGGCACTGAGGCGGATCCGTCCCCCCGCAACCTCTCCGTCGAGCAAGTTCATGCCCGGCGAGCCGATGAAACGGGCCACCGCCTCATGGGCTGGGCGTTCGTAGAGGGCCTCGGGAGGGCCAGTTTGCAGCACCTTGCCTTGATGCAGCAGCGTGATGCGTTCGGCGAAGGTCAGGGCCTCCGTTTGGTCGTGGGTGACGTAGATCATGGTCAGCCCGAGTTCGCTCTGCACAGCCTTCAGGGCTTGGCGCAATCGCCACTTGGCGGCGGGCTCGACGGCGGTGAGCGGCTCATCGAGCAGCACCAAGGCGACATCAGGGCGCACCAAGGCCCGGCCGATGGCGGTGAGCTGCTTCTCGAACAGCGACAGCGTCTTCGGCTTTCGAGGCAGCAGCGAGCCGATGGACAGCAACTCCGCCACCTCGCCCACCCGGCGGCGAACCGCAGCGCCGCCCCAGCCCCGGTTGACCAGCGGAAAACCGAGATTGCCCGCCACATCCAAGGCGGGATAGAGCACTGGAAACTGAAACACCTGGGCCACATGGCGTTCAGCGGCGCTAACCTCCGTAACGGCCCGCCCGTCGAATTCGATGGTGCCGGCGTTCGGGCGCAGCAGGCCGGCCAGCAGATGCAGCAGCGTCGTCTTGCCCGCCCCGGAACCGCCTAGAACAGCGTGTGCCTCGCCGTCGCCGAGTTCAAGATCAACGCCGTCAAGAACCGGCGCGGCCCCGGGTTCATAGCGATGATGCAACCCCGAAACGGTGATGGCAGCCAAGGCAGCAGTCCAGTGGATGATTCAGTCACTTTCGCCCAAGGGTGTGAAGCGAATCAAGTGCCGAAGTGAATGAGGTCGTCGCGGCTTACGTACAGGCGCACCTTCGAGCCCGCCTCGACCGGCACCATGCCGGGCAGGCGGGCCACGCAGTCCGATTCGCTGACGCGGCAATGCAGGAAGGTCTCCGCGCCGCTGGTCTCGACGCTATTGACCTCCGCTTCAAAGGCCACGTCGGTGTCCGCTTGCGGGGCGAGGCGCAGGTGCTCCGGGCGCACCAGCGTTTGGTCGTCGAGGCGGTTGACGCCGGGGTCGCTCATCAGGTCCGCCGCCTCCGGCGAGACCGGCGCGTTGTACAGTTCAAGGGGGGGGCCGCTTTGCAGTTTGGCGCGCTCGTGCAGCAGCACCACCTCATCGCCCAGCGTGAACGCATCCTTCGGGTCCGAGGTGAGGTAGAGCACCGTCAGTTCATCGGCCTGGACAATCTCGCGCAACTGCAAGGTCAGTTCCTCTCGCAGCTTGTAGTCCAGGTTCACCAAGGGCTCATCCATGACCAGCACGTCCCCCTGCTGGGCGAGGGCCCGGGCGATGGCCACCCGCTGCTGCTGGCCTCCCGACAGGGCTTCGGGCCGGCGGTCCAGCAGCTCGCCGATCTGCAATCGGTCGGCCAACGCCCTGACGGTGCGGGC
>CAZRBP010000169.1:0-1525 GCA_964598305.1 uncultured Pseudomonadales bacterium | reverse complement strand
GAGGCCGCTGACGTCGTTGCCGTTGATGAACAGGGTGCCCGGCGGCGAGGGGTCCAAGCCGGCGATGGCCCGCGCCAGCCGCGTCTTGCCAGCGTTGTTGCGGCCGAGCACCACCGTGATGGCGCCTTCGGCAAAGCGGTGGCTGAAGGCTTGGGAACCTCCAAGATCGAGTGCGCGGATGTGCAGCATGGCGCCATGCTACACTGCAAACCATGATTCGAAGCGCCTTGAGTCTGGCGCTGGGCGCCCTGTTTTCGCTCGCCGCCTGGGGTGGGGAGCTTGACTTGGTGGGTGCTTGGGCGTTGAACGTCGAGCGCACCGAGGCGGTGCAGCCCGACAATTCAAACAGCCACTGGTGGGAAGGCCTCGGCGGCAATTTCAGCACCAGCGTCAGCGTCGGCGGCATCCCCGTGCCCACCGGCTCACCGGGCCCGGAGCCGGAGATCGGCAGCCCGGGGCCGCCGCAAATGCTGCGCTGCCAAGCCTTCACCGTTGAGCGGCTCGACGACAGCCTACTGCTCACCTACCAAGGCGTCGGCAGCGAGGAACTCAAGCCCGGCGCCTATCGCGGCATGCGCAGCCAATGGTCCCGGCGCAAGCTGACCTCCAACTACGAATCCACCACGCGCAAGGTGAAGCGCAGTTTGGAAGTCCAGAGAGACGGGAGTCTGCTGATGTCGGTGACGATCAACCCACGCAAGGGCAAGACCCTGCGCTACAAGCGGATCTTCGATCGAACTGGCTAGCTTCAGTCAGTCCGAAACCCGCACGATGCGGGTGCGCGACCTGACGGTCGCGTTTGGAGTTTCGCTGCGCGAAACTCCGCCCTCCCATCACTTCACTCCGCAATCCGTACGATGCGGGTGCCGACATTGCCGCCCGCCAGCAGATCGACGAAAGCGCGGGGGGCTTCCTCAAGTCCGCGGAACTCGTCCTGCACGGGCTTGAGATCGCCCGACTCCACCCAACCCCTCATCTTGGCACGCGCTTCGCCGTAGCGGGCCAGGTAGTCGAAGACCAAGAAGCCTTCCATGCGCACCCGATTGTTGATCAACAGCCCAGGCACGCCGCGCGGCCCCGGCGCCGGGTTGCTGGTGTCGTACTGGGAGACGACGCCGCAGCAGACGATGCGCCCGCCCCGCTTCATGCGCCGCAGGGCGGCACCGAGTATGTCGCCGCCGGTGTTGTCAAAGTAGATGCCAATGCCGTCGGCGCAGGCGTCCCGGAATTCGTGCCGGAAATCCGGCGAGCGGTGGTTCACCGCGGCATCGAAGCCGAGTTCATCCGTGAGCCGTTGGCATTTTTCGTCGCTGCCGGTGACGCCGACGGTCCGGCAGCTGCTGATCTTCGCCATTTGGCCGACCAAGTGCCCGACGGAGCCCGCCGCTGCTGAAACCACCACGGTGTCCCCCGCCTGCGGCTCCCCTAGATCGAACAGTCCGAAATAGGCGGTGAGCCCGTTGGTGCCGTAAACCCCCAGATGATGTGCCGGGTCGCCGCCCGGACCGTCGGCCGGCTCGACCAC
>CAZRBP010000168.1:0-6849 GCA_964598305.1 uncultured Pseudomonadales bacterium | reverse complement strand
CCGACTGAGGCTCCTGTACCACGTGCAGTTTGCATGACACGGTATGGTTCGAGATTCAGGGCAAGCCATCGGTTTCGATTGCCTCGACCGAGTTTACGGACGCCGCCGCCACCCAGGCCGCAGCGCTCGGCATGAAGGACGCCCGTTGCGTGTTCGTGGCGCATCCCATCCAGGACGCCACCGATGCGGAGATGAACGCCAAGGCGGAAGCGGTCATTGATCAACTCGTGGAGGCCCTGACATGAGCAAAGGACTCTAAATGCCGGACTTCACGGGCTTCGGGGACGACACCATCGGCTTTCTCGCCGAACTGGAGGCGAACAACAACCGCGATTGGTTCAAGGAGAACAAGCACCGCTACGACGAGTGCGTGCTGGAGCTGGCGTTGGACTTCATCGCCGCCATGGGAACTCGCCTTGAGGAGGTGTCGCCGCACTTTGTGGCCATCCCCAAGCGGCAGGGCGGCTCCTTGATGCGCGTGTACCGGGATACCCGCTTTCATCGCGGCGCTCCTTACAAGACCAACATCGGCATCCAGTTCCGCCACGAGCTCGGCAAGGACGTCCACGCGCCCGGCTACTACCTGCACATTGAAACCTCCGGCTGCTTCCTCGCCGCCGGCATGTGGCGCCCGGAACCCGGCGCCCTGAAGCGCATCCGCGAGCGCATCTGCGAAAAACCGGAGGCTTGGCGGCGGGTGAAGGCGTCCAAGACGTTCAACAGCGCCTTCGAGTTCGGCGGCACCCTTCTGAAACGCCCGCCCCGGGGCTACACCGAGGATGCGCCCCACATCGAGGACATCAAGCGCAAGGACTTCATCGCCGCCTGCAACTTCCCGGTGGCCAACGCCGCCTCGGCGGGCTTCGTCGATGAGGCGACCGAAGCCTTCGCCAAGGCCCGGCCGCTGATGGCCTTCCTTTGCGCGGCGGTCGAGGTGCCTTTCTGAAGCGCGAATCTGCGCGAACCAAAGGCTCGCTTCGGGAACAGCTTCGAACGAAGCCCGGAGCAAGGGCATAACGAACCGACACGAACCGGAGGTCCGCGTTGGCGCCCTCGCACTGGTCCTCAACGGAGCGAGGGCACCTTGCCCTCGCACTGGCATTCAACGGAGCGAGGGCATCTTGCCCTCGCACTGGCATTCAACGGAGCGAGGGCATCTTGCCCTCGCATGGGCGAGGCTGTAAGTGTTTCCCCGAGCGTCAACGTCACACTTACGAAACATGCGCTAAACGTTTCCGTCACACACTGCCTGTACCTTCCTCTCGACTTTCGCATGCAAGCGAAATCGCGACCGCAAGCCCCAATCATCCGAGAGGAACACCATGGCGAACTTTCGAAGCATGGCGCTCGCCGCCATATTGGCCACAGCAGCGAGCGGTGCCGCGGCCGAGGAGACGATCGAGGAAGTCCTTGTTGTCGCCGCACCCATCCGCGACAGCCAGCAGGCCGCAATCGACGCCAAACGCGAGTCGGTCAATATCACCGACGTGATTTCGGCCGACACCATCGGCCGTTTCCCGGATCAGAACTTGGCGGATTCACTAGGGCGCGTTCCCGGCTTGGCGATTGAGCGCGACCAGGGACAGGCGCGCTACATCAACTTTCGCGGTATGCCGTTTCGCTACACGGCCATCGGCTTCGACGGCGTTGGCGTGCAAGGTGCGGAAAACGGGCGCATTCCCCGCTTCGACAGCTTTCCCTCGGTCATCACCAGCCGCATCGAAGTCAACAAGGCAGTGCTGCCCTCCATGACCGGGGAGGCCGTCGCGGGCTTCGTGAACATCGAGACCTTCGACCCGTTCACACGGGACGGGTTCAGCGGCGATGCGGACATCGGCTTCGGCCAACAGGACCTTGGCAAGGGCGACGTGGAGAAACGCGGCCTGCGCGCCTCTTGGTCCGGCGGCGACTTCGGCTGGTTGCTGTTCGGCTCGAACAACCGGCGCGAGCAGATCACCGACAACCACGAATACGATCTCGCACCCGGCGCGACCGGCATCCAAGTCAACCAGATCCAGTTTCGAAACTATCGGCTCGAGCGTGAAGACGAAGCCTACGGCGGCCGCTTGGAGTATCGAGGCTACGATTCGGGCGTGCGGGTCTTCGCCTCCTACCTGTACAGTGAATTTGTTGATCTGGAGGACCGCAGCCACTACCAGTTCAATTTCGTTACCGCACCGGAGGGCGCCACCGGTTCCAACTTGCCGATCACCATCGATCAGCTCCTCGAATACGGTCGATATGACAATTCGACGGAGACCGCCACGCTCGGCCTGGACTTTCAATGGGCCGAGTGGGAAGTCCAGATGCGCTACAACGCGACCGCCACGGAGTTCAACACGCGCCTGCCGATCCTCTTCAACTCGGGCGTGAACTTCCTCACTCGAACACCCTCAATCACGTTGGCCAGCTATGACGTGACCGATGTTCTTGAGCCGGTCGTCACGCTGGCCGCGCCGCTGTCGAGCTACGACTACGGCGCGCTGTATGCCTACAAGATCGATTGGCCCCTCGATGTGGATGCGGACAAGTTCAAGGTGGACCTGCAACGCGAAATCAACATCGCCGGTGCGCCTTCCGTGTTGTCCATCGGCCTGATGGCGGATCGGAGGGACGTCAGCGGATACGTGGCGACTCATTTCGACCTGTTCGCCTTCGATCAGGACTTCGATTTCATCACCACGGACAGCCTCGACATCTCCTCGTTCGATACCGGCGAACCCTGGCACAACAACACGCCGAACACCGTCGGCGGCACCTACCACGACAACAAGGCGCTGCGGGATGCCTGGGCAAGCCACTCGATGATTGACCCGACGATAACCGACGATCAGCGCATCGCCATCAAAGAGGACATCACCGCTGCCTACGCCATGCTGCAAAACGATTTCGCTTGGGGGAACCTGGTGTACGGCGTGCGCATCGAATACACGGACTACAGCAGCAGCGGCACCATCGATGGCGCCGCGATTGCCTACGACGACGACTTCACCAACGTGCTGCCCAGTGCGCACGTCAACGTCGACCTCACCGAAACCGTTAAGGCGCGACTGTCGGTATCCACCGGGGTCAACCGTCCCACCTACATCGAATGGCGCGCGGCCGCTTCGATCGATCCGACCACCCGCACCGCGCAGGGCGGCAACCCGACCCTGGAAGCGGAGGAGTCCGTCGGCGTCGATGCTGCCATCGAATACTACTTCGCCCCCACCAGCATCCTGTCGGCCGGGGTCTTTGCCCGCAGCATCGACAACGTGATCTACGAGAGCACGTCCCGAATCGATGGGGGCATCTACGGCAGCGCGTACGCCGGGCAGACTTGGGACCTCGACGGATTCGTGAACGGCGACGACGGCGAACTGCTCGGTGCCGAAGTCAACCTGATTGCCCAGTTGGGGGACTTGCAGCCGGTGCTGGACGGTTTCGGCATCAGCCTCAACGTCACGGCGCTGGATGGTGAGTTCGAGGAGCTCGACGGCACCCAATCCGGGCTCCCCGGCACTTCCGACCTGATGTACAACGCTTCGCTGTTCTACGAGAACCACGGGCTTTCCGTGCGCCTGAACTACCAGTATCGCGACGAGTGGATCTCCCCCATCGAAGACCCGAGCGAAGTCTGGGACGAACAGGAGCGGCTGGATCTCAATGTCCAGTACCAACTGCCCTGGGGATTCAACGGGGCGGTGGCAACGGTTTACTTGAACGCCAACAACCTGACCGATGAAACCGATGTCCGATTCCGCGGCAACGGCACGGTGAACCAGGCCGAGTCTTACGGTTCGCGCTACCTAGTCGGATTCCGGCTCAGCTACTAGAAGGCCGACGGCGGCGCGCGGAGGGAAAATGAGCGGCCAACCGGTGTACACTCGATTCATTCCAAGATCTAACTGGAGGCGAGAAGCGATGACTGCTCGGCTGATTACTTTTTTCTTGATGATCGTTGTGGCATCGACAGCGATTGCCGATCTGTCGACGAGTTATCGGCGGCTGCTGCCGCTGGAAGGGGGCTCGAACTTCCGCGATCTCGGCGGCTACAGGACGATTGACGGCAAAACCGTCGCCAGAGGCCTGCTGTTCCGCTCCGGAGCCATGACGGGGTTGACCGACGCGGACATGGCCTACCTGGATCAATTCGGGATCAAGACCATCGTGGATCTTCGGTCCAATGACGAGATCGGCCTGTATCCGAACCACTGGGCGGCCAAGAGCCGAATCGATGTGGTGACGGGGGACTACTCGTTTGCCGCGATGATGTCCGACGAAGAAAACGGCGACCGCCCGGAGATGGCCGAGTTGTATCCCCTGTTGCTTGCCTCGATAGGGCCCCAGATCAAGACGTACTTTGATCAGGCGCTTGGTGACGGCGCGCCCATGGTCGTGAACTGCTCGGCCGGACAGGACCGAACGGGGATCGTTTCCGCCCTCATGCTGCTGCTGCTTGGCGTTCCCGAACCCACCGTCATCGAAGACTACCTGCTGTCCACGGACTTTCGCAGACCAGCCGTCGAGCAGGGCGGCGTTGACCTTGCCGAGGCCGCCAAGACCAATGCCTTCGCCGCCATGATGCTGGAGTACCGCAAGGCCATGCCGCACCCCGACCGGCCGAATCCACTGGTGACCTCGGACGGCGTTCCCTACCTCGCCTTCGTCATTGAGCGCATCCGCGACGAACACGGATCGGTCGAGGCTTACGCCGAATCCGAACTGGGGATCGACGAGCAGGACCTAGCCGCTCTCAGGAGCAAGTACCTGCGCTGACTGCTGGCGGTTGCGCAGACCGGCGACACCTCGAATCACGATCGGCTCGAGGGTGTCCCGCCCTTGCTCCGAGCCTCGGAATCCCCGATTGTCTCAACAATTGTCAGTTTTCGGCCGAAGGGCGGACATGGCGTACAGCCCGTTAGGAAATTGGCTTTAGCAATCCCCTCGTCGCACTGGTCAGCATGGACCGTCTTGAATCCCATGAAGCCAACCGCCGATGCCAACGGAAGTCATCCGGGCGGCGTTGCGCCGCCCGCGGGCGCAATGCGCCGCCCGTGGTCGTTTTGCGGCCCGCGCCGGGCCATGCTACGGTGTCGGCTCGCCCGCAAGGCCCGGAGAACGCACCCATGAGCGACCCCGCAACGTCCCCCGAAGCGCTGGCCGAGGAGGAGGCGCGGCTGGTGGCCGAGTTTCACGAGCGCGAGCGCCGTTCGGAGGCGAGGTACCCCAGTTCGGATGGCAAGCCCATGTCTGAGAACGACGTTCAGGGCTACGTCATCCGCTACTTCGACGCCGCCGTGCGGATCAACTGGTACGGGGACCGGCCCAACGTGTACGTGGCCAGCGACCTGCTGATCTACGCCAAGGAGGGCGACCGGGCGGCGGTGGCGGCGCCGGACCTGTTCGTGGTGTTCGGCGCGCGCGACCTGCCCCGCTACAGCTACCGGCTGTGGGAGGAGCCGAAGCCGCCGGACTTCGCCTTGGAGGTGGCCTCGCCAAGCAGCTGGCGGCGCGACCTGAACGAGAAGCGGGCCATCTACGAGGCCATGGGTGTGCGGGAGTACGTCGCCTGCGACCCGAGGGCGGAGTTCTACGAGCCGCCGCTGCGGGGGTTCCGTCTAGAGGGCGGAGTGTACGTTCCCATCGCCGCGGAGCGTCGGGCCGGGGTTTGGACGCTGCACAGCGAGGTGCTGGGACTGACCTTCCGGCAGTTCGGCGAGGAGGTGCGGTTGATGGACCCGGCGACCGGACGAGACCTGCCCACCCAGGAGGAACTGCTGCTCAGCCACCGAAGCGGCGCCGCGAGGGCGGAAGCCGAGGCGGCGCGTCGCCGAGCGGCTGAAGAAGGTCAGCGTGCCGCAGAAGTGAATCGGCGCATTGAAGCAGAGGCCCGGCGCGCCGCAGAAGCGGCTCAGCGCAACGCAGAAGTGAACCAGCGGACCGCCGAGGCCCGCATCGCAGAATTGGAGGCGCGTTTGGCTCGGCAGAGGGCAAGCGCCCGGCACCCTTCCCAAGATCGCGACTAAGAACCTACGCATTTTGCTATCTTGCGGTCTCGAATTGGCCCTACGCGAAGTCCCCACATCCAGTCCAACACTGCTCGGAAACGCACATGAATCAACAAGTCAACGACCTGCGCGAGGAAGGCACGGAGCTTTTCTCGTTCCTCGACACGCTAAAGGACGACCAATGGTCGCTGGAAACGCCCTTCAAGGGCCGCACCGTCAACTGGGTGGTGCAGCACCTGCACGATGCCGACCGCTGGGCGGTGCACTCGGTGACCGACCCGGACGGCTTCCGCGAATGGCGGGACGGGTTGGATGCGGGAATACCGCTGAACCTGAAGCCGCTGGAGGGCCGGGCGCTGCTGGAGCGCTGGCGCTCGTACTTCGATCAACTCTGCGATGCCCTCGATGCGGCGGACCCGGCGTTGCGCGCCCCCTGGTTCGGGCCGGACATGGGCATCGCCATGATGGCCACGGCACGGCAAATGGAGACCTGGGCGCACGGCCAGGACATCTACGACCTGCTGCAGGTGCAGCGCCGCAACAGCGACCGCATCCGCAACGTCTGCCACATCGGCGTGCGCACCTTCGGCTGGACCTTCGTTAACCGCGGCCTCGAAACCCCATCCCCGATCCCCTACGTGCGCCTCGAATCGCCCTCCGGCGCGGTATGGGAATGGAACGACCCCTCCGACACCAACTGCGTGAGCGGCTCCGCCGTGGAGTTTGCGCACGTCGTCACCCAAGGGCGCAACATCGCCGAAACCGATCTCAACGTGGTCGGCGACGCCGCCACGTCTTGGATGGCCATTGCCCAATGCTTCGCTGGGCCGCCGGAGGATCCGCCGCCGCCGGGGCATCG
>CAZRBP010000167.1:0-6888 GCA_964598305.1 uncultured Pseudomonadales bacterium | reverse complement strand
CCGATGCCTGCTTCCCCTCGATGACGAACATCGGATAGATCAGGTCATCGACGGTTAGGACGGTTTCACGGACCAAACGGCGGGAAAAGTCTTGGGCGCGCACCCTGCGCAGGCGGGTGGCGGGGAACGTTCGCGGCATGGGCAGCTTCCTGAGATGTTGAACAGGGGAGTTTAACCTGCCGCTCAACCCGGGCCATGGGCTAGACTGCCCTCGTGTTTTCAGCAGTATCGACCGCGAAGGAGTTGCGTATGGAGAGACGGCAAGGGCGCGTTGTGATCCGGGTGCTCGCGCACACGGCCGCGATCGTGATGATCTATCTTGTGTTCTCGTTTGCCCTGTTCCTCGGCCTCCAGGTTCGGCCCATGTACGGCAACATCGGTCTGGCGGTCGCGGCGGCGCTGACGGCAGCCTACGTTTACTTCGGATTGATCAGGAACAAGTACAAAAGGTAGGCGCTGAGCAAGCCTGCGGGTGTGGTCGGGCCGTGCATATACCGAGCCGCAGGGAACATCGGAGTGAAACGCACCAGCTATTGGGCTAGAAAAGTGACTCAAATGTGGACAACGGACCCTATTGCGCGAAAACTTCGTCTCGATGCCACTGTAGAAACTCCGGGTGGGGGTGGAACCGAGATGGCAGCTTGATCTTCCGGGACTCGTACTCCAGCAACAGTCTGCGCACAGCATCGTTTGAGGACTGGGAGACAACGCTGCTCACGGCAATTGTGTAGTCTTCATTGACCGCGATTAGCCCGCGATCGAAAGCCTTATCATGGAGGGCGTTCAAGCACAGTCCGTTTCGCGGGTTGAGTTTTTCCCTACTGTTGGAGTGCTTCCAGGGCTTGATGTGGCTCGCAACGAGGACCTTGTCGAGGTCAATCCCCGTGATGCAGCACTTCCCACCGTATGCGGACAGCACAACCCCTCGAAAAAAGTCCTGATTCACCCGAATCCTCCGAGGCGCCAATCGCTCCTCGCCTTCAAGAGGAATTTCCTCCCGGTTCGAGTATTGGACCCCCAACGCTTGTTCCCGTTCGAAAATCAGGTTTTGGCTTTCTTCGATGCGGGCCTCCCAGTCAGCATGAAATTCATTCCAAGTTGCTTGATCAAGGCGCGAAGCGTGGCCTAGGCCCCGAATGCCCTGCTCTTTCAATTCCGGGTCCAAGCTACCAAGGTTGCCGATTTTCATGTTTACAGCATCGGGCGTTCTGTCGATGAGGCGGGCGATGTGCTGGACGTCCGGGTGGGAACGATTTGAAACATTGAACGGTATTCGGCAGTACAAATTGAAGGCGATCAGCGACTCTTCTCGAGTCCATTGCCGACCACCGGACCCTTTTGTGGTCATCCTTGCTCCAGGAATTCTACGATTCAGTCTGGCAAGCCTGCCGCGATTTTGACCTCGCATTCCCAAATGACCAGAACCTGCCAACCCAAGGCGCTCAAGCGGTCACGGTGTTCGGCATCGCGTTCAACATTTCGTTGCAGCTTTGGCAGCCAGTAGTCGAGATTGGATTTAGGGCGCCGGGCAATTTTGCAAGCGGGGTCCGTATGCTGGTGCCAAAAGCAGCCATGCACGAAGATCGCTTTGCGCCGCGCTGGAAAAACGAGGTCGGGTTTCCCCGGCAGGTCCTTGCGGTGAAGGCGGTACCGGTAGCCCATGGAATGGGTCAAACGGCGCACGATCAACTCCGGCTTCATGCCTTTGGACCGGATGTTGGCCATGATTTGGCTGCGGCGTTCGGGCGTTACGGTGTCGGTCACTGAGTGGGGAACCGCTAAATCACAAGGTCCAATGGCAGATCGGAGATGTCCCGCAGGCGCTTGCCGTCAATCATCGTTTGAAGCATGTCGCTGGCATCAGAAAAGTCGAGGCTTTCGGCGGTGTCAACGAGCTCCGGGAGGGCGAAGTGGTAAACACAGTCAATGTCGCCGGTTCCGAGGGCGATTGAGGCGATCCGATTGGGTGTTGGCTCCCCAGTGACGACAACGATGTGAGGTAACCGCCCTTTGCGATTGCGGACCAAATTCAAAGCCTCCGACCGTGCGTTCTGAGCCCGGTCGCTGCGCAGAGTCCATTTGCAGGAAACGCTAGCGTGAAGGATGGGAAGCAGGCTGTTAACCTTCCGCAACGAAGTATGAACAGCCTGTTCGTTATCCACCAAAGCGCCTTTGGCGTTGATGGATTCATCTTCCTCCGGTGTGCGAAGGATCACGACGTCCGGTTTGATTAGGTAGTCGGCACCAAGGGCGGTTGCGAGATCCCGATTGGCCTTGGATGCCGCGTCGAGTGCTGCTAGGTGCTCGTACTGGTCGTACTGTGCAATCGCTGCCCGTCCGCCCACGCCTTTGCTTATCTCCCACTGGCCCGGCCGAAGATGGTGGAGACGCGGGAAGACTGTCTCCAAGAAATCCTTGCACAGTTCCTCAAACTTGCTCCCGGCCTGCTGCCCCGATAGACGTTCTCCCACCTGCTCGAATCCGAGACGCTCGATGATTCCCGTGGACAGGGCGACACTTTGCTTGCTGTGCTTGTCGGCATTGCCGGGAACACCTTTGGCATCGGTTTGGAGAATGGCTTTCAGAAGGGCGGCATGGAAGGTCCGCCGCGCCTGCGGAATTACGGCACTAGGGACACCTAGATCGATACCGGCAGACTTCCCGATTGTCCGATTTGCTGGATCCACCCGTCACCCGGCAGCCTGCATGGCGTGAATGGTTCTGCCAGTCGATAAGCACTGACGAATTTTCTCCCCCACCGCCCGAGCCACTGGCGGGGGAAACGCATTTCCGACTTGCCGGTATGAAGCGGTCTTTCTGCCGGAGAACTTCCACGTGTCGGGAAAGCCCTGCAGACGGGCCACCATGGGAACAGTGAGGCGCGGCATGCCCACAAAATCAGCGGCGGGTGGCGCATCGGCAATGCCCAAGCCGTCCACCCCCAAGGTCGCCCAAGCCTTTCGCGCGCGGGTCGGTCCAAGATCAGGGCCGCCGTGCTTCAGCGAACCCCCTACTATCGTCGGCGCGATGTCATCTGCCCGCTTCCGCCAAGCTGCCACCCCCTTCCAGCCGCCTTCTGCCATTTGGTCGTGCAGGGTTTCGCCGACAGTAGGGGGGTTGTGGCCCGCTCCGGTGGGCCAAGTAAACGCATCAGCGATTTCCTTGCGCAAAGCGACTATGACGACGCGGGGCCGAAGTTGCGGTACTCCGAAATCCGAAGCGTTGAAGAGGCGCCAATCTGCCCGGTATCCCAAGCGCTCGAAGCGTGTTTTGAGTTGCTGGCGATAGTTTTCGAACACAGCGCCCAACAACCCGCGGACATTCTCGATCATCACTGCGCGAGGACGGATGATGTCAACGAGATCTAGCGCCGCCGGGAACAGATTGCGTTCATCCGAATCGCCGAGTTGCTTGCCGGCTATCGAAAAGGGTGGGCAGGGCAATCCGCCCGCAAGGAGTTCGACGCCCTTGAAATGAACGGCGTCTTGTTCAACAAAGTGCCGCAGGTCTTTCTCGAAGACCTTCCAATGCGGGCGGTTGAGCCGCAGGGTTGAGCAGCAGTGGCGGTCGATTTCGACGAGCCCCTCGTGCCCGAAACCCGCTTGCTCCAAGCCAAGCGCTTGACCGCCGGCTCCTGCGCAGAGTTCCAACGAACTGGTCGAGTTTGGAGTCATTGTGGTCTAAGCTCCTGATGCGCCCGGACGAGATCCAAAGGCAGTTGCAATTGGCCATCGCGGCTACGCTCTAGGAATTCCGTGATGGCCCGGCGTCCCAGCCAAGCCTTGGAAACCCGAGCGCTTTCGGCGAGCGCCGCTAGTTCTCGATGCTCGTCTGGGGAGAGGTTCACTGACACTCGGTGTTTTGAAGCCATTTTTTCCAAGTATTGTCGTAACTCGCTGCACGGTGCAGCACTTTGATGCACCTTCGCGGAATTCCGCACCGGTGTCAAGCGATAGCCTATAGGCGCCCGCCGCTTGGGCGGGTCTTTATGCAACCTTTTCCATTCCGGTCTATCTAAGCAGGGGTAGTGCACTCTCGGTAACCCAAGGAAGTACACATCATGTCGCGAATTGCCCCTGTTCTTTTTCTCTTGGCGGTCCTGCTCGGCGCCGGCTCAACCCTCGGTGCCGAAATATCGGCGGAAGAGCAGTCGGAGTTGAAGGACAGGCTTGACCAAGCCAGACAGGAGGTTGACCGAGCGGTGGACAAGCTCGCGAACCTCTGGAACGAGAACGGTGCGCTTGACCTCGACATTGACCTGGACGTCGACGGCCTTGAAGCAATGGGGCACCGCGTTGAAGCGGCTGCCGTGCCGCGTCTGGTCGATCTTGACGCCGACCTAGGCGCCTACTTCGGCGTCGATCAAGGGGCGCTGGTGCTCAACGCCCCGGAGGACGGGGTGCTCAAGAGCGGCGATGTGCTGCTCTCGGTGGGCGGAGAGGCCGTGACCTCCGCGCGTCAGGCGCGCCGGATGATCGCCGCCGCCGAAGAGCCGGTTGCGGCTGAAGTCATGCGACAGAAGAGTCGGCTCAGCCTGTCCATAGCCCCGAACGCCTTTCCCCGCCACGTGGGCAAACGCATCCGCATCATCAAGCTGGACGAAGGCGAGTTACCTTAAGGCGTCAAAGTTGCTGGCCCTACCGCCCGCCGGAATTCGGCAGCTTGAACACGTACAGCGCCTGCCCTCCGGCGGGCTGGTGGATGTCCGGGCTGATCACGGCCGTCATGGCGCGGAAGACGCCCATGCCGGTGGGCACGGCGACGAACTGCTCGCCGTCCGCCATGTAGGTGATGGGGTAGCCGTGGGTGGGTGCGCCCAAGCGGGTTTGCCAAAGCATCGTCCCGGTGTCCGCATCGAAGGCCTTGAAGTAGCGGTCGAGATCGCCGATGAAGACCAAGCCGCCGGCGGTGGCCAGGGCGCCGGTCATGAACATAGCCCGTTGGCTGTGGGTCCAAGCTGGTTCTAGGCGATCCGCGTCCACCGCCACCAGCATGCCCAACAAGCCGTCGCTGCCCGGCATCGGGTAGGAGCGGGAGTCGCCGCCGAAGCCGCCTTCACCGGCCACTTGCGGCACGGCGCGGCCGGTCAAGTCCGAGCACAGCCGGTGCAGGGGAACGATCAGGCGGTTGGTTGCCGCGCTGTAGGCCATCGCTTGCCAGTTGTGGCCGCCGTAGATGCCGGGGCAGGCCTCGATGGGATCGCCGATGCCGGCCTCGGCGATGTCCGGCCGGTAGCTGGCCCGGCCGGTCTGCGGGTCGATGCGGCTGAAGACGTTCTGCGGCAGGGTCTCCAAGTGGCCGAGGTAGCGTCCGGTGCGCCGATCAAGTTGCCAGAGGATGCCGTCCTTGCCGACGGTGTACAGTCGCTTCTCGCCGTGCCGGTCGATGAGCACCCGTTCGAAGCCGGCTTCCATGTCGATGGTCTCGCCGGGCGCGTGCTGGAAGTGCCAGGCGATCTCGCCGGTTTGCGCATCAAGCGCCAGCGTCGAATTGGTGTAGAGGGCCGCGTCCGCAACCGTCAAGCCCCGGCTCGCGGCCACCCAAGGCTTGGCTTGGGAGGTGCCGACGTAGTAGAGGCCGAGTCCGGGATCATAGCTGCCGGCGATCCAGACATCGCCGCCGGCCCGAAACTCCGCCGCCAGCCCGCCCCAAGTCTCGTCGCCGGGGTGGCCCGGCAAGGCAATCGTGGAGGTGCGCCAAAGCTCTCGGCCCGTGGCGGGGTCGTGCCCGGTGAGGAAGCAGCCATCGGCTTGGTAGCGCTCGCAGCCGTTGATGCCGCTGAGCAGCACGCCGCCGCCGAGGATCGGGCCGCTGGTGTGGGTGTAGCCCTGGCGGTAGTCGGCCTTCACCGTGCGCCAGACAGGGGTGCCGGTGCGGGCGTCGATCGCCACGAGGGCGGCATCGTAGGTGGCCAGAAACAGCTTGTCGCCGTGCACGGCGATGTTGCGCAGCGGGCCGCCCAGGGTCTTGGCGGCGGCCGGGTAGTCGTAGGCGTATTCCCAGATCAGTTCGCCGGTGGCGGCGTCCAGCGCCTGCACGACGTTGTCCGGGTGGGTCAGGTAGAGAATGCCGTCGTGCACCAGGGGCGTGACCTGATTGCTGCCGTCGCGCATGGTCACCGCCCAAGCCAGTTGCAGCCGGCCCACGTTGGCGCGGTCGATGCGGGTCAGCGGGCTGTGCGCCTGGCCGTCCTGGGTGCGGCGCCAGTGCAGCCAGTCCCCCGGCGGCGGGTCGCGCAGGCGGGCGTCGGACACCGGCTCGAAGCCTTCGAGGCGCCGGTTTTGGAAGGCCGACCGGCTGCGGGCGATCTCGTCGATGCCGGCCACGCCGGACCAGGAATCCACCGCTGATTGCTCATCGCCGGCCTGCAGCCCGCCGTGGCCCGCCTCAGCATCGGTGAGCAGGAAATCGACCAGTGCGGCCTGTTCCGATTCGCCGAGCCGGGAGCCGCCCGGGGGCATGGTGGCGAGGTTGTAGGCCAAAAGCGCTGGGCGTGAACCACCCCAGCGGTCCAGGAAAACCTCGCCCTTCAGTGGCGGACCGTGGGCGGAACCTTGCAAGGAAGCGCCGTGGCAGGCCAGGCAATGCTCTTCGTAAAGCGCTTCGACCGATGAAGCCGATTCGTCAGCCGCGGCCAGTGCCCCGAACGCCGCGCCGGCCAACGCCAGCCATTGGATGGGCATGGCGGCGGCTGGGCTCTTCGAGGCCATCGGCGGATGGGTCCTGCGGGCCGGGCTCAGTTGCCCTCAAAGCTGTAGCTGACCTCCAATCCATAGGTGCGCGGCGGCCGGGTGGCGGCATAGCTCCAAAGGCCCGCCACGTCGAAGCCGATGCCGTAGCCGTCCTCCTCGGCCAGGTTGCGCCCGAACAGGCTGAACCGCATGGCCC
>CAZRBP010000166.1:4817-6908 GCA_964598305.1 uncultured Pseudomonadales bacterium | reverse complement strand
GAATGCCCGTGAAGTAGGCCGACACGATCAACAGCAGGCGCCGGTTCTGGGGCACGAGGTCGAGGCGGTTGACCACCAGCTTGCGGGGGTGGGTGGCGATCTTGTGCAGTAGCTGCAGCTCCGCGCCCTGCCGGTATCCGGCGTTGACTTGGGCCTGGATTTGCCATAGGCCCGGCACGTCCAGCACCGGCTGGCTGACGCCCGATTGAATGCGCATGTTGCGAAACTCCAAGGGCCTAAGCAGTTCCTGCAAAGCGGCCTGCAGGCTGGCCTCTGCGAGGCCCTGGGTCTCCGCCTCCCAGAACAGGGCGCTCAACTGCTCATTGCGCTCCTGCTCAGCGGCCAACAACTCGCTCCACTCCCCTTGGCCACGCAGCCGTTCTGCGCGGGCGAAGCGGTCAGCGCCGTCAGCGTACTCATCATAAGCAGCCGCCACCCGGTCCCCCTGCACCAGCACGGTGTAGAAGAGGACGATGAAGGCCACCGCCCACGCACCCAAGCGCAGCCGCAAATTGGCCGCCAACTCCGAGCGCACCCGCTCCCACGCCGCCTTCATGCCGTTCACGGTTCCACCTGCATGGTCAACTCAACGCGGTTGCGGCCGCGGGCCTGCTCCACGCGCACGTCGGCGAGGACGGGCAGTTCCTCCACCAGCCGCACGTACTGCACCGGATCGGCAGCGGCGTCCTCAATCACCACCTTGAGTTCGCCCTGCTGAAAGTGCCAGGCGGCGAAGCGCGCCTCGGGGTTGGGCAGCGTTTGGTCGATCAAGCCCATCAGGTAGGCTTGGGACGGTTCGCGCAGCAGGACATCGAGACGATCATTGATGCCGTTTAAGCGCCGATGTTCGTTGCGCGCCGCCATGAAGGGCGCAACCTCCTCCTGGATGGCGGCGAAGTCGCGGTCCGCGCCCTGGCCGGCCAGCGCCAGCCTCCAGTGCCGGCCTTCCTGCCAAATCAACAGGGTGGACAGCAGCAAGGCGAGCCCCGCCGCCACGCGCAGCTCGTTGGCCACCAGCCACTCCCGGGGCGACATCTGCGCCGCCCACGGCTCGGCAAGAAGTTCATCGACCTCGACCGCATCCCCGGCGCTGCCTTGGCGCTCGGCGAAGAGCGCCACACGCTGCGCCGAAGGCGGTTCCAACGACCAAACCGCGCTGCGCAGCAGGCCGTCCTGCCAATACTGGATTTCAAAGCCCTCCGCGCACTGCTGCACGTACAGGCCGTTCGCTTGGCGGGGGCGAAACACCGATTCCGGCAGCACGAGGCAGTGGGCCGGGTCCGCACCGGCTTCGGCGACCTGGTCGCGCATCGCTTCACGGTCAACCGCCTCGGCATCCCAATACCAAACCATGGCATCGCCGCCCGCCCAAACGGCATAGTGTTCGGTGCGGTCGAACGGGCTCCATCCGGGCACCTGGAGCTTTACCGCCGCCTCTCGCCGCGCCCGGGGCACATGATCAAAGTTCTCGCAACGGTACATGCACAGGCCGCGGCCCAAAATCCAATGGGTGCGCAACGAGGGCTGCGGCAGGCGCGTTGCGCCGCTGCGGCCCTGAATGAAGTTCGGACGCTTAGAGAAGCGCCGTCGCAAGCCTTGGAGGCGCTTCTGGATTCTGTCCTGCATACGGCTCCCAATACTGATAGTCCCGGCGCCACGGGGCGGTCTCCCCGTACGGCGTCATCTCCACCCCCACCAGCCATCGCCCGCCCTGGCCTGGACGCCACAGCATCAAGCGCACGAAGCTCGAGGGCAGCCGCAAAATCTGATCCTCCGGGATGTCCACCGCCGAGCCGGTGAGCTCCCGCAGCTGCAGCGAACGCCAGATAGGCGCCTGCAGGCGGTGATCAACGATGGCCTTGGCCGCTTCCCGATCCACCTCCAGCGTCGCCCCGGCGACTTCAACAGGCATGGTGTTGAAATTGTAGCCTGCCAGCGGGCGCGGGGTCAGCAGGGGTTGCAGCGAGCGCTGCTGGGAGAGGGTGAGCAGTTGATCCATGCCAAGAACGCGCTTCATTTCCACCGGCGTAGCCATGATCCAATTGGCTGGCGGCATCCGGCCCGCACGCTGGTAGGCCAAGCGTTCAGCAC
>CAZRBP010000166.1:0-4717 GCA_964598305.1 uncultured Pseudomonadales bacterium | reverse complement strand
TCCGGCTCAATGGACCAACGCACCTCCCGGGGCAGGCCCGGCTCGGAGCTGAGCGGCTCCAGTGTGATGCCGGCAAAGGACGCCGCATCGCCGGCAAAGGCCCGCTGCGGATCCAGATAGGGCACCATGCTGCGCACCGACGAGGCGAACCAGTGCTGCTGCTGGTGCGCCTCAGCAGCGCGGCTGGCGTGGCGCCGGGCCGTGTCGCTGCTCGACAGAAAGAAGCCCAAGCCTTGAACCAACAACGTGGTCAGCAACGAGGCCAGCACCAGCACCACCAGCATTTCCAGCAGGGAAAGGCCTGCCGAACGGCCCGCGGAATGGCCCACCGAGTGGTCGGCCATGGCGCTCGGGTGGCGCTGCGGTGGCACGCTCATTGAAGGGTTTGCGGCCTGAGCAGTTGATAACCAGCCAGCCGCATGCGGTAGTCGCCGACCCTTCGGCCTGCTTCGCTGGCGCTCAAATCGATGTCATAGAGCCCCAGTTGAAAGCTGCCCAGAAAGCCGGTGGCGGTTTGGCCCTGCCGATAGGGTTCCACGCGCCGCGCCGTCCAAGTGAAGCGCATGCCGTCGATCTCGAACTCGCCGGCGGCCTCATCGGTCAGGTTGATGGCTGCCACTCGTTCAACAGCTTGGCGCACCAAGGGCGCTTGACGCACGGTGTCGCCCACCTTGATCAAGGCCCCGATGTTGGTGGCGTAGAGGCTGTACAGTGCCATCGCGCCGCTGGCAAACACCGCCAAGGCGACGATGGCTTCGAGAATGGTGAAGCCCTGCTGGTTACTGGGCACGGCAAAAAGGCGGCTCAAGATCGTGCTCGGTGCGTCGGCCGCGGGGATCGATCAAGACCAGGCGGGCGCCTAGGCAAACGCCGTTCGGCTGCACCCGAAGCGGCCGGTCCAACTCGAAGGCCCAGTCAGGGGGCAACTCCAGTTCGCGCCTTGCGTAGCCCGCCGCAAGCCCATCGCCCTCCACGGATGCGGCAGCCGGCCAGATGATGAGGCCATGCCCGCTCAACAGCGCATCGGCGCCCAAGCGGGCAATCTGGTCGAGGGCGATGTCGCGGTCCGCCCGCCGGGTGGCGGAGGCGTAGAGGTTCTGCAGATTGGGCAGTGCCAGCGCCCCGACCACGCCAAGAATGACCAGCACCACGATCAACTCAAGCAGCGTGAAGCCGCTTGAGCGCTTGTGCCGGTTCACGCCCCCCGCTGCCTGGGAACTACTGCTCCGGTAGGTAGCCCACGTCGGCATTGATGCCCTCGCCCCCGTTCAGGGAGTCTGCGCCCAGCGAAAAGAGCGCGAAGCCTTGCAGATTCTCGGCCGGGAATTGGTAAACGTAGGCGGTGCGCCACGGGTCCAGCGGCAACTCATCCTCAAGGTAGGGCCCGTCCCAGTAGTCGGCGGCTTCCGGCGGGGGGTTCATCAACGCACCCAAGCCTTGGGCGGTGGTCGGATACTGGCCCACATCGAGGCGATAGGTCTGCAGAGCGCTCTTCAGCATCTTCACCTGGGTTTCCGCAGCCTTGATCTTGGAACTGTCCACCCGGCCAAACAAGCGCGGCCCCACTAGGCCCGTGAGCAGGCCGAGTATGACCAGCACCACCATCAACTCAATCAGCGAGAAGCCCCGGCTGCCCGGCAGCAACCGGCTGCGCCGTGCCGAACTCGATTCAAATCCATGCGTCATAGCCGTCATAGCCGCTCCTACAGCACCCCTTCATTGATGCTCGTAATCGCCAGAATGATGCCCACCATAATGGTCCCCAGAAAACCGCCGATCAACAGGATCGCCAAGGGCTCCACCAAATTCAGGAAGCGCTTCATCCGCCGGCTGCTGTTCTCTTCGTACAGCGTCGCCAGCGAGCGCAGCATTTCCGCCAATTGGCCGGACTGCTCACCAACCCGAACCAGATTGTAACCCGTCGCCGTCAAGGCGTCCCTTCGCTCCAAGGCATCCGACAGCGCCGCCCCGCTGCGCACGTCGCCGGCGGCCTGCTCCAGCCCGCCGCGCCGCCGCGAGATGCGGATGCCGCGCAGCGCCAAGCCGAGGGCATCCATGAGCTCGACCCGGCTGGTGAGCATGGCGCTCATCACCGATGCCCAACGGGCGGTGTCGGCTTCGGAAAACCAGTCCTTAAGCACCGGCAGCAGTGCCAGAAAGTCGTATAGGCGCTGCCGGAAGGCCGCTTGGCGCAACAACAGCACGGTTGCAGCCACCGCGCCGCCAGCGACGGCGAACACCAAGGCGCTGTTGTCGTTGAACCACAGCCCGGTGCGCAGGATGACCTCGGCAAGCAGCGGCAAGTCGTTGCCCTCGTCCAGCAGATTGGAGAACCGCGGCACGACGAAAACGAATACGAACATCACCGCCGCCAAGCCAGCCACGATCAGGATGGCCGGATAGGCGAGCGCGCCCCGGAAATCGGCGGCCACCTTGTTGTCGTATTCAAGTTGCGAGACGGCTTGGCGCAAGGCTTGTGCCAGACGGCCGCTGAGTTCGCCGGCTTCCACGAGTTGCAGGACGTAGTCCGGCAGCGGCAGATTGCAGGCGCGCAGGGCCGACAGGAAGTTCTCGCCCCGGCCAAGCCGGGTGGCCATGTTGGCAAAGGCCTCCGCCAAGGCGGGATGGTGGCTGCCGCGGCCCTGGGCCAACACCGCATCGCTCAAGGAGACGCCCGCCTCCAGCAAGGTCGCCAACTCATGCAGGGCGACAACCACTTCCTGGGCGCTCAACCGCCGCCGTAGAAGGCCGGCTGAAGGCGCCGCGCGCTCGCTGACATCCACCACGGTCTGGCCGTTGACGTTCAGCCGGCGCACCGCCTCCACCGCCGAATCCGCCGCCATGCTGCCCTTATGCATATTGCCCTGGGCGTCGGCGTACTCGTAGTCAAACTCTGGCATTGGGGGGCGCTAAGTCAAGGTCAGCCGAGTGACCTCATCCAATGTGGTGCGGCCCAGGGAGGCTTTGATGAGGCCGTCCTGAAACAGTGTGCGGCAGCCTTGGGAGCGGGCGAAGCGCTTGAGGTCATTGAGGGTGGCGCCAGCCACGATCATGTCCTGCATCTCGCTGCTCATGGGCACGAGTTCGTAGATGCCGATGCGGCCCCGGTAGCCGGTCTGCTGGCAGGCATCGCAACCCACCGCCCGCACCCACTGCTCACCAAGCATCCCCTCGGGCATGGCGGCGAGTTGGTCGGCCAGGTAGCTCGGCGGCGCAACCGGCTCCGCGCACCGGGAGCAGGGCTTGCGCACCAAGCGCTGCGCCTGCACGCCGCGAATGGGAGAGGCCACCAGGAACGGCTCGACGCCCATGTCGATCAGCCGGGTGAAGCTGGAGATGGCGTCGTTGGTGTGCACCGTGGAGAGCACGATGTGACCGGTAAGCGCTGATTGAATGGCGATTTCCGCGGTTTCCAGATCGCGGATCTCGCCGATCATGATGGTGTCCGGGTCTTGGCGCAGGATGGCGCGCAAGGCCCGGGCGAAGGTGTAGCCAATCTCCGCATGGGTTTGAATCTGGGTGATGTTGGGCATCTGGTACTCGACCGGATCCTCAACGGTGATGATCTTGCGAACCCCGTCGTCGGACTCCTCCAAGGCGGCGTAGAGCGTAGTGGACTTGCCGGAGCCGGTGGGGCCGGTGACCAGGATGATGCCGTTGCTCGCGCCGAGCCAGCCGCGGAACAGTTCCAAGTGATCCGGCTCCATGCCCAGATTCTTGAGCTTCAAGTCCTCCCGCTCCTTGGGCAGCAGCCGCAGCACCACCGACTCCCCGAAGGCGCAGGGCACGGTGGAGACCCGTACGTCCATTTCCCGGCCGGCGATGCGGGCGGTGATGCGCCCATCCTGGGGTAGGCGGCGCTCGGCGATGTCGATCCCGGAGATAAGCTTGATGCGCGAAGCCACCGCTGGGAAGCGCTCGATGGGCTGGGTGAGCCGGGTGTGCAGCACCCCATCGACCCGCAGGCGCACCGCGAAGTTCTCCTCGCTCGGCTCCACGTGGATGTCGGACGCCTCCATGTCCACGGCTTGGGAGAGCAGGTTGTTGACCAGCTCGATCACCGGCGCCTCCTCCGCCATTTCGCGCAGCTGCTTGGCGTTGTCGCCGGCGAACAGGCTCTCGATGGCCTGCTCCTTGCGTACGAAGTCCAGCAGGCGGTCGATCTGGTGATTGGCGGCGAGATGAAAGGCGACCGGCTCATCCGGATAGAAATAGTCGAGCGCCTCGAACAGGGCGTCATCGAGCACGTCCCGGGCGATGCACTGCAGTTCATCGTCCACCCGCCACAGCAGCACGGCCCGGTCGAGGAACCACTCCAGCTTGATGGGCGAGGCCGCCATGAACTGGTACACCTCCAAGCTGTCCGGCAGCTCCTCGCTGTGGCGCAGGTAGGTGAGGCCCGAGCGTTCGGCGAGAATCTGTAGCAGCAGGTCTTCGGAAATGGCGCCCACTCGCACCAGCAGTGCCCAAAGACGGCCGCCGGCGGCCTGCTGAATCTGCGCCGCCCGGTCCAAGTCGTCGGCCTGAACGTGGCCGTTTTCGACCAGGTAGGCACCAAGCTCCCGTTCCGAAACCATGAGTTCCTGGACCTTGCGGCGTTCAACGATGTCGGCGGCGGTCTGCGGCATGGGGCTGCGCCCTACAGTGCGCGGCTTGGCGGATGTCAACACCTAAGTGTGCCACAAATCGAGGGTAATGCCGCGGCGATGCGGTGAGG
>CAZRBP010000165.1:0-7014 GCA_964598305.1 uncultured Pseudomonadales bacterium | reverse complement strand
TGGCGAACAGCTTCATGCCGATGGGCGTGGCGCGCAGGCGCAGGTAGCGGTTCAGCCCATCGACCAGCTCCCGCCAGTCGGTGGTTTCGAGATCGGTCGCAATCACTTCGGACACGGGGCTTCTCCTACAGGGACAGGCGTCTGAAAGCCGGCGGCCGCCGTTCGATGAAGGAGCGCACGCCCTCCTTGAAGTCCTCGCGCTCGAGGCTCTCGGCCATCCACTCGTTGGTCTCGGTCATGGCGTCGCCCAAGGGCATGTTGAGGTGCCGGTACACCTGCGCCTTCATCACCTTCAGGCTGGTGGGGGAGACGGAGGCGGCCAGCTCGGCAATGTAGTCCTTGGCGGCCCCCGCGCTTTCCCCAGCATCCACCAAGCGTTCCGCCAGACCTAAGCGCTCCGCTTCCTCGCCGTTGAATTTCCGTGCGCTCCACAGCAGGTCCAACGCCCGTCCGGAGCCGATCAGACGCGGCAGAACCCAACTCACGCCGTGCTCGGCGATCAGCCCGCGCTGGGAGAAGGAGGTGGCGAACTTGGCTTGCCGCTCGACGATGCGCAGGTCCGCCAGCATGGCGAAGACGAAGCCGAGCCCGGCGCAGGCGCCGTTGACGGCGGCGATCAAGGGCTTTCTGATGGACAGCAGGTAGGAGAAGGTGACTTGGAAGTTGGGACCGAGCTCGGGATCCCCAGGCGAAGCCTCCAGAGCGGACAAATCCTCGCTTTCGGCGCTGCCGGTGGAGAGGTTGTCGAGGCTGCCCATGTCCATGCCGGCGCAGAACCCACGCCCGGCCCCGGTCAGCACGATGCCGACCACCGCCGCATCCCGCTCGGCAGCCGCCAGTGCGTGTCGAATCTCCGCCAGCATGCGGCCGGTGAAGGCGTTCAGGCGGTCCGGCCGGTTCATCGTGATGACGGCTACGGGATCTTCAACCGCATAGGTGATTTCGTCGTACATGTTGCTCCTTGACGTGAGTGGGTGGTGGTGATTTCAGTGAACTGCAAGCAAGCGCATGGTAGCAAGGCCGTTTGACTCGACAAAGCGATGCGAGTTTGGTTTTATCCGGCCTTTCGCCTTGATCATGAGGAATGGATAAGCGATGGCGATGACTCTCAATGAAGAGCAGACCATGCTCAAGGACAGCGCCCGGGACTTTTGCGCCAACAACGCCCCGATTGCCCAGTTGCGCCGGCTGCGCGACGAGGACTCCGCGACGGGCTATGACCCGGCCACTTGGCAGGCCATGGCGGAGCTGGGCTGGGCGGCGGTTCCCTTCCCGGAAGCCCATGGCGGCCTTGATTTCGGTTACAAGGGGCTCGGCGTCGTCACCGAGGAGACGGGGCGCAACTTGGTGGCCAGCCCGCTGTTCGCCAGCGTGTGGCTGTGCGGCACGGCCATCAACATCGGCGGCAGCGACGCGCAAAAGGCGGAACTGCTGCCGCGCATCGCTTCGGGCGAACGGCTCATGGCCTTGGCGCTGGAGGAGTCCCACCGCCACAATCCCTATGGCGTGTCCACCACGGCGGCGGCCGCGCGCGAAGGGTTCGTCATCAGCGGGCGCAAGACCTTCGTGCTCGATGGCCATGTGGCCGAGCAACTGCTGGTGGCGGCGCGCACCTCCGGCGAGTCGGGCGGGCGGGATGGCATCAGCCTGTTTCTAGTGGACCGCCAGGCCGCTGGCGTGGCGGTCACCAGGCTGCGCATGGCCGATTCGCGCAATGTGGCCAACATTGAGTTCGACCAGGTTCAGGTGGGTGCCGATGCGCTGGTCGGCGAATTGGACCGGGGCGCCGAGGTGCTCGATCCCACCCTAGACATCGGCCGCATCGGCATGGCGGCGGAAATGCTCGGCGGCATTCAGGAGTGCTTCGAGCGCACCGTCGCCTACTTGAAGGAGCGCGAGCAATTCGGTGTGCCCATCGGCTCCTTCCAAGCGCTCAAGCACCGGGCCGCCAACATGTTTTGCGAGGTCGAGCTGTCCAAGTCCTGCGTCCTCGAGGCGCTCACCGCCTTGGACGAGGGCCGCGGCGCCGACGAGGTCGCCAAGCTCGCGAGCCTCGCCAAGGCCAAGGTGGGGGAGACCTACAACTTGGTTTCCCGCGAGGGCATCCAGATGCACGGCGGCATTGGCATGACCGACGAGTTCGACATCGGCTTCTTCATCAAGCGGGCCGCAGTCAGCGAACAGACCTTGGGCGACGTCAACTTCCACCGCAATCGCTACGGGGAGTTGGAAGGCTATTAGCCTTCCCTCGGATCGGGGGCATGACGAACCTCTGGTTCGCGCCCTCGTCCGGCTATCTCCTTCCCTAAAGCAGGCCCAGCGTTCGGTGGATGGTCCAGTAGGCGGCCATGGCGCCGATGCTGTAAATCAGGGCCAAGTCGATCCAAGCCAGTCCCGCCTGCGGTGCGCCGGCTGGCTGCGCAACCCCCTGCAGCACTGCGGTGGGGGGACGCAGCCCCAGCCATCGCGCCGTGCCCAACAAGGCCAGCAACAGGGCGATGATCAACAGCTGGCCCACTTCGATGCCGATGTTGAACAGCAGCAATGCCGGTGCCAGTTGATCCCGCGGCAGTCCGATGTCGGCCAGCGCGCCGGCGAAGCCGAAGCCGTGCAGCAGGCCGAAAAGGAAAGCCATGATCCAGGGTCGGCGGCCGGTCATCGTCGAACGGCGCTCCGGCGGCAAGAGCAGCTCACGTGCTAGAAACAGGATGGACAGGGCAATCACCCCCTCCACCGGCCCTTGCGGGAGCCGCACCAACTCAAGCACCGACAGCGCCAGCGTGACGCTGTGGGCGAGGGTGAAGGCGGTGACGGTCTTCAGCAGTTCCCAGCGGCTGGGAATCAGATAGACCAAGCCGATGACGAACAATACATGGTCGATGCCGAACAGCAGATGCTCGATGCCGAGCCACAGGTAGGCGGCCACTTGGGGTGTTGGATCGCCTAGGTCCAGCGACGGCGAATTGGGGCGCAGGAGCGCTGTCAGCTGCTGGCCGTCCAAGTGCTGAATCTCCACCATCACGTCGGTCAGGGTCCGCGCCAAGCCACCGATGTGGATGGCGCCTTGGTCGAGGGGGCAAGCCACTTCCCATTGCTGCACCAAGGCGCCGCTGACCACTTCGGGCACCGGATCGGCCAGCGGCGGGCATTCGTTGGGCAGCACCGGGTCGATCGGCAGCCGGCGGTCCTGCACGATCGGTTGCTTCCACAGCACGTTGAACCGTTCCGGGGCGCTTTCGACGATTTGCAGATAGGCCGGACGAACCTCGTGGGCCGCCAAGGGCGTGCTGGCGATCAACGCCGCGGCCAGCAGAGCCCATCGCAACGAACTCATGGCCGTTGCACTTCGTAGCGGCTGCGCAGCGCTTGGTAGTAGGCGGCGTTGGCTTGCTCACGGCGCTCCGCCGTGAAGTCGGCCGCCACCCGGTTGGCCAGCTCCTCGAACGGCGGCTGCGTTTCCGGCAGCGCGCGTTCGAGCTTCACCAAGTGCCAGCCGTAGGCCGAGCGCAGGGGGCCCTGCCAGTCCGGGGCCGGGCTGAGCGCCACCAGAGCGGCGGCGAAGGGCCTTCCGAACAGGTCGCCAACCGCGCGCTCGGACCGTTCCGCGTAGGCGCGCTGCAGCATGAAGGGGTCGCCCTTGGCGTTTGGGTCCGCAAGCGCCGCCTCGGCATCCGCCTTGGCGTTGGCGCGTCGGTCGGTGGAGAAGTATCGATGCCGGAAGCTGTAGCGGGCTGGCAGCCGATAGCGCTCGGCGTTGGCATCATGGAAGGCGCGTAGTTCCGCTTCGCTGGGCGACTGGCTAGTGGCGATGTCCTCGGTCAGGAAGTTCAGCTTCTGCACCAGGCGCCGACGGACGATGATGTCGCCTTGGTCCAACGACAATCGCAAGGCCTCGCGGAAGTAGATTTCCTCTTGGATGAAACTCTCGATGAGACCATCCATCTCCTCCGCGGTTGGCTGACGCCCCATTTGGGCGTTCCACTGCTGGGTGAGCCGATTCACTTCGGCGGCGTCCACGTCGATGACGCGGTTTTGGGCGTCACCGTCCAATAAGCCTGCGGCGGCGAACAGCGCGGCGCCGAGGCCTAGGAAGGCGATGAGCGGGTCTTTTAGCCAATTTGTCACTTGCCTATGCGTCCGGCGGGTTGAGTTGGTCGGCGTGTTGTTTCGGTCCAGCGGTGTTTCAGCGTTTTACATCCCGTTGGAGTGGTTTATGCTGGCGCTCCAGCACACTCCTTGCCTCGGGGCGAGCTACCCGCAGGTGGGCATTGTAACGGGTCGCCAACGGAGCCATCCATGAGTTTTGAAACCCTGAACTACGAGGTCGCGGACAACGTGGCGACCATCACCTTCAATCGCCCGGACGCGGCCAACGCCATGGGTCCGCTAATGGCCAAGGAGCTTGGCGCGGCGGCCATCGACGCGGACGACGACCCAGCGGTTCGGGCCATCGTGCTCACCGGTGCCGGCAGGATGTTCTGCGCCGGCGGCGACCTTGGCGCCTTCGCCAAGGCGGGGGATGGGGCGCGCAAGCTGCTCATGCAAATGACTGGCGACCTGCATGTGGGCCTTTCCCGGTTGGCCCGCAGCAAGGCGCCCGTAATCGGTGCGGTCAACGGCACCGCAGCGGGCGCCGGCTTCAGCCTGGTCATGGCCTGCGACTTGGCCATCGCCGCTGAATCGGCCGTGTTCACCATGGCCTACACCCGTGCGGGGCTATCGCCGGACGGCAGTTCGACCTATTACATGCCGCGCAAGATCGGCGACCGCCGCACCCGCGAGCTGATGCTCACCAATCGATTGCTCAGCAGCCAGGAAGCCCTGGACTGGGGCATCGTCAATCAAGTGGTGGCCGATGCGGAACTGCTGGAGGAGGCCCAGGGGTTGGCGAAGCGATTGGCCAGCGGCCCAACCGCCGCCTTTGCCGCCGTCAAGACGCTGCTCAACGGCACCTTCGACCAAACCCTGGAGTCACAGATGGAGCTTGAGGCCAGGGCGATTGCTGGCCTCGCCGCCGGTGGTGATGGGCAGGAGGGCATCAACGCCTTCCTGGAGAAGCGCAAGCCGGTGTTCAAGGGTGCTTGAGATCAGTTGATTCCACAGGGGCGAAGAAGATGACAGCAGACGAACTTCCCAAGCAGCGCATCGAAGTGCTTGGCAAACAAATGGCCTACGCCGAAATGGGCGAGGGCGACCCGATCGTGTTCCTGCACGGCAATCCCACTTCCTCCTATCTCTGGCGCAACATTATGCCGGCAGCGGCGGGCTTCGGACGCTGCTTGGCGCCGGACCTGATCGGCATGGGCGATTCGGACAAGCTGGACGACTCGGGGCCGCACCGCTACACCTTCGCCGAGCACGCGCGTTACCTCGATGCCCTGCTCGAAGCGCTCGGCGTCACCGGGAATGCGGTGTTCGTCATCCACGATTGGGGCTCGGCCCTGGGCTTTCACTGGGCCAACCGCCACCGCAGCGCCGTCAAGGGCATTTGCTACATGGAGGCCATCGTCCGGCCCGTCTCCTGGGACGAGTTTCCTGCCGACGCAAGGCCGGTCTTCCAGGGCTTTCGTTCCCCAGCAGGCGAGGCGATGGTGTTGGAAAAGAACCTGTTCGTGGAGCGGGTGCTGCCCGGTTCGGTGCTGCGCGGGCTTAACGATGAGGAAATGGCCGTTTACCGCAGGCCGTACCTTGAAGCGGGCGAGTCCCGGCGTCCCACGCTCACCTGGCCGCGGCAAATTCCCATCGACGGGGAGCCGGCGGACGTGGTGGCCCTCGCCCAGGACTATTCGGATTGGCTAGCCGGTTCCGACGTGCCGAAGCTCTTCATCAATGCCGAACCGGGCGCCCTCATCACGGGCGCCACCCGGGAATTCTGCCGCGCATGGCCCAACCAAACCGAAGTGACGGTCAAGGGCAGCCACTTCATCCAGGAGGACTCCCCAACGGAGATTGGCGCCGCGCTGGCCGACTGGTTGCCCACGCTCTAGCGATTCGCCACCGCCAACCCGGCGATGATGACGCCTAGGCCGATGACCGAGGCCGGGTGAATGGCTTCGCCGAGCACCAGGGCAATCAGCCCCAAGGACAGCAGTGGGGCGAGGTAGATTAGTTGCCCGATGCGGGCGGCGTTGGCCGTGAGCGCCAGGGCGTAGCGCCAGAGCAGGAAGGCGACGCCCATTTCCACCAGCCCCACCCAAGCACCGAAGAGCAGCGTGTCCGCCGACAGCGGCGGCCAGCCCGGCCCGGCGGCGCAGAGGGCCGCGGTGGCTGCCAGTCCGAAGGGAAAACTCCAAGCTAACAGGGCGATGGGGTCGATTGTGGAGCGTGCCTGGGCCAGCCAGTAGCCCGCCCATAACAGGGTGCTGCCCAGTGCCAGCGCAACGCCGCCCCAATCAATGGCTTGGGATTGATCGAGCCCCCAGGGCCGCAGCACGATCAGAACGCCGCCGTAGCTGAGCAGTATGCCCAGCAGAATGGGCCGCGTTGGCCGTTGACCCAGTATCGGCCAAGCCAGCAGCGCCATGGCGATGGACCAGGTGTAGTTCAGCGGTTGCGCAACCTGCGCCGGCAGCCGATCGTAGGCGGCGAAGAGCACGACATAGTAGGCAAAGGGATTGAGCAGGCCGAACAGCGCCGCTTGGCCAACGCCCTTCGCCGGCAGCCGCAGCCGCCCCAACCACCCGGCAACCGCCCAGAAGAAAACGGTGGACACCAAGGCGCCGGCGAACAGCAATTGCACCGGCTCAAGCGTGCGCAGCCCCAGCTTGAATCCCGTCGCTACCGTGGACCACAGGGCTACTGCCAGCAGCGCCAGCAGAACCGCTTGGCGTTCCGACTTTCCAGCCACGTTGCTTGTGTCCCCTTCCCGGCACCCGTGAAACTGGTGGGCAGATTTGCACGGAACCCAACTCAAGTCGAGAGTGTCCACCCTCGAGCCGGAGGCTCGCGTCGGCGCGAAACTCCCATCGGCTCGAGGGCATCCTGCCCTCGCCCTGAACCAATGGAGTTCCTGCC
>CAZRBP010000164.1:0-7248 GCA_964598305.1 uncultured Pseudomonadales bacterium | reverse complement strand
GTGCGCCATGAAAACGCTAATCATCACCGGCGCCAGCGCCGGCATCGGTCTCGCCACGGCGCGGCGCTTCGCCGCCACTGGCTACGCGGTAACCAACATTTCCCGCCGCCCCTGTCCCCTACCGTCGGTCAATCACCTTCCGGGGGACTTGTCGGATGCGAATTTCCTTGACGCCTTGAGCGAACCGCTAGGCAAGGCCCTCGCAGGCGCGGATGCGGTGTCACTCATCCACAACGCCTCGCGGCTGTTGAACGACAGCGCCGCCGATACCCCAAGCGATCAGTTGCGCGCCGTGATGGAAGTCAACCTCGCGGCTCCCAACACGCTGAACCGCTTCCTCATTCCCCGCATGCCAAGCGGTTCGTCGATACTCTACGTGGGCTCGACGCTGGCGGAAAAGGCGGTGCCGAACAGCTATTCCTACGTGGTCACCAAGCACGCCCTGATCGGCATGATGCGGGCGACCTGCCAGGACTTGGCCGGGCGGGGCATCCACACCGCCTGCATCTGCCCCGGCTTCACGGACACGGAAATGCTGCGCGCCCATGTGCCGGACGAAGCCATGGACGCCGTGCGCGGCCTGTCCGCCTACGGCCGGCTCATCGAACCCTCGGAAATTGCCCACACCCTGCATTGGGCGGCTGAAAGCCCGGTCATCAACGGCGCGGTGCTGCACGCCAACCTCGGCCAAGTGGAGCGGTAGCCAAGACTACTCAGTCGCCTCCTCGGTGCCCGTGAGGCCGAGGTAGGGCCGCAGCCAGCGGACCAGTAGGTACACCGGGCCGGTATCGACGGCCGCCACCAGCAGCTTGAAGACGTATCCGGAGAGGATGAACGTCAGCAACTGGGGTGCCAGCGGCACCGCTTCATCAATCGGCAGGGCATGGGCGTAGAAGTGGGTGATGAGGATCACCGCGGTGGTGTCCACCATCTGGCTGGTCATCGTGGAGGCGTTGTTGCGCAGCCACAGGTGGCGTCCGCCCGTGAGCTTCTTCCAAAAGTGAAACAGGCGCACGTCGCAGAATTGGGCCGCCAAGTAGGCGATCATTGACGCCGCCACCGCGCCGAAGGCGAGTTGGCGCACTTCAAAGAAGACCGGCAGCCGCCCGGCGGCGTCGGTCTGCGGCAGCCCGGTGGCGGGGTCCATGGGCTCAAAGCCGGGCAGCGCGCCGCCGAGCCAAAGCAGGAACACCACCCAGCCGTTGAGCAGCAGGCCCACCCAAACCATGTCCCGCGCCTTCTTCTCGCCGAACAGCTCGCTGATCAGGTCCGTGCACAGAAAGGTGATGGGATAGGGCAGCACGCCGATGGCCACCACCATCGGAATGTTGATGCCAAACAGTTCGAAGGACAGGTCCAGGAAGCGGCTGATGCCGAGCACGTTCAGCAGCGCCAAGGTGCCGAGGAACACGCCCGAGAGAATCAGATAGACCCGTTGGCGCCGTTTTTCGAAGTTGGGCTCCACCATGGACGATACCGGGGGCTTAGGCTCTTTGATCCAGCAGATGCTGGTTGACGCAGTTCTGCAGCCGTCCGCCCGCTAGATAGGTCAGTGCGATTTCGCCGCCCTTGAAGCGCATGTCGTAGGCTGACTCCGGGGTGAAGAAGGCGGAGTGGGGCGTGATGAGCAGGCGGTGGTCCACCCACTCCTCGTTGCTGGCCCAGGCCTCGATGAGCGGATGTTCCGGGTCGGCCGGCTCCGCCGGCAACACGTCGAGTCCGGCAGCTTGCACTTGGCCGTTGCGCAGAGCGTCGGTCAAGGCGTCGAGATCGACGATTGGCCCCCGCGCCGTGTTGATGAGAATCAGGCCCGGCTTACTGGCGGCCAGCACTTGGGCATCGATCATCCGCTCGGTTTCGGGTGACAGCGGCGCATGCACGCTCACCACATCGCTGGCGGCAAACAGCTCATCCAAGGCATGCACCCGCCGCACGCCGATGGCGAGGTCAACGCCGTTGCTGAGGTAGGGGTCATAGAACGCCACGTCCATGCCGAAGGCCTTGGCCCGCAGCGCCGCGGCGGTGCCGATGCGGCCCAAGCCAACAATGCCGAACGTGCACGCGGACAGCCGCCGCCCATAAGGGTTGAGAGCCGGACGCCAGTGCTCTTGAGGATTCGCCTTGAGTTCCCGGGTGTGGAAGGTAATGCCCTTCATCAGCGACAGCATCAGCGCCATGGCGTGGTCGGCAACCTCCAAGGTGCCGTAGTCCGGCACGTTGCACAGCGGGATGCCGAGTTCGGCCCAAGCGGCGAGGTCGAAGTTATCGAAGCCAACCTTGGGGGTGACGACGATGCGGCATTGGCGCAACTGGGCGCGGCAGCCCTCCGGCAGGTCGGCCACCGTGACGATGGCGTCGCAGGCCGCCCACTGCGCGGCGCTGACCTCCTCGAAAGTGGCGCTGAATTCGGCGCGCCCGGTTTCGCCCATGCTGGCGATCTCCACGTCGCGGTTGTGGCTCCAGCGGAAGAATGGATAAAGGACAGTGAAGCTCATTGCGGTCCTCTCGATCGGTTAGAACAGTTCAAGGACATCGGCGATGGACCTCATCAGCCGCTGCTCGGCAACGCCGCCGATCCGCAGGCGGGTGACGACGATGTGCGTGGCGCCGAGCACCTCCCGATACTCATCGAACTTCGCCGCTACATGGCCCCGGTCGCCAACCAGCGCCCAGTCGTCGACACTCGCGCCGTCGTCGCGCCCCGGTCGGCCGCCATCGGCCAGGCTTTGCCGAATCGCCTCCGTCTCCCGGCGGCTGTGGCCTATGAACACGGTGCGCATGATGGGCCGAACGGTCAATTCGCCGTGCCCTGCTTCGACTGCCGCCCGTCCGTGGGCCTCGAAATTGGCCTGCAGGCTGCTCAGTGTTTCCATTGGCGACGCCAAGTACGGCAAGCCCAAGCGGCCCGCTTGAGCCAGAGCCTTCGGCCCGAATGCGGCCACCCAGACCGGCGGATGGGGTTGCTGAACAGGCAGCGGATCGAGCCGCAGCCGCTCATCGGCGCCCTCCACGGCGATGGGTTCCCCGGCCCAAGCTCGCATCATCACGTCTAGGTTGGCCTCGAAACGCGCCCGCTTCTCCCGCGGCGCCACGTCGAAGGCCCGCAGCATGGCCGGAGCGAAGCCGCGCCCGACGCCAAGCACCACCCGCCCGGCGGAGAGTTGATCAAGCACCGCCACTTGCTCAGCAGCCAGCAGGGGATTGCGCATCGGCAGCAGGTAGGAGGTGGTGGCGAGCTGAATGGTCTGGGTGTCCGCAGCGGCCGCCGCCAACAGCATCAGCGGGTCCGGCAGGGCGTTCTCGGTGAAGTGGCTTTCCGGCAACCAGAACGACTTGTAGCCCAAGGACTCGCCAAACTGCGCCTGCCGGGCCAGGGACTGGGCTGAACGGTCGTCGAAGTTCCAGGGCGTCAGACCAAGGTGCATGGATCAGCTCCGGGACGTGCCGGCGCTGGATGCGGCCCCAGCCATCGGCGCCTCGGCCCTCTTGAGCGCCTGCAGGCCGATGAAGTCATGGGCGAGGGTGGCGGCGGCAATGGCCGTGATTTCGGCGTGATCGTAGGCCGGCGCCACTTCCACCACATCCATGCCAACGATGTCGAGTGGCCCGAGCCCGCGCACAATGGCGAGCGCTTGGGCGGACGACAGGCCGCCGGCCACCGGCGTTCCGGTGCCCGGGGCGAAGGCCGGGTCCAAGCAGTCGATGTCGAAGGTGAGATAGGCCTTGCGCTCGCCCACTACCCGCAGAATCTCCTTGAGCGCAGCCCCGGGCCCGTGCTCATGCACCCAAGGTGCGTCCAGTATGGTGAAGCCGTGGTCGCTTTCGCTGTAGGCGCGGACGCCGACCTGCACGGAATGCGCCACGTCGATCAGCCCCTCGCGCTTGGCGCGCAGGAACATGGAGCCGTGATCCAGGCGTTCGCCGTCATCCTCCCAAGTGTCCACGTGGGCGTCGAAGTGAATCAGCGCTAACGGGCCGTGCTTTTCCGCGTGGGCGCGCAGCAGCGGATAAGTCACGAAGTGGTCGCCGCCGAAGGTCAGCATGGTTGCGCCCGCCGCCAGGATGGCACGGGCATGGCTCTCGATCACCGCCGCCGCCTGCTGCGGAAAGCCGGAATCGAACTCGCAGTCGCCGTAGTCGGCCACCCCGAGCCTGGTAAGCGGATCGATGCCGAAGGGAAACGCCCGCTCGGTGATCTCGGCGAGCTGAACGCTGGCGGCGCGGATGGCCGCCGGACCAAAGCGGGCGCCGGGGCGGAAAGTGGTGGCGCAGTCGAAGGGCAGCCCGGAGACCACGATATCCGCCCCCTCGATATCCCGGGTGCGCCTGCAGCGCAGAAAGGACAGCGCCCCGCTGTAGGTCATGCCCGTGTCTTGGCGAATGGAGAAGTCCTGTCGCGGCGCGTCCGGCACGAAAGCCTCCGGCAATGAATGTGAATTGGGGCGGCGCAGACCCCAGCCTCTAGTTCATCGGCGCAATATAAGGAAAGGTTGATGCAAGAGGTAGGGGTCAGGTCAGGAATTGAGCTGCAGCGCTTCGAGCAGGCCGGTGAGAATCAGGTCGGGCGCGACCCGGTCGAACAGCTTTTCGCGGTTGAACAGATGGCAGAAGCCTCCCGTGGCGATCACGAGGGGGCGGTCGTCGCGGAAGACTTCGTCGCTGATCCGCTGCACGAGTTCCTTCACCATGCCGACATTGCTCCAATACAGACCGCTCTGAATGCTCTCCACGGTGGAGCGGCCGACCGACGAGCGCACCGGCTTGATCTCCACCGAGGGCAGTTGCGCGGTCTTCGATTCCAAGGCGTCCATGGCCAGCCGCAGGCCGGGCACGATATTGCCGCCAAGAAATTCCCGGTCGCGGGTGATGGCGCACACGGTGGTGGCGGTGCCGAAGTCGATGACGATCAGGTTGCGGTCCGGAAACAGCTTGATCGCGCCCATGGCATCGGCAATGCGGTCGGCACCGACCTCCTTGGGATCCTTGTAGCCAATCTTCAGGCCGGTCTTGACGCCGGGGCGCAGGATCAGGGGCTCGATGTTGAAGTACTTCTGGCAGCAGGCGCGCAGGGAGTAGTTGATGTCCGGCACCACCGAACAGGCGGTGATCTGCGCAATGTTGTTGGGGTCGATGCCGTTTTCCCGCAGCGCCGCCCGCAGGAAGACGCCGAGTTCGTCGGACGAGCCCTTGACGGTGGACGTGCGGCGAAACTGCACCACCAATTCGCCGTCATCGAAGACGCCACAGTATATCTGGCTGTTGCCGACGTCGAGGGCCAGAATCATGATGGGTCGCCTCCGGACCCATCGCTGGCGGCGCGGATGCGATCCAGCGGGATGTTGTCAATCAAGCGCACACACCCTTCGGGGGAACGGACGGAGATGCTCGCCGCCGCCAGCCGCCGGCCGAAGCGGGTGGCCACGTAGTCCACGTCAAAACCCAAGCGGGAAAGGGCATCGGCCACTTGGTCATCGGAGCCGGGGCAGGCCAACGCCTCGCGCAGCCGGGGCGCCAACGCCCGGCCCGCGGCGTCGAGCCGGGCGTTGCGCGAACTCAACGCGAGGCCATCGGCGTCGCGAACCGTGGGGCAGGCCACGATCTCGGCGTCGATGAAGAAGGCCTCCGCCATGCCGCGGATGAGCTCAAGCTGTTGGTAGTCCTTTTCGCCAAAATAGGCACGGTCGGGCTTGACGAGGTTCAAGAGCTTTAGCACCACCGTCAAGACGCCGCTGAAGTGCCCGGGCCGATGGGCGCCGCAGAGTTCGCCACTGAGCGGCGCTTCCTCCACCTTATAGCGAAAGCCATCAGCGTAGATCGCCTCGCGGTCCGGGGCCAGCACAGCACCCGCTCCCTGCGCTTCGGCGTAGGCCAAGTCGTCTTCGAGACTGGCCGGATAGCTCGCCAGATCCCCTAGGTCGTTGAACTGGGTCGGATTCAGGAAGAGGCTTACCACGGCCAAGTCGTTGTCGGCGGCGGCCCGCTGAATTAGCGCCGCATGGCCCTCATGCAACCCGCCCAAGGTGGGCACGAAACCAAGGCTGCCGGTGAGCGCGGCGCGAAACCGCCGCCACTCATCGACGCCGCGCAGAACGTTCATGCGAATCCCTTGGTGCGGAGCGAGGAATGGCCGTCATCCATAGGACTCGACGCTGGCGGGGAAGGCGCCGCTTCGAGTGTCTTCGGCGAAGCGGTCAACGGCGTCGTGAATCAGCCCGCGCCCATCGGCGTAATGACGCAAAAAGCGCGGCTTGAATTCCGGATTCATGCCCAGCATGTCCTGCAGCACCAGCACTTGGCCATCGGTGTCGGGCCCGGCGCCGATGCCGATGGTGGGAATGGAAAGCTCCTCGGTGATGCGCCGGGCGAGTTGCCGGGGGATGCATTCGAGCACCAGCGCAAAGCAGCCGGCCGCCTCCAGCTTGCGGGCGGAGCTGAGTATCTGCCCGGCCTGGCCTTCGTTGCGGCCCTGCACCCTGTGCCCGCCGAAGGCCTGCACGGACTGCGGGGTCAGGCCCAGATGCCCCATCACGGGCACACCGGACTCGACGATGTGCGCCGTCAACTCGGTCTGGCCGGCCTCGCCCTCCACCTTGATGGCGTTGACGCCGGTTTGCATGAGCGCCTGCACCGAGTCCATGGCGAAGTCCTGGCCCCTGCGCATGGACAGGAAAGGCATGTCGCCGACGATGTACTTGTCCGGCGCGCCTCGCCGCACCGCAGCGGCATGCAGCGCCATCATCTCCACCGTAGCCTGCACGGTGCTGTCGAAGCCGTGCATGACCATGGCGAGGCTGTCGCCCACCAGCAGGCAATCCACGTCGGTTCGGTTCAGGACTTGGGCTGACCAAAAGTCGTAGCAGGTGACCATGGAAATGGGCTCTCGAGCGGCCTTGCGCCGCGCAAAATCAAGGGTGTTCATGGCGTCCTCCGGGATTTGTCTGGAAGCTGAAGCCGGGAACCTGAACACGGAGGCTTCGCAACACAGGCGGGTAGTGGCTTAGTTTGAATTGATTCAAGCTGACTCCAAAGGCTGATTCAATTCAAACTAAGCCACTACCCACGGGCGCACAAATGCGCCAATACCGCGAGCGAATGGCTGTTGCCGTTGAATTCCATGGGTACCTGTCCTCCAAAGCGGATCAAGTCCTGGCGCTTGTTCAGCGGTGCCGGCGCACCCAAGGGCGCACCAGCGGTCTCCGTCCCCGCATGGGGATCGAAGCCGAGGCCAAGATTAGATGGGAAAAATGG
>CAZRBP010000163.1:1478-7289 GCA_964598305.1 uncultured Pseudomonadales bacterium | reverse complement strand
TGCGCCCCGAAAACCTGCTAGCATTGCGGGCCACACTCAGGATGCGCGGAAGCCTTGGCCGATCTCACAGCGCTGGCGGTTCGGGCCAGCCAGTCCATTTCCATCTCGGAACTCCACGGCGCCGTCTGCGGCCTCGCGGCAGGCATTGCCCGGTCCTTGGACGAGGATGCGGAGCAACGCGACCTGCTGCGGGAGCTCATCGAGCTGCTCGGCAGCGACGCCTTGACCGATGCCGACAGCGTGGATGAGTTCGTGCACGCCAGCCTCGACGCCCTGATGGACGATGACCTCGGCTTCGCGCCGCTGTTGCCGGATGATGATGCGCCCATAGCCGAACGCGTGCTGGGCATCGCCGAATGGTGCGGCGCCTTCGCCGCCGGCTACGGCACCCAGCCGGTCGCGGAGGACGAGCAGGGCGAGGAGCTGCTAAACGACTTCATCGCCATTTCCGGGGCTGAAATCCACGATGAGGACGACGAGACCGCCGAAGCGGCGCTCTCGGAACTTGAGCAGTACGTCAAGGTCGGGGCACTGCTGCTGGCCACCGGCGGCGCCATGGCCGATGACGCCGATTAGCCTTGATGAGCATCGCCAGCGGCGCAGCAACCTGCTGGGCAGGATGGCGCCGGGCACGGTCGCCATCGTGCCGGGCGCCTTGCCCGCGCGCCGCAACGGCGATGTGGACTACCCCTTTCGTCAAGACAGCGACTTTTGGTACCTGACGGGTTTCGGGGAATCCGGGGCGACGCTGGTGCTGCGCCGCGGCAAGAGCGAAGATGAAGGCGATGAGGCGGTCCTGTTCTGCCAGGAACGCGACGCCAAGGACGAACTCTACAACGGCGAGCGCCTTGGGCCGGACCGCGCAGCCGAGGCATTGGGGTTGGATTCGGCCCATCCGGCCTGCGAACTCGACGTGCGCCTGCCCGCCTTGGTGGGGGCCGCCAGCGCCATCCACTGCGCCTTGGGCGAGGACGCCGCCTTCGACCAACGCCTAAGCGGCTGGCTGGCCGAGGCCCAAGCCCAACGGCTGCAGCCCAACGGTGAGATTCGGGGCCTCAAGCCCCTGCTCCATGAACTGCGCCTGTTCAAATCCGCCGCCGAGGTCGAGCTGATGCGCCGCGCCAGCGCCATCACCGTCGAGGGCCACTTGCTCGCCATGCGGCATTGCGCTCCGGGTGGCCGGGAAGCCGACCTTGAAGCGGAGCTGCTCTACGCCTTCCTGCGCGGCGGGGCCCGGAGCAGCGCCTATCCATCCATCGTCGCCAGCGGCGCCAACGCCTGCGTGCTGCACTACACGGCCAACACCGCGACCCTGGCGGCCGGCGACCTCGTGCTGATCGACGCGGGCTGCGAAGTCGAGCACTACGCCGCCGACCTGACGCGCACCTTTCCCGTCGGCGGCCGCTTCTCCCCGGCCCAAGCCGCGCTCTATGAGATCGTGCTCGAAGCCCAACGGCAGGCCATCGCCGCCTGCCAAGCGGGAGCCGCGTTCGAGGCGGCGGATGAAGCGGCGCTCAAGGTCATGGTGGAGGGTCTCGAAGGGCTCGGCATCGATCCATCGCCCACAGTGAACGGCACGGCGGAGGAAGACGACAACGCCAATGGGGACGCCAAGCGCCCCGCGCTCTGTCCGCACCGAACCTCGCACTGGCTGGGCTTGGACGTGCACGATTGCAGCGCCGCCCAATCCGGCGGCGAACCGCACGCCCTGGCCCCGGGTATGGCGCTCACGGTGGAGCCCGGAATCTACATCCCACCCCAGCAGGAGGCCGTGGCCGCCAAGTGGCGGGGCATCGGGGTGCGCATCGAGGACGACGTGCTGATCACTGCCGATGGGCCGGAGGTGCTCACCGACGGCGCACCCAAGGACATCGCCGAAATCGAACGGATCATGGCCGGAACCCGTGGCTGAAGGCTTTCGCGAGGATTTTGAAGTTGCCGTGGTGGGCGGCGGGCCGGTGGGTGCGGCAGCGGCCTTGGGGTTGGCGGATGCCGGCCGGCGCGTTGCGCTGATCGAAAAGCGTCAACCGCAAATCCAGGTGGGGGCGCTGGGCATGGATTTACGCACCTTGGCCCTCTCCCCAGCATCCCAAGCCCTGCTGGCGGACCTCAACCTGTGGGACGCCTTGAAGCCCACGCCCTATCGGGCCATGCAGGTCTGGGAGGAGCGCGGCACCGCCGCCATCCGCTTCGAGGCCCGCGATGTGGACCGCGCCGAATTGGGTTGGATGCAGGAGTATGGCCCGCTGGCGCAAGCCGCGTGGCAAAGGCTGGCCGAGCACTCCAACGTTGAGTTGATCGTTGGGCAGGCCCCGTCGGTGGTCGAACCGCAACCGGGCGCGGCGGCCATCGACGTTGGCGACCGGCGACTGCGGGCGGCGCTGCTGATTGCCGCCGATGGCGCCCAGTCAGGGGTCCGCGAACAACTCGGCGTCAAGGCCCAAGCCCAGGACACCGGGCAAGTGGCGCTGGTGAGCGTGGTGCAGGCCACCGAGGGCCACGACGGCACGGCTTGGCAGCGGTTCCTGCACGACGGCCCCTTGGCCTTGCTGCCCGGTTGCGATGAACGCACCGCCGCCTTGGTCTGGTCTCAGTCCCCAACCGCCGCCGCTCGGCGGCTCGACTTGGACGAGAGCGCCTTTTGCGTCGAATTGACCCGCCAGTCGGAAGCCTGCATGGGCGAAATCTGCGCACTCGACCGGCGCCTGACCTTCCCCTTGGTGCAGTCGGTGGCCTCTTCCTTCAATCCCCATCCGCGCGTGCTGCTCATTGGCGATGCCGCCCGGGTGCTGCATCTGATGGCGGGGCTGGGCCTCAATCTGGGGCTCGAGGATGTCGGTGGCTTGCTCAGAACGGCACGAGGCGCCCTGGACCCCGGCGCACCCGGGCTGTGGCGAACCTTCGCCCGCCGCCGCAAGGCCCGCGCCCAAGCCATGGTGCGCATGCTGGCCGCCCTGCAGGGCTTCTACGGCTTCAAGCAGCCCGCCGTTCAATGGCTGCGCAACGCCGGTGTGCGTCTGGTCAACGGCTTGGCACCGCTCAAGCGGCAGATCATCGTTGAGGCCATGGGGTTGGGTCCACTAGCGGGGCGCTTGAGCTGACCGATGCCCGAAGTGCTCCGCAAGACCGCGCTTCACGATGCCTGCATCGCCGCAGGCGCGAAGATGGCCCCCTTCGCCGGTTGGTCGCTGCCCCTGCACTTTGGATCGCAGATCGCCGAGCATCGGGCGGTTCGGGCCGCCGCCGGCCTGTTCGACGTTTCGCACATGGCCATCTTCGACCTGGACGGACCGGGTGCGCTGCCGCTTCTGCGGCGCGTGCTGACCGGTGACGCTGCGCGCCTGACGAACGAGGGCCAAGCGCTCTACACCCTGATGCTCAACGAGTTCGCCGGCATCATCGACGATCTGCTCGCCTACCGCCAAAGGGACGGCTACCGGCTGGTGGCGAACGCCGCCAATCGGCAGGCGGTCGGCGGTTGGCTCAAAGACCGGGCGGGGCCGGACACAACCGTCACGGAACGGAACCTGGCCATGCTCGCCCTGCAGGGCCCACAGGCGCTTGCGTTGTTCGAGGACGCCTATGGCGCGGGCACCGATCGTCTCAAGCCCTTCCACGCGATGAATCTAGGCGACTGGATGCTGGCCCGCACCGGCTACACGGGGGAAGCTGGGCTTGAGATCATGCTGCCGAACGCCGATGCGCCCGGACTTTGGTCGCGGCTGATCGCAGCGGGCGCGGCGCCGGCAGGCCTCGGCGCCCGGGACACCCTGCGCCTTGAGGCTGGCCTGAAGCTGCACGGCCAGGACATGGACCTGGACACCACGCCGTTGGAAGCCGGCCTCGGGTGGACCGTGCACTGGCAACCCGAGGAACGGCGCTTCATTGGCCGCGAGGCGCTTGCCAAGCAAGCTGCTGAAGGTGCCCCAACCCAGCTCTTCGGGCTGGTTCTGGAGGGCCGGGGCGTGCTGCGCGGCGCACAGCGGGTTATTGCCGAACAAGGGGAGGGTGTGGTCACCAGTGGTATTTTTTCCCCCACCTTGGGTTACAGTATCGCCTTTGCGCGGTTGCCGTCGAACGCCGCCGGGCTCGCAGAGGTTCTGATTCGCGGCAAGCGGCACAGAGCCAGCCTGGTGCGGCCGCCATTCGTGCGCGAGGGCCGCCCCGCATTCCAAGAACTAAAATAGGAATTCACTCCCATGAGCGACACACCGGACGATCTGCGCTACGCAAGCACCCACGAATGGGCGCGCCTCGATGACGGCAGCGTCGTGGTCGGCATCAGCGACTACGCCCAGGAGGCCTTGGGCGACGTGGTGTACGTGGAGTTGCCGGAGGTTGGGCAGGAGGTGCAGGCTGGCGAGGAGATCGCGGTGGTCGAGTCCGTCAAGGCCGCGTCCGACATCTACGCCCCGGTCGGCGGCGTGGTGGAGGCCATCAACGAGGCGCTTGACGACGGCCCGGAAATCGTCAACCAAGATCCATACGGCGACGGCTGGTTCTTCCGAATCACCCCGGATGACGAGACCCAGCTTGAGGAATTGCTAGACGCCGAAGCCTATGCGGAGCAGTGCGCCGCGGAACAGCACTAGGCGCCCTAGCACCCAACCCGTTTTTCCAAGAACTCCCGATGCCGTTCATTCCACACACACCGGCCGACGAGCGGGCCATGCTCGAGCAAATCGGCGTGGACTCGATTGCAGCGCTCTTCAAGGAGATTCCCGCCGAGCTGCGAATGGGCGCCTCGCCCTCGATTGGGCCAGGCGAAGCAATGAGCGAAATGGCCATGCTGCGGTGGATGGGGGAGCGGGCCGGGCAAGACGCTGGCCCGGTCTGCTTTGCGGGGGCCGGCTGCTACGACCACCATGTGCCCGCGGCGGTTTGGGACATCGCCGGGCGCGGCGAGTTCATGACCGCGTACACGCCCTATCAAGCCGAAGCCAGCCAAGGCACCCTGCAACTGGTCTTCGAGTATCAGTCAATGATGTGCGCGCTGACTGGCATGGACGCATCCAACGCCAGCGTCTATGACGGGGCATCGGGCCTCGCGGAGGCCATCCTGATGGCGGTGCGCAAGGTGGCCCGCAAGTCCCGCTCGCGCCGGGTGCTGATGGCCGAGACCCTGCATCCCCACTACCGGGACGCGGCGCGCAACATCGTCGCCAACCAAGGGGTCGAGATCGAGACCCTGCCCATGGCCGGGGGCCGCTGCGACCTGCAGCGCCTGCCGGACAATGGCGCCTTCGCTGCCGTGGTGCTTCAGCAGCCCAACTTTTTCGGCTTGCTTGAAGACGCCGACCGCCTGACCGACTGGGCCAAGGGCCAAGGCACGGCGGTGATCGGCGTGGTCAACCCGCTCACCCTGTCGGTGCTCAAGCCGCCGGGCCAGTGGGGGGAATCCGGTGCCGACATCGCCTGCGGAGATGGCCAGCCGCTGGGCGCCCCCATGAGTTCCGGCGGCCCCTCGTTCGGTTTCATCTGCGCCAAGTCCGCGCTCACAAGGCAGTTGCCCGGCCGCATCATCGGCCAGACCGAGGACGCCAGCGGCCGCATCGGCTACAGCCTCACCTTGCAGGCCCGGGAGCAGCACATCCGGCGCGGCAAGGCCACCTCCAACATTTGCACCAATCAGGGCCTGCTGGTGACCGCGGCGGCCGTCCACATGGCGCTCATGGGCGCCAAGGGGCTGGCCGCAGCTGCCTCTGCGAGCCGGGCGAACACGCTGCGGCTGGTCGAGCGGCTCACCGCCATCGACGGCGTGCGCCCGCTGTTCCCCGGCCCCTTCTTCCACGAATGCGCCTTGGCGCTGCC
>CAZRBP010000163.1:0-1378 GCA_964598305.1 uncultured Pseudomonadales bacterium | reverse complement strand
ACCATCTTCGACCTCAGCCAAACCGGCCGCAGCGCCGCTGCGCAATGCACCGGCCCCGATGGCGATGCCCTGGCGGGTCTGCCTGAAGCCGCCCTGCGCTCCGTCCCGCCCGCGTTGCCGGAGGTGTCCGAACTGCAGGCCGTGCGCCACTACACGAACCTGTCGGCCAAGAACTTCTCCATCGACAGCCAGTTCTATCCGCTGGGCTCCTGCACCATGAAGTACAACCCCCGGGGCGCCCATCGGGCGGCCAGCCTACCTGGCTTTCTGAGCCGGCACCCGTTGGCTCCCGAGCGGGCCAGCCAAGGCTTCATGGAGTGCCTTTTCGCCTTGCAGGAGATCCTCAAGGAGGTCACCGGCATGGCGGCGGTGTCGCTGACGCCCATGGCGGGCGCCCAAGGCGAGTTCGCCGGGGTGGCCATGATCCGCGCCTACCATCGCGCCCGAGGCGATCTTGAGCGCCGCGAAATCCTAACTCCCGATGCCGCCCACGGCACCAATCCCGCGACCGCAGTGATGTGCGGCTACACCGTGCGGGAAGTGGCGGTGGACGGCAACGGCGATGTGGACCTCGACGCCTTGAAAGCCGCCGTCGGCCCGCAAACCGCCGGCCTGATGATGACCAATCCCTCCACCTGCGGCGTCTTTGAACGGCAAGCCGTCCAGATCGCCCAAGTGGTGCACGACGCCGGCGGCCTGCTCTACTACGACGGGGCCAACCTGAACGCCATCCTCGGCAAGGTGCGTCCCGCCGACATGGGCTTCGACGTGCTGCACCTGAACCTGCACAAGACCTTCGCCACCCCCCACGGCGGCGGCGGGCCCGGCGCCGGGCCGGTGGGGGTCGGCGAACGGCTGCTGCCGCACCTGCCGGTGCCGCTCGTGGCGCAGCATGAAGACGGCTATCGCTGGCTCACCGAAGACGACATTCCCGGCAGCATCGGGCGGCTCTCCGCGTTCGCCGGCAACGCGGGCATTCTGTTGCGGGCGCTGGCCTACGCGCTGATGCTGGGCCGCACCGGCATGGATCGGGTCAGCGACTTCGCCGTGCTCAACGCCGCCTATCTGGCCACTCGGCTCAAGGCGGCGGGCTTCGAACTGGCCTACCCCAACCGCGCCGCCACCCACGAGTTCATCCTGACCCTGGCCACCCAGGCCAAGGCCCACGGCGTCAGCGCCATGGACTTCGCCAAGCGCCTGCTCGACTTTGGGATGCACGCCCCCACCACCTATTTCCCGCTGCTGGTGCCGGAGTGCTTCCTGATCGAGCCCACCGAGACCGAAACCCGCGAGGAACTCGACCGCTTCGTCGACGCGATGATCGCCATCGCCGAAGAGGCAGAGCGGGATCCGGAACACCTCAAAACCGCGCCGCACA
>CAZRBP010000162.1:0-7450 GCA_964598305.1 uncultured Pseudomonadales bacterium | reverse complement strand
AGGGCCTGCCTCGATACGCCAGCGTGCAGGCGCTCTTCGACGGGCTGCATGCGGACGATTGAGCTCACCACCAGGTTCAAGCGCGACTACCGGCGTGTGTCCAAGGGCGAGCATGGACCGACGCTGGACGCGAGCCTGAGACCCGTCTTCGACGCCCTGGTCCACGATCAACCGCTGGATCCCAGATACCGCGACCACCCGCTGCGCGGTGAATGGGCCGATCACCGCGACTGCCACGTGAAGCCCGACCTGGTGCTGATTTACCGGAAGCCCGACGCCGAGACCCTGCTGCTGGTTCGTCTGGGGTCTCATGCGGAGCTCGAGCTGCGGTAACCCCGTGCGTCTGTGGGCGGATTCGACGACAGGGCAGGTGGCGCTGGCGACCGCCATCAACCACCTCCGCGCTGGTTGACATCTCCCTTACCGGGCCACTACTCTCCAGCCCCATGAGTGACATCGCACAGGCCATTGCCGACCGCCAAACCGAGATCGACCGCCTCCAGGCCGAGATCAAGGCGTTGACCGACGTCGAGCAGATTCTGGGAGCGTCGCCGCCGCCGGCGACGCGCTCCTCCTCACGGCGGTCCTCCTCGACGAGGAAGCCGGCGGCCGCGGCCGCCGCCGAGAGCAGGTCCGACGCCAAGCCGGAGAGGAAGCGCCGGCCGATGACGGCCGCGGAGAAGACGGCGGTGTCGGAACGCATGACCGCCTACTGGGCCAAACGCAGGAAGCAGGCCGCCAAGAAGTAGTCCCCGAAGCGGCCCCCGGGCGTCCCCCGGTTAACGGAATACCGCCTTATCCGACCCAAGAACCTGATCCGCTCCCTCAGCGCGCCCACCACCACCCGCCGGGATGTTGGGCTCTCTACGGCCCCAACGCCCTCAGGCTGTGGTTCGACGAGCCGTTCTTCGGGTTCCTGTGAAGCAATGGGTCGGTGCCTGATTCCGTTCGTGGGAGCTACGATGAAGCTGGTCCGCGGCCGGGGTCTCGTGGTCGCTCTCCGACGACCGGTTCTGTGGGAGCTGCTCGCCCCCGGCGGGCTCCCCGGCTTTGCCCGCGGTCGAGCAGGCCGGCGGCCCGGTGGCTTCGCCGTGATACGCCGGCGGGCTCCAGCCTCGTCAGGGCCGAACCCGGTTCAACTGGTATCCTTGGTTGAGCGTGGTCTGATGGCTGTCCGCCGTCTCGTCAATGGGGGCCTTTGGGTCCCTCGTCATTGCGACCACGGCTTGATGGTGTACGATCCAGGTGTTCCCTCGACTCCTCGTGGTGGCGTTTACCTGTTCCGTGTCGATTTGCAGCGGATGGTTGGTTACCGGCTTTCGACTGACCTTTGTGTCATTTCTGCTGATCTGTCGAGCCGGCCCGGGCAGCACCATTCAGAGGTTGTCTGGCCGGGAGGACGCTAGGCGCTGACGTACTTGAGCCGCCTGTAGGTGATGTCGGGGGCGACCTTCTCCATGGTGTAGAGGCCGAGGTTGCAGCCGTGGGCGAGGATCGCCGAAAGGTGACGCCCACCCCGAACCGGATCCAACGGACCACATGGGCGACCTTCGCCAGCGTAACGCCCAAGTGCGTGCGTGTGCAGCTCGCTCCCCCGCCGCCACACCAACGCGGAACTCGGCGGAACGCGCCAAGTCAGCAATCTGAGCCTCCGCCCGCCTCCCTCTCTTGCGTCTCTCGATGCCACCAATAGAACCAATCCGGCAATGGCGGCGTTGAGCGCCGGTGGTCAAACACGGCATCCTGAACACCCCTAACGTCCGCTGCCGACGGAGGCTGCTCTGCCCCAAAGCTGGACACAAAAGAGTGAATATCGGCGACACGCTCAATCGCCGAAGCTTGCTTGTCGCGCTCGCTCAGTCCCCACGCCATAACTCGAATATTCGATGCCAGGATTGCCACAACCTTCGCGACCGTGAGTCCTGTAGCGGCCGAGACCACAATGAGCAGCACAAAAAGTCCCCACAGTACCGTCCACAAGAAGCTCCTCCATTTTCTCCTCAGGCTAACATCCCACCAGCAGTTGGTCCGTTGGCAGTGGAGCTTCGCCAGCATAGGATCCACCGGAATTGCGTTTGGTGGATACCAGTTCTTCAGCGTGCCTACATCCTTCGCCGCCGCCGCCAGTTGTCTGACACGATCCGTCGTGGGGGGCTGGATTCCCCTGTACGACGGCCAGGAAAGGTCGAGGACTAAGCAATCGAACGCCTCTTGTATTGTTGCCGCCTCCGTTCGCAAATCACGCTCTCTCGTCGCCAGCACTCGCTGGTCGAACAACCATGATAGAAGGACGACGGAGGGGAAAAACTGTGTGAATTGTTGACTGTCCACCATGGAGCCGACAAGCCCCAAAGTTGCAACGCCCAAAACTATCGTGATCGCAACATTACGCATTCTCTTAGCGCGCGAGTAAAGCTGCCGCTGCGCGGCCAATAGCGTAAGTGAATGAGAAAGATTCTGCCGTTCTTGGATGCTCATCTGCTGAACGGTCTGCAACGTATTAGACATTACGTTCGCCGCTTGCGCCGGAGCTTCTCAACGTAGTCAAGCACTTCATCTCGCTCCGTCGCATCAAGTTCCAGCACACGTCGCACGAGAATTGCTGTTGAGTCACTGTGACGCGAACCGCTTGCTGCAGTCTTGCCCGCCGAGCCCCATCCTGCCCACCCCGCTAGAGTCATGAAATTCAGTCCATAGAGTTCCGCTAGATCGAGAAGCACACTCGGGTCTGGTTGCCTTATGAGGCCGCGTTCGACTTGCGACAGGTAGGCATTTGACCTACCGATCCGCCTCTCGACCTCCCGTAGCGATAACCGATGGTGCTTCCGCGCCTGCCGCAGCACTCGGCCCACAGCGGGGTGTTCGTCCCGGTCAACCGGAACCTGACTGACGGATCCTCGTCCCTTGTCCATCGTCGCGTGCCACCTTGCTTCCCAGTTCCCTTGGTCGCCTTGGTCGCCTTGGTCATTTTTTCGGATCTAGCACCTGGACGCCAGGCAAATTCCCCTTGGGCCACCTCCCTTCCCGCTCATCGTCTCACCTTGACGTGCCTGCGTCCAATGAGTCCGAGTAGCACTCAGGGCCTGGGCATTCGCCACCCGAATAGCTCCCGCCACTTCTCAACGGCAGCGCGTTCCCTCCCTTCGTTCTCGAGTAACAGCGCTTCCTCGGCGACCGCCAACCAGTCGCGCACCACCTGCGACATTCGCCGCCGCTCCGCGGCGGCAATGCCAACGTTCACGTCTGGACCGAGGCCCGCCGGGTCGCGCCAATCGTCCGTGATTCGGTCGGCAACGGACGCCAGAAAAAACCTGATCTCATCACGGTATCGTCCGAAGGGCGGCAGCACCAGCTCAAGGCCCATGACTTCAAGTAAGAACGAGGGAGCTATGGGCTCCCCCGCCTCGCGATTGATTCCCTTAGCCATCTTGATAAAAGGAACAAATTTCTCACTACACTCCTTGTTCTTGGCAGTAATGAACTCCGCGTGCACTTGTGGGTCAGTATCTATCCACGTCGTTCCATCTGGCATGCGGTAGCCACTACTCTTCCTCTCGAATACCGGCGCAACTTCATACGACGCCACGTCTTCGTCGCCATAGTTGACCGTAACGACATTATCATCGATGTCGAGATCCTCCCAACGAGTGGCGAGTATCTCGGCCAACGCCTTGACGGCGGCTCGTCCCGAGCCATTAGCCAGGGAACCCTGCGGCCCGGCCCGATCGATCACAACAAAGATATCGACATCTTTGAGTTTCTTTGTCTTGGTGTGTCGATCATAGCTTCCCGTCAAGAAATGGTCGGTCAGTTGCCAAGCTGATTCGATATGCTGCCGAATCAGCTGATGTCGCTTCTGAGCCAACGTGCTCTCGGTTGGCGTTATTTCGAGATTTGATTTCAGGTTGTCGAAGGCATCATCAATGTAACCCATAGCGTATCTCACCTGCTGCTGAAGTAGCGTAGCGCCGCTGTGCCATGCGGTCCAGTGGCGAGTGTCCCGAAGCTATGCGACCGCATCCCCGATGTGGCAGCCCGTGTGCCAGCGCTCCAGCCACTTTGAGGGGAATGGGGCCCGCGGAACGAACAAAAGAGCCGGTATGTAGTCCCCGGCGGCACACGTTGCAGCTTTGCTAGGTATCGTGCCAAGGCAGCTCGGTCGGCAGTAAATCTCTGATCTCGATCTCCCGATCCTGTATACGACACCGGCAACTCGAAAATCGGAGCTACACTTCCGTTTGGTCGATGACACTCTAGCACTACACAACGGAGGGAGCGTTCCGCGATCCAGTTCGAAATCGCACGTTGATCTGTGTTCCAGTCGGCAAAGAGGCGGGTTGGATCAAGGCCGAGTGTGCCGAGAATGTCAGCGATCGACCCCAAAATGACGTCTGCCAAATGAGTGGCGGTATGGGTGATCGTGTACGTCGCAGTTGCAGTCGCCGTGTAGCTCATCGCGTCTTCTCCATATTCCGGAATGCCTCAAGATCTATTGGCGACTTTCGCGTCAGGCCTTGGGCATTCTCCTGGTGCGACGAAGGCGGTTGCTTCGCGGTGGACAGATGGGAGGAACGCGCCACTGCGCTGGCAATGCTCGTACTGAATGGCTCTACAGGAGGCAAATGAAGGGTCCAGCCGCTTGTAGCACCTGCACCGCCAGGTACAGGGCTGAGGTTCTCCGCGGCTCGGAGAGCTGCATCCCCCGTTGCGACGAAAACGGTGAGGTGGAGGCCGACATCGACCAACACCAGCCCGTTCGATTCAAGATGACCTCCGGCGATGAGCGCGGACCCAAGCCCACCGAGTGTAGTGAGTTCGGTCGTCACGCTTCCTCCAGGAACCGCAGGGCTACGTTCAAGGGTCTCGGCGAGAAGCCTGGAAACAACCTGCCATGCATCCGCGGCACTGCGAACCGGGGCCGCCGCGATTGTTCGGTGTCGCTTCATGTTCAGCCCCCGGGATGTCGTTTGTGGAGACAGCCGCTCTGCTTCACCCGTATAGCAGCCGAGAGTAGGTCTTGAGCAGTGATGCTGCCCGGGTCGATCGCAGTGGCGCGCCTCTCGATCATCGCCTCGCTGATGGTCTTGCGAATCCTCCTGCCATCGGTGCCGGCAAGTTGATCGGCGACCTCCTTGAGTGCCGGGTCGCGAGCGAGTAGCGCGAGGGGTGGAAACGCCTCGGACATCGCAATTAGCGCGGAGTTGAGTATAGCCAAGACAGTCGTAGCATCAGGCGCAGGTACGTGAATGTCGACGTCCACCCTGGAGAGAAACGCGTCGTCGAGGGCACCAGTGAAGTTGCTGGTAGCGACAAAGATCATGTTCGGAAAGGTCCTGGTGTTGGAATCGAGTGCGGCCAGAACGGCATCTGTCGCCCGATGGACGTCGGCGGGATTTGCAGCCAAGGAAGCTTCGCTACGGGCAACGGCCATGGATTCGATTTCATCGAGAAGAACTACGGTCGGCATGCGCTCGTCCGCTAGGCTCGGAACGAACTCAGTCAGGAGTTCCGTGACCTTCCGCTGGCTTTGGCCGTGTTCGGCGCTCATCAGGCCGTGCGGATTGACCTCGATGAAACGAGTCTGTCGATTGTTAACGAGCGATGCCAATTGATACGCGAGGCCACGCCCGAGCGTGGTCTTCCCAGTTCCCGGTGGCCCATGCAGGAGGACGAGGCCATGCAGCGCCGTGACTTCGAAGGGAAGCACCGCCCGCATGTGCAAGGTCAACGCTGAGGATCGCAGAAGGCGCTCCTTGATTGGCGGCTGGAGGACGATCGAGTCCCACAGCTCGGCGTACGCAGGGTCTGGCATCACGGATGTGATCCTGACCATTTCAGCGGCGTCGGATGCGATGTGACTGTGCATGGCTGCAACTCTACTGTGCAAAAAGGCCGTTGTCAAGAGGGGTTGCCTCACAAGGAGCCAAGCGCGGCCCGTTCTGCAGGTCTGAACCCCACGTCCCGCCGAGGACGCAGTCTCCGACGACCTCCGGAGACCCGGCCCGGTAGGGGGCACAGGTGGGGGCGCGGAGCCCGGAAGGCGCGGCTGAAGCTGCCCGGCGAGTCATGAGTGAAGCGCGGCCCATACCGGATGCCGCCAGCCAACGCCCTGATCGCCTTCGAGTGCGCCGCCCGGCACGGCAGCTTTACCTTGGCCGCGCGCGAGCTGCGCACCTCGCAGTCCGCCGTCAGCCGCCACATCAACCAGCTCGAGACGTGGCTGTCGGTGCGCCTGTTCGAGCGCTCGCGCGCCGGGGCCACCCTGACCGCCGGCGGCGAACGATTCCGGGACGGCGTCGCGGCCGGGCTCGCGGCCATCCGCCGCGGCGCCGCCGAGGCCGCCGAGCTGGCCAGCGCCGAGCAGGTCGTCATCGCCTGCTCGCACGACGCGTCCCACTCCCTCATAATGCGGGCGCCACGCCGCCCTGCGGTGGGCGCTCGGCGACGACGTCCGGATACGCATCCTCACCGACCACCACCACAACCAGAGCCTGCCGGTCGACCCCGCCGCCGACATCCACCTGACCTGGAACGCGGCCGCCGCCGCGCCGGAGAACCGGGACCCTCGCCGGACCCGTCGCCGGCTGGAGCGGGCTGACCCTGCTCGACCTGCTGCGGCCCAACGAGGGCTGGGGCACCTGGGAGGACTGGTTCGCCGTCGTCGGACGCCCGGAGGCGGCGCCGCGCCGCCTCGGTCTCGACAGCTACACCTACGTGCTGGAAGCCGCCGCCGCAGGAAACGGCGTCGCGCTCGGGTGGCGCCACTATGTCGAGCGGTTCCTCGAGGCCGGCACGCTCGTTGCGCTCGGCGACGGGTTCGTCGAGTTCGACGGCGCCTACTACGGCGTGCTCACCGAGAAGGGGCGCCGCAAGCCGCTCGCGCGCAGGTGCCTCGACTGCTTCGACCTGGACCCCTAACCCAACCGCTTCGCGGTAGGGGCCGACGGCCGATACCCCTGCGAGCCCGGGCGGGAGCCCAAGGCCCCCCCATTCAGATCACGATGCGCTCGATCTCGTCGACGGTCACCGTGTCCGCCGTCCGGTCGTAGAGCTTCGTCGTCTTCGGCGACGCATGCCCGGCGATCTGCTGCGCGCGCTTGAGGGTGCCCCCGTTCGACAGGTACGCCGTGATCCCCGTCGCCCGGAACGTGTGGCAGCACGTCGACGGCGGCAGCCCCGCGGCCGCGGCCCGCCGCTTGATCATCGCCAGAACCACCCCCGCTCGAGCGCCCGGCCCGTCAACCGCCGCCACGCCGGATCCACGCTCTGGAACAGCGCCACCTTCAGTTCCTCGAGCCCGGCCGCCTCGACATAGGCGTCGAGGGCCGCGGCAGCCCGGTGGTGAGCCGGCACGTCCTGCCGCCGCATCCGCAGGGCCGCGCTCACCCGCGCGAGGCTGTAGAGCATCACCGAGAGGAGCGCCCGGTCCCGGAGCCCGGCCAGGGCGCCC
>CAZRBP010000161.1:0-7550 GCA_964598305.1 uncultured Pseudomonadales bacterium | reverse complement strand
AGGGAATGCCCACCATCTCGGTGCGCGCTCGCAGGATGAGCACGCCATCGTCCGCTACCCAGTGCTCCATGCCGTCGGGGCGGATGGTCTTGCGGTAGGCGTCCCAGCCACTGGGGTCGTGGAAGTAGAGTTCGGCCAGGCCCGACCAAGGTTCATCGGCCGGCGCTAGGCTGTGGCTGATGAGGTAGCGGAAGCCGCCCACCTGCTCCATGACGCCGCGCACGTTGGCGGCGTGGACGCTGAGCCAGTGGTCGAAAAAGGCGTCAAAGTCGGTGCCGGTCTTGGCCCTGACGAAGAAGGACACCTTGAAGAACCCCGAGCGGGTGGTGGGGTAGGGGGCGTTCAGGGTTAGCGGGGCGCTGTCGAGGTGCTCCGCTCCGTCGATCACCTGGTACTCCCGAGTCGCCCAAGGCAGGTAGGGTTGCGCCTTCTGCTGAAAGCTGTCCGTGGGCTTGGTGCCGTGGGGCTCGGCGGGCGTCGGCAACGGCTGGTCCCACCAAAGCTGCGCGATGCCGTCGATGGGATGGGCACCGTTGCGGTCGGCGTCGAAGAGGGTGGCGATGTAGCGCTTGGCGTGGGGCTTGCCGCGCTCCGCCGCCCGCGCCTGCATGGCGATGACGCCGGGCATGTGGTTGGCGAACCAATGGGCGACGAGCTCCTCCCGGGAGGCTGACGGCCGCCGCCGAATGAGGTAGATCATCTTGGCGCCGGAGGCGGCGGCAGGTAGCGAATCTGAGGCCATGATTCTTCCTTGCGGTTTTAGCGGGATGTTACCCTGCTGCGCATTGTCGGCAACCCGCCATGGATCCGCCATGAAATTCGTGCTGCTGCACCATTCGGCCTGCGAAGGTGGGCCATTCCACTACCGCATCGATGCCACGGGTGGAATCGAGAACCTCCTGCCGGAGTCGGAACGGGGCGCCCACGCGCGATCGATTGGCGTTGTGCTGTCCGGTGACTTCAACGTCACCACACCCTCAGAAGCTCAGCTAGAAGCGCTGCGCGGCCTGCTTCTGCAGATCAAGTTGCGTCACCCGAACATCGCCATCGGCGGCCACCGGCAGGTGCGCGGCGAACGGACCGACTGTCCTGGCCGGCGCTTCCCCCTGACCGAGATGCGCAAATGGTCCGCCGAGGGCCTCATTGAAGCGCGGGACGCGGCCTTCGCCAACGCCGTGGAGCGGCAGTACGCGCCTTCTTGATTAGCCGAGGATCTTGACCACGTTTTGGGCGTGCAGCCCGCACTCGCGCTTGGTGGTCTCCTCCCACCACCAGCGGCCGGTGCGTTCGTGCTCGTGGGGGCCGATGGGGCGGGTGCAGGGTTGGCAGCCGATGGAGACGTAGCCTTGGTCGTGCAACTCGTTGTAGGGCACCTTGTGGGTGCGGATGTAGGCCCAAACATCCCGTGACGACCAGTCCGCCAAGGGGTTGAACTTGAGCAGCTGGTGCTCCGCCGTGGAGAAGGCCTGATCCTCCTGCTCCAAGGGAATGTCGGTTCGCGTGACGCTCTGGTCCTTGCGCTGGCCGGTGACCCAGGCATCGAGTTCGCCGAGCTTGCGGCGCAGCGGCTCAATCTTGCGCACCGCGCAGCACTCGCCGTGGCCGTCCTTGTAGAAGCTGAACAGGCCCTTGGCGCGGACCAAATCGGCGACGGCGGCGGGGGAGGGCATCAGCAGCTCGATGGCGATGCCGTAGTGTTCGCGCACCTTCTCGAAGTAGGCGTAGGTTTCCGGGTGCAGCCGGCCCGTATCCAGCGAGAAGACGTTGAAGTCGAGGCCTTCCCGGTGCGCCATGTCGATCAGAACCACGTCTTCGGCGCCGCTGAAGGAGATGGCCACCCGCTCGCGGTCAAAGCGGCTGGCAATGTCCCGGAGCAGATGCTGCGGTTCGGTGTAGGCACTCGCCTGTTGGAAATCCATGATTTGCTTCCGCCTTGTTACTTGGGAGAGAGTGTTTTGGGAGTCAGGCCTCCGAGAAAAAAAGTCTAGCAATATCAGTTTGCGCGATGAAAATACCCTCTTGGCATATGCTTAACTCACTGAGGAGACCTTGTTGAACATCCTATGCTTGGACCTCGAAGGGGTGCTGATCCCTGAAATCTGGCAAGCGGTGGCGGAACGCCCCGGTCTTGGCGAACTGAACAAGACCACTCGTGACATTCCGGACTACGGTGAGCTGATGCGCTACCGCATGGACGTGCTGGCACGGGCGGACCTGCGCTTCTCGACCATTCGCACGGTCATAGATGGCCTCGACCCGCTACCGGGCGCCCGTGCCTTTCTCGACTGGGCGCGGCAGGGCCGGCAGGTGATCATCGTCTCCGACACCTTCTACGAGTTCGCCAACCCGCTGATGGCGAAACTCGGCTACCCAACGCTGCTGTGCCACCACTTGGAAGTCCGGGATGATCGGATTGCCGGCTACCGGCTGCGCCAGCCCGACCCGAAGCGCAGCGTCGTCAAGGCCTTGAAGTCCTTGAACTTCCCGGTCATGGCGGCGGGTGACTCCTACAACGACATACCCATGCTGGAGGAAGCCGACCTAGGCGTTCTGTTCAGCGCGCCCGAGCGGGTGCGCCGCGAGCACCCGCAGTTTGCCGCCGCCGAAAGCTACGGCGAACTACAGGAATTGCTTGGCGGGCCGCTGCGGTAACGGTCAGAACTGATTCATCGTGTTTGCCGCGCCGCCGGCCAGCAGGGCCTTCTCGCCCAGGAAGTACTCCTTGTGGTCGTCGCCGATGTTGGAGCCGGCCAGGTCCTGATGCTTGACCGCCGCCAATCCGCGGCGGATTTCACGACGTTGCACGCCCTTCACGTAGGCCAGCATGCCGGCGTCGCCGAAGTAACCCTCCGCCAGCACGTCCGTGCCGAGGGCGGTTTCGTGGTAGGTGGGCAAGGTGATCAGGTGGTGGAAAATGCCCGCCTCCTTGGCCGCGTCCCGCTGGAAGGCAGCGATCAGTTCATCCGCCGCCGCCGCTAGGGGGGTGTCGTCGTACTCGGCTGCCATCAAGCCCTTGTCGACCACCGCCGGGTCGGGATAGGCCGACACGTCCTTGCCCGCCTCCTGCCATTCGGCATAGACCTGCTCGCGGAACGCCAGGGTCCAGTTGAATGACGGCGAGTTGTTGTACACCAGCTTGGCCTGCGGGGCCTTTTCGCGCACCGCATCCACCAACCCCTTGATTTGCTTGAGATTGGGGCGTTCGGTTTCGATCCAAAGCAGGTCGGCGCCGTGTTCCAGGCTGGTGACGCAGTCCAGCACCACCCGGTCGGCGCCGGTGTCCTCGCGAAAGGCGTAGAGGCCGTTGTCGAGGCGCAGCGGGCGGCACAGCTTGCCGTTTTGGTGGATGGTGATGTCGCCGTCGCGCAATTCATCGAGATCATGCACCTCGGTGGCCTCAAGGAAATTGCAGTACTGGTCGCCAAGGTCGCCGGGTTCCTTGGACACCGGGATCTTCATCGTCAAGCCTGCTCCCAAGGAGTCGGTGCGGGCGACGATGATGCCGTTCTCGACGCCGAGCTCCAGGAAGGCGTAGCGCACCGCGTTCAGCTTGGAGACGAAGTCCTCGTGGGGCACGGTCACCTTGCCGGCCTGGTGGCCACACTGCTTGGCATCGGAGACCTGGTTTTCGATCTGGATGGCGCAGGCGCCTGCTTCGATCATGCGCTTGGCCAGCAGGTATGTGGCCTCCTCGTTGCCGAAGCCGGCGTCGATGTCGGCGATCATGGGCACCACGTGGGTCTCGTAGCGGTCGATGCGCGAGAGCGCCTCCGCCACGTTGCCGCCTTGGACGCGGGTCTCGTCGAGCGCCGTGAACAGATGCCGCAGCTCCCGGGCGTCGGCTTGGCGCAGGAAGGTGTAGATTTCCTCGATCAAGTCCGGCACCGAGGTCTTCTCGTGCATGCTCTGGTCGGGCAGCGGGCCGAAGCTCGAACGCAGCGCCGCCACCATCCAGCCGCTCAAGTAGATGTAGGACTTGTCCGTGGTTTGGCGGTGCTTCTTGATCGACATCATCACCTGTTGGGCGGTGAAGCCGTGCCAGCAGCCGAGGGACTGGGTGTAACGTGCGGGGTCGTTGTCGTAGTCGGCCATGTCCCGCCGCATGATGTCGGCGGTGTAGCGGGCGATGTCGAGGCCGGTGCGGAAGCGGTTCTGCAGCCGCATGCGGACCACGTACTCCGGGTTGATGGCCCGCCAGCTCGGCTGGTCCATCAGTTCCTTTTTGACGTCTTCGACCTGTTGCAGATAGTCGGACAGATACGCGGACATGTTTGCTCCTAGTTGGTTCCAGCGAATGGGTGTTGGTTGGGGCACCGAATGGTGCGAGGGGCTAATGTATACGAAAGCAACTGGAATGGGTGGATACTAATAGTTTCCAGTTGGGAAACAAAATCTAGTCAGTTAGGCGATTGGCCAGTCCGATGTAGGTTTCCGGCTTGAGTTGCGCCAGTTCACGCCGGGCGTCGTCGGGCAGGTCGAGCGCGTCCAACAACTCGGCGAAGCCTTCGGCATCCAGCCGCCGTCCCCGGGTGGCCGCCTTGAGCCGTTCATAGGGTTCGGCCAATCCGTGCTTGCGCATCAGGGTCTGCACGGCTTCCGCGAGCACCTCCCAATTGTCCGCCAAGTCCGCCTCGATGCGCGCCCGGTTGATCGACAGCTTGGCGAGGCCCTTGTCCGCCGATTGGTAGGCGATGCTGCCGTGGGCCAGGGCCGTGCCCATGTTGCGCAGCACGGTGGAGTCGGACAGGTCGCGCTGCCAACGGGAAACCGGCAGCTTGTCCGCCATGTGGCCGAGCAGGGCGTTGGCGATGCCGAGATTGCCTTCCGCGTTCTCGAAGTCGATGGGATTGACCTTGTGCGGCATGGTGGAGGAGCCGGTTTCGCCGGCCACTTGGCGCTGCCCGAAGTAGTCGATGGCGACGTAGGCCCAGACGTCGCGCGCCAAGTCCAGCAGCACGGTGTTGAAGCGCATGAAGGCATGAAACAGCGCCGCTAAGCCGTCGTGGGGCTCGATTTGGGTGGTCAGGGGATTGTGGGCCAAGCCGAGTCCGGTGACGAATCGCTCGCTGACGGCTGGCCAGTCGATGTCCGGATAGGCGGCGGCGTGGGCGTTGAAGTTGCCGACCGCACCGTTCAGCTTGCCCGTCAGCGGCAATGCGCTTACGGCGTTGAGCGCCTTGGAGAGGCGGGCGCTGAACACCTTAAGCTCCTTGGCCAAAGTGGTGGGCGAAGCCGGCTGGCCGTGGGTTCGGGCCAGCATCGGCAGGTCGCCCGCCTGCCGCGCCAGCCCGTCGATGGCGTCGATGAGGCCCTGCATTTCGGGTTCGAGCGCCTCGCGCGCGGCCTTGAGCATCAGCGCATGGGCGAGATTGTTGATGTCTTCGGAGGTGCAGGCGAAGTGGACGAACTCGATGTGCGGCGCCAGCCCCTCGATCCGGCCGATGCGCTCCTTGACGAAGTACTCCACCGCTTTCACGTCGTGATTGGTGGTGACTTCCAAGGCCTTGACGCGCTCGGCATCCGCTACGGAGAAGTCGGCATGCAGGGCTTGCACCGCCTTATCGGCAGCTTTCGAAAGGGGCGGCAGCTCCGCCACCTCGGACAGTGCCGCCAACGCGGCGAACCACTCGCACTCAACTTGAACGCGGAAGCGGATCAAGCCGTATTCGCTGAAGATGGGTGCCAGCGCCTCGGTCTTGGTGCGGTAGCGCCCGTCGATTGCGCCGATGGCGGTAAGTGGGTTCAAGCTGCTGCTCACGCGAGTTTCCTCTCTAAAGCGTCCATGGCGGCCAGCGTCTTGCGGCGTCCCACGATCAGTTGCCAGCGGCGTCCGCCAAGTTGCCGCCACAACCAAGCGAAGCGCACCGCCGCCAGCAGCAGCGCGCGGATGCGCGCCGCGACTTGCGGCTGCTTCAGGGCAGCGGGGTCGCCACTCACTTGAATGCGCTTGCCGAGCCGGCCGATGGTCTCTTGGTAGGCTTCGTCCAAGGCGAGGAGCAGCGCCGCGTCACGGGGCGCGTCGGCCAAGGCGCGCAGGCGCTGGCTCAACTGCCCGGCAATTCGATCTTCGCGTTTGAGCAGCGTGGCCAATTCCATGACGGCGAAGGCGTAGTTGAGCAGCCGCAGCGCGTTGCGATCGCCGGCGATGGCCCTGCCCGCCGTCTTGACGCCCCTCCCATAGCGGGCGGGCGGCGCAAAAACGGCCGCTAGGCTGTCCGCGTCGATGGCGAACAGCGGTGTGAGGAGATGCTGAATGTCATCGCCGCCGCGCCCCTCGGCAGTGCTTTGCACCTCGGCCAGCGCCTCGAATAGGGCGGCCAACGCCAACGAGCGATAGTCGAGGTTAGTCATGGGCGGCGCACTTGGCGTCGAAGTTGCCGAATGACTCGATGACGCCGCCGCCCAGGCAGATGTCGCCGTCGTAGAAGCAGACGTACTGGCCGGGCGTGATGGCGCGTTGCGGCGCATCGAAGCGCACCGTCACGCCATCTGGCCGGTCGGCGGACACCCAAGCGTCTTGGTCCGGTTGACGGTGGCGCACCCTGGCCGTGCAGCGCAGGGGCAACGATGGCGGCTCACCTAGCCAATTGAGGCTGCCGGCGGTCAACCCGTCGTTGTACAGAGCGGCGGGGTCCTGGGTGATGATGAGCCGGTTGGCCACCATGTCTTTGTCGAGCACGTACCAGGGCGCTTCCTTGCGCCCCGCCAGGCCGCCCACCGCCAAGCCTTGGCGTTGGCCGCGGGTGTAGTAGGGCAGGCCGATGTGTTCGCCCACCGTTACGCCGTCCTCATCCACCATGGGACCTGGATTATGCGGCAGGTAGCGGTTGAGAAAGTCGCGGAAGCGCCGCTCGCCGATGAAGCAGATGCCGGTGGAGTCCTTCTTGGCGTGGTTGTGGAACCCGTGCTGGCGGGCGATGCGGCGCACTTCGGTCTTTTCCAGGTCACCCAAGGGGAAAACGGCGGTGGACAACTGGCCGATGTTGAGCGCCTGCAGAAAGTAGCTTTGGTCCTTGGCGGCGTCGATGCCCTTGAGCAGCTTGAGGCGCCCGCCATACTCGGCGGTGCGGACGTAGTGTCCGGTGGCGGTTTGGTCAGCGCCGAGCGCCTCCGCGTAGCGGGCGAACTGCTTGAACTTGATTTCCCGGTTGCAGAGCACGTCCGGGTTCGGCGTGCGTCCGGCCCCGTACTCCCGCAGGAAGGCGCTGAAGACGTCATCCCAGTATTCCGCGGCAAAGTTGGCCGTATGCAGTTCGATGCCGATCCGCTCGCATACCCGGGCGGCGTCTTCCAGGTCCTGCTTGGCGGTGCAGTAGGGCTCGCCGTCGTCCTCGTCCCAATTTTTCATGAACAGCCCGGATACCCGATGGCCTTGCTGCTTGAGCAGCAGCGCGGCCACCGACGAATCGACCCCGCCGGACAGGCCGACGATGATGTGATTGCTTTCGGGGGAGGACACGGCTCGGTGCGTCAATGGGTTTCGCCGAATGGGTGTAGCGTGAAAAAAAGCCTTGAGAAACAGTATGCTGCGGCTGCGCGGGCGAACGCTG
>CAZRBP010000160.1:1865-7606 GCA_964598305.1 uncultured Pseudomonadales bacterium | reverse complement strand
TGGCGGCGCATCCGCAAATCGATTCGACCGTCATTCGCCCGCCCGCCGTTTACGGTCCGGGAGACCGTGAACTCACGCCCCTGTTCCGCCTAATGCGACGTGGCTGGATCCTAGTGCCCGGCAATGCCGCGCAAAGGCTGTCCTTCCTCTATGTCGATGATTTGGCCGACGCCATCCTATGCTGGCTGCAGGCGCCTCGAAGCTGCCGGGGGCGGCAGTTCAACATCGACGATGGCGCCGAAGACGGCTACGATTGGCCCGCCATAGCGGCGGCGGCGGGTGCTGGCAGGACTCGGATCCTGGTGATTCCCACGCCCTTGTTGCAAGGAGCGGCTAAGGTGAACGTTGGTCTTTCGCAGCTCCTTGGCCGTGCGCCGATGCTGACGCCGGGCAAGGTTCGGGAACTTGGCCATGGTCGTTGGGTGGGCGGCGGTGATGACTTCAGCACCGCCACGGGTTGGCGGCCGAGGCATGATTTGGCCAGCGGACTTGAATTGACATTCAACACTTAAAGACGGGAACGCGATGGATAGTCCTCTTGAATTGGAATTGCGCGAGCTGCTAGCCGGCATCACGGCACTGCCCCCCGACTTCACCTCGGATACGGACTTGCTGGATGCGCTGGCCCTCGAATCGGCGCAGATCATGGAGTTCGTCATGGAAGTGGAGGACCGCTTCGACATCGTCATCGACCAGCGGCAACTGGCCGAGGTGCGCAACATCGCCCAATTGGCGGCCGTGGTCGGCAAGGCCGTGGCATGAGCCTGCTGGCCAAGTTTGCAGCGGTGGAGGAAGCCCGGCGCGGGTTGGGTGAGGCCGACCCCACCCGTACGGTGATCGAGCGCTTGGAATCCCCCACCTTGGGCATCATCAACGGTGCCCCCACCATTTTGGCGGGCACCAACAACTACTTGGGGATGACCTTTGACGCGCAAGCGGTTGCAGCGGGCCGCGATGCCTTGACCCAAGCCGGCACCGGCACCACCGGGTCGCGCATGGCCAACGGCACCTATGCCGCCCATGTGGCGCTCGAAGCGGAGTTGGCGGGCTTTTACGGCTATCCGGCGGCCGTGGTGTTCTCCACCGGCTATGCGGCCAATCTGGGCACCCTGTCGGCGCTGCTCGGCGCCGGTGACGCGGTGCTGCTCGACGCCGATGCCCACGCCAGCCTGTTCGATGGCTGCCGCCTTTGCCCCGCCGATCTCTACACCTTCCGGCACAACGATCCAGAGAGCTTGGACAAGCGCTTGAGCCGTCTCGGGGCCCGGGCGCAAAACGCCTTGGTGGTTGTCGAAGGCCTCTACGGCGTTCTCGGTGACCGTGCGCCGTTGGCCGACATCGCGGCGGTTAAGGATCGTCATGGCGCCTGCCTGCTGGTCGATGAGGCCCACTCCCTTGGCGTGATCGGGGCCGAAGGGCGGGGTGTGGTTGAGGAGGCTGGCGTCATGGATCAGGTTGACTTCGTGGTGGGCACGTTCAGCAAGAGTTTGGGCACCATGGGCGGCTTCTGCGCCAGCCGCCACGAGGAAGTGGCGCTGTTCCCCTATGCCAGCCGGCCCTACATGTTCACCGCCTCGCCGTCCCCAGCGACCATTGCTTGCACACGCGCTGCCCTGCGGACCCTGCGCACCCGCCCGGAGCTTAAAGCTCGCCTATGGCGCAACGCCAACCGGTTGCACCAAGGGCTCTCCCAGCTCGGCGTGGACTTGGGCGAGGCGTTAAGCCCGGTCATGTCCGTGCGCCTTCAGCAAAGGGAAGATGCCTTGGCGGCGTGGAACGGCTTGCTGGCCGAGGGCGTGTACGTCAATCTGTTCCTGCCCCCCGCGGCGCCGGGCGGCGGCAGCATGCTGCGCATGAGCGTCAGCGCCGCCCACACCGACGACCAGCTCGACCGCATCGTTGCCGCCGTGGCCAAGGTGATGAGGGCTCTCGGCGCATTGGGTTGATGCCCGCCATGTGGCTTTCCCTTGCCACCGACGAAGCGCCTGAACCGACCGTGGTGGGCGGCAAGGCTGCATCGCTGATTCGTCTGCGCCAAGCCGGATTCAGCGTACCCGAAGGCGTTGTCATCAGCATCGGGTTCTTCACCCCTTGGCAGGCTGGTGTTCTGGGATCCCGTCAATGGCGTGAGGTTGTGGCGCTGCTTGGCCGCACCCTTCCCGGACATCATGGCGCAGAGCTGGCGCAAGCCTGCGATCGGGTCAAGTCGTTAGCGGGGGAGCTGCCGTGGACCGCTGGCCAGCGGGCGCAACTTGAAGCGGTGCAGGCCCAAATGGGGGCGGGCTTGCTGGCGGTGCGCTCGTCGTCGCCCGAAGAGGACTTGGCGGGAGCCTCGTTTGCGGGCCTCTATGAAACGTTCCTGGACGTTGAGCCCGCCGGGTTGCCCGAAGCGGTCCGCGCCTGCTTTTGCGCCTGCCTTGATCAGCGGGTGCTGCTGTACAAGGCGCGGATGAACATTGAACGCTTCGAACCCACCATCGCGGTGGTGGTGCAGAAGCGCTTGGCGGCCGATGTGTCCGGGGTCGCGTTTTCCATCAATCCGGGCACCAACGACTTCGATGAACTGCTCATCAACGCCAGTTGGGGCTCCGGCGATGCAGTGGTGGGGGGCGCCGTCACGCCGGATGCCGCCCTACTCAATAAGGTGACCGGCGAAGTGATCGACTACCGGCTTGGCAGCAAGGGCGGCGATCGGTCGGCACAGCGGTGCTTGAAGCACGAGGAGCTGGATTTGCTGGCCGAGGCCATGCGGTCCATCGAGGCGCTTTTCGACTGTCCGGTGGACGTGGAGTGGGCCTTCGTCGAAGGGCGACTCCAGCTACTGCAGGCGCGGCCGATCACCACCTACGTGCCCCTGCATCCCTCCCTGCTCACCGCGCCGGGCGAGCCTCGGCGTCTCTACATGGACGGCTACCTCACCGACGGCATCACCATGAGCAGCGCCACGACGCCGATGACCGATGACGTGTTCAATTTGATGTACCGGCTGTTGTGGCAGTGGTTGCTGAACGTGCCGGCGACCCAACGCGATCACTCGAGCATGGGCGTGCATACGCAAACCGGGCGGCTCTACATCGACCTCTCCATGTACATGCACCTGCTCGACCGGGTGAAGGGTTTTGCGAAGGCGGCGGATGCCATGAACCCAATCGTGGCCCGTGTGCTCACTTCCCCCGCCATGGACCGCTACCGTCTTGACCAAGTGCCTCGCCAAGTTCGCCAGCTGCGGCTGCTGGGCTATTTGCCCGCCATTTTATGGCGGTGCAGGTGGGCCATCGCGGCGCTGTTGGCGCCGCTGCTGCGCCCGCGCCGCTTCGATGCGGATTACGAGTGCGCCATCGCCGAGTTCACCGAATGGATCGAGCGGCCGATCGACTACTCGCATTCCGTCTCGGACAGCCTGCAGGAAGCCATTTCGCGCGCCGCCCAGACGATACTGAAGTCCTCCTACCCGGCGTACCTGCTCTTCTATTTCCTGTCGTTTCGCATCAAGACGCTCGCGGGATTCAAGTCTGCGGAACGCCGCGCCTGGGCGAATGCGATTCTCGGCAGCCAAGGGGATGATCTTGTGCTGCGCATGGGGCTGGCCATCTACGATCTGGCCAAACGGCTGCCCGCCGCCGAATTTGAAGACATCGAGGGCTTGGCGGCCAAGCTTCGGCGGCGGGACCTGCCCGAGGAATTTCTGGCGGGCTGGGAGGACTTTGCCCGCCGCTTCGGGTGCCGGGGGCCGCTCGAAATGGAGCTCGCCAATCCCAAGTTCGGGGAGGCCCCGGAACTGGCGCTGCGGCAGATGGCCGTTCTCTCGTTGGGAAGCGAGGCGTTCAATCCACACGACATGGTACGCCGCAGGGCGGCGCAGCGGGAGCAGGCCCACCGCGACCTAGTGGCGGCGCTGCCGCCGCGCAAAGCCAGGCGCCTGCGCAAGCATTACGCCGAGGTCAGCCGCTACGCGGCGTCTCGGGAACTGTTCAAGCACCACGTGATGCAAGTGTATGCGCGGGTGCGCCGGCTGCTGCTTCACCGGGCGCAAACCTTTGTTCAAGCAGGACGGCTCGACCGGCCGGAGCAGATCTTCGAGCTGTGGATCGAGGACGTGGATCGGGCGGCGGCGGACCCGGCGCTCGACTTGCGCGCCTGCGTCGAGGCGCGCGGCGCCTTTGCCCGCAAGCTCGCTGCCCATGTGCGCGCCTTTCCGATGTTCATCGACTCCCGGGGACGGATTCTGTTGCGTGGGACGAGCCCCTCGCACCTCCCGACTGACCCACCCGCAGACGACCAGCACCGCATTCTGACCGGTGCCGCAGTTTCGCCGGGCGTTGCGCGGGGGCCGGCGAAGGTGTTGGCCGCTCCCCTTGAGAAACCCGTGTTGCCAGGTGACGTCCTGGTGGCGGTGACCACCGATCCCGGCTGGACGCCCCTGTTCATCAACGCCGCTGCAGTGGTGCTCGAAATCGGCGGCGAGCTGCAGCACGGCGCACTGGTGGCCCGGGAGTATGGCAAGCCTTGCGTGAGCGCCATCGTGGACGTGACGGCCCAGATCAAGGACGGGCAGCAGGTGGAGGTTGATGGCGACGCCGGCGTGGTCCGGTTGTTGGGGCCAGCCTGATGTAAACTGGCCGATTCATCGTCGCACGGGATTGAAAGCAGATGCCGGAATTGCGAGCCGCCTTCATCGGTCTGGGCGTCATGGGCTATCCGATGGCCGGACACTTGGCCCGCGCAGGTTGGCGGATGCGGGTGTTCAACCGCACGACTGCCCGCGCTCGAAAGTGGGTGGAGGAACACGGCGGCGATTGGGCAAGCTTCCCCCAGGAAGCGGCAGCCGGCGCTGATTTGGTATTCGTCTGCGTCGGCAACGACGATGACGTGCGCAGTGTTTGCCTATCCGAAACCGGCGTCTTGAACGGCATGGACCCGGGCAGTGTGCTGGTGGATCACACCACCGTTTCCGCTGAAGTCGCGCGGGAGCTGGCATCAGCCGCAAGCGAGCGGGGCGTCGGCTTCGTCGACGCTCCGGTATCCGGTGGCCAGGCCGGGGCCGAAAACGGCCAACTCACCATCATGGCGGGCGGCGATGCTGCCGATTACCAACGAGCGTTGCCCGCCATGGACTGCTACGCCCGCTTTGTGCGCCGGATGGGTCCGGCGGGCGCCGGGCAGCTCACCAAGATGGTGAATCAGATATGCATCGCCGGGGTTTTGCAGGGCCTGAGCGAAGGCATCGACTTCGCCCAACGGGCGGGGCTCGATGCGGACGCTGTGGTGGAGGTCATTGCCAAGGGCGCCGCCCAGTCCTGGCAGATGGAGAACCGGGCGCACACCATGGCGGCTGGGGAGTTCGACTTCGGCTTTGCCGTGCAGTGGATGCGCAAGGATCTCGACATCGTGCTGCGCACGGGACGCGCGTTGGGTGCCAAGTTGCCGCTAACGGCCTTGGTCGATCAATTCTACGCGGATGTGGAAGCCAAGGGCGGCAGCCGCTGGGACACCTCCAGCCTCATCACCCGGCTAAGGGACTGATTTGCGATCGACGGATTCCCCCAACTCATTGCGAGGGCAGGGTGCCCTCGCTCCGGCGTTGGTTCGGGCCTGCTAGCGATTGCCCAAGGGAACAAAGTCGCGCCGTTGGTGACCTTGGTAGAGCTGCCGGGGGCGGCCGAGCCGGTAGGCCCCGCCGATCATTTCGTTCCAGTGGGCGATCCAGCCCGGCGTTCGGCCGGTGGCGAAGATCACCGTGA
>CAZRBP010000160.1:0-1765 GCA_964598305.1 uncultured Pseudomonadales bacterium | reverse complement strand
TCGTTCCAGTGGGCGATCCAGCCCGGCGTTCGGCCGGTGGCGAAGATCACCGTGAACATCTCCACCGGAATGCCGATGGCCTTGAGAATGATGCCCGAGTAGAAGTCCACGTTGGGATAGAGGCGCTTGTCGACGAAATAACTGTCCTCAAGCGCGATCTTCTCCAGGCGTTGCGCCATCCGCAGCGTTGGATTGTCCTGCACCCCAAGTTCGTTGAGCACTTCATGGCAGGTTTGCTGCATGACCTTGGCGCGCGGGTCGTAGCTCTTGTACACGCGATGGCCGAAGCCCATCAGGCGGAAGGGGTCATCACGGTCCTTGGCTTTGGCGACGAACTTGTCGATGTTCTTCTCGTCGCCGATTTCGTCGAGCATGTTCAGCACCGCCTCGTTGGCGCCGCCGTGGGCGGGCCCCCAGAGGGCGGCGATGCCGGCGGCGACGCAGGCGTAGGGATTGGCGCCGGTGGAGCCAGCCATGCGCACGGTGGACGTGGAGGCGTTTTGCTCATGGTCGGCATGAAGCAGCAGAATGCGGTCCATGGCCCGGGCGATGACGGGGCTGACTTCGTAGTCCTCGCAGGGGGTGGCGAACATCATGTGCAGGAAGTTCTCTGCGTAGCCTAGGTCGTTGCGCGGATAGACGAAGGGCTCGCCGCGGGCGTACTTGTAGCTCATGGCGGCCAAGGTGGGCATCTTGGCAATTAGCCGCAATGCCGTTCGCCGCCGATGCTCCTCATTATTGATGTCCAGCGAGTTGTGGTAGAAGGCCGACAGCGCCCCGACGATGCCGCACATGATGGCCATGGGATGGGCTTCCCGGCGGAAGCCCTCAATGAAGGTGCGCAGCTTTTCGTGCACCATGGTGTGGCGCTTGATCGTGGAGTTGAACTGCTCCCGCTCAACGGCGCTTGGCAACTCGCCGTTCAGCAGCAGGTAGCAGAGTTCTAGGTAGTCGGATTGCTCGGCAAGCTGGTCGATGGGGTAGCCGCGGTGCAGCAGCACCCCTGCGTCGCCGTCGATGTAGGTGATCTCGGAATCGCAGGAGGCGGTGGAAACAAAGCCGGGATCATAGGTGAAATAGCCTTGGCTGGTGAGCCTGCCGACGTCGATGACGGTCGGGCCTTCGCTGCCCGCTAGCACCGGCAGATCGATTTCCTTGTCGTCAATGCTGAGCCGCGCAACCCTTTGACTTCCGTGCGCCACGAATCCTCCCGTAAATTGGCTTTTTGCCGCACGCCTTGATGGGCGGGGCCGTTCTTGATTTCAACGTTCAAGCTTATAGGTGAAGGCTCGCCGTTGTCAATTTTCGGGTGCCGTGGGGCGTTCCTGTGGGCGGCCGATGGCGTAGTAGTTGAAGCCGAGTTGGCCTAGGCGGCGCGGGTCGTAAAGGTTGCGGCCATCGAAAATCGTGGGTTCGACAAGGTGGGTGCGCAGTTGGTCGAAGTCGGGGCTGCGGAACTCGTTCCACTCGGTGAGGATGGCGAGGCCATCGGCGCCGGCCACGGTGTCCTCGCGGCGCTCGCAGACGGCGATTTGGTCGCCGTAGAGGCGCCTGGCCTCATCGCCCGCGACGGGATCGTAGGCCCGCACACGGGTGCCTGCGGCGAGCAGTTCGTCGATGACCGTGCGGCTCGGGGCTTCGCGCATGTCGTTGGTGTTGGGCTTGAAGGCCAGTCCCCAGAGCGCAATCGTGCGGCCGCTCAATCGGTCGCCGTAGTGGCTGCGCATTTTGCGCACCAACAGGCTCTTTTGCCATTCGTTCACGC
>CAZRBP010000159.1:4799-7634 GCA_964598305.1 uncultured Pseudomonadales bacterium | reverse complement strand
TGCCTTCCTACTTTTCGGCGCACACCTTCTACTGGGGCGACTGGCATCGGGACTCAGTGCTCGGGCCGGAGCGGGCGCGGCGCATCAGCCCCACCCGCTCCACCTTGGCAAGGAACATGCCGTTCACGGTGCACAACGACGCCCCCGTTGTGCCCCCGGACATGATTCGCCTGCTTTGGGCGACCACCAACCGCCTGACCCGCAGCGGACAGGTGCTCGGCGAGGCGCAGCGGCTGGACACGCTTGAGGCGCTGCGGGCGATCACCGCCAACGCCGCCTATCAATCGTTCGAAGAGTGCTGCAAGGGCACCCTGACGCCCGGCAAGCAGGCGGACTTGGTGGTGCTGTCGCGCGATCCCCTGTCGATGCCCGCTGCGGATCTGCTCGACCTCGACGTGGTGGAGACCGTCTCGCGGGGCGCGACGGTGTTCCTCGCTTCGCCCTGAACGGCGTCCGCAACCCCAGTACCTCGGAGCGAGGGCGTCCCGCTCTCGAACGGGATGCGTCCGACTGTGAGGTCAAAAGGCCAGCATGCCCACCAAGCCCATTAGTCCGCCCAGCATGGCCACCTGAAAGGCGAACAGCCAGCCCATCCCTAGCTTCATCAGGGACTCCAAGCGGTCGATGCGCTTGTCGGTTTGCTCGAACCTCTCGTCCATGCGCTGAAAGATGAGTTTGTTGTTGGCTTCCATGCTCGCATCCAGTTCCCGGCGCAGAACCTCGGGCGTGACGGCGAACTTCTCGATGGCGTTCGCCATCGTCTCGATCACCGCGTTAGCTTGATCGCGCTCAAATCCTGATGATTCAAGGCGTTCGGTCATCGCCTGGATTTCCTTTGCTGCCTGTTGCATTAGTATAGCCCTCCAACGGCTTGACGAGTAAAGCGCCATCACACCACCTCGTTCCAAGCCCTGCCTAGTGGAGATGTCCGCAATGCTTGTAGGAAATTGACCCTTTGCTGCGACGAGGCATCATCATTCCCAGTCCCACGCCCTTGGGAGCCTTGCCTTGAGCCGCTACCGGCCGCCAGCCGCGAAGTCCTCGCCGTACATCACTCGGGTGGGCTACGATGCCCTGCAGGCGGAGTTGGCGGAGCTTTGGAAGTGCAAGCGGCCCGCGCTGGTGCAAAAGGTGGCCGAGGCGGCGGCCCTTGGGGACCGCTCGGAGAACGCTGAGTACATATACGGCAAGAAGCAACTGCACGAGACCGACCGCCGCATCCGCTACCTGTCGCGCCGCCTCGATGAGCTGACCGTGGTGGAGCGCCTCCCCGAAGATCAAACGCGGGTGCGTTTCGGGGCTTGGGTCACGGTGGAGAACGCCGCCGGGGAGAGGAGCCGCTACCGGCTGGTGGGGCCGGATGAGGCGGATGCGTCAGCCGGCCGCATCAGCGTCGATTCGCCGCTTGGCCGGGCGCTGCTCAACCGCCAGGCCGGGGCATCCTTCACCGCCGCCGAGCAGGCGTGGCGGCTGGTTGCAGTCTCCTATGCGACGGAATAACCGCCCGGCTGCGTATAAGCCAATGTAATCCACTTCAGGAGCCCCACATGAAAACTGCATTGATCCTCAGCGGCACCTTGTTGATCGCCGCTGGCGCCGTCCATGGCGAGCGCCGCGGTCCGATCTCCATTGCCGAGCTTGAGGCGCATTCCGCCGAACGCTTCGCTGCCATCGACGCCGATGGCGATGAACGGATCAGCTTGGACGAATTCAATGCCGCTGATGTGCGTCGGTCGTTCATGGGCCGCAGCCATCACCGCCGCCACCGGGGCGGCGGGCCAGGTGTGGAGTTCGACGAGATCGACACTGACGGCGACGGCTCGATTTCCCGTGATGAACTCAAGGCGGCGAAGTCGGCTGGCCTTCGCCGCGGCAAGCCGGATAAGGCCGCCATGAAGGAGAAGCTGTTCGCTCGGCTCGATGCTGACGAAGACGGCTTTCTGTCCCAAGCGGAGTTCGGCAAGCGCGTGGAGCGGCTGCGGGCGCTGGACGCCGATGGCGATGGGCAGGTGGACCGGGATGAGCGTCGCTCTGGCCACCGCAAGCGCGACCGCGGCTGAACCGCCGTTGTCCGCGGACAGCGACGAAGCGCTCATGGCGCGGATCGCTGCGGGCGATGAGCAGGCCTTCGAGGGCTTGCTCGGCCGCCATCTCGACCGGATTCACCACTATCTCCGGCGCCTGACCGGACGCCAAGCGGACAGCGATGACTTGGCGCAGGAGACCTTCATCAGGGTGTGGCTCAAGGCTCGCTCCTTCCGGCCTGGCCGGGTGAAGGTCACCACCTGGCTGCACCGCATCGCCCACAACGTGGCGGTGGACCATTTGCGCAAGGCGGGGCGCGGCGCCCGGACCGAAGCCACCGAGCCGCCGCCGGATGAGGCTGGCCCGGATGCGCTTCGGCAGCAGGCGGAGGAGCGCCAGCGCCTGCACAATGCCTTGAGCGCATTGCCGGAACGTCAATGCAGCGCCATCCTGCTGCGCCACCAGCAGGGGTTGTCGAATCCCGACGTCGCTGCCGTTCTCGGCATCAGCGTGCGGGCGGTCGAGTCGCTGCTGAGCCGCGGCCGCCGCCGATTGATGACGCTGATGGGGGATTGCGACGGCGCAGGCAATCAGGAGGAGATGTTATGAATGAGAGAAATGAGCCCTTCGCTGAACGGCGCGCCGACCGGCTCGACGAACTGCTTGCGGAGCCTCACGCCGCCCCGCCGGCACTGGCCAAGCGCATACTCGACAGCCTGCCATCGCAAAGCCGATGGCAGCGGTTCTTCGACTGGCTGGCGCCCGTGGATCGGGACGGCCGGTTGTGGCGACCTGTGGCCGCCGCCTTGG
>CAZRBP010000159.1:0-4699 GCA_964598305.1 uncultured Pseudomonadales bacterium | reverse complement strand
GGCCCGCCGGGATAGTGCGCGGATGGACGCGCTGACCCTTGGCCCGATCAAGTCGCTTTCCGGCGAAATCCGCTTGCCGGGCTCGAAAAGCATCTCCAACCGGACCTTGCTACTGGCAGCCCTGGCCCGAGGCCGCACCCGAATCGTCAATCTGCTGGAGAGTGAAGACACCGAGCTGATGCGCCGCGCTCTTGGGGCGCTCGGCATCGCCGTGAGCCGGGACGGGGACGCTTGGGTGGTGGAGGGCGGCGACGGCCCCTTGGTCACCGATGGCCGCCGCGCCGAATTGAACCTCGGTTTGGCGGGCACCGCCATTCGCCCGTTGGCGACGGCGCTCACGCTGGGCAATGGCGAATTCACGCTCGATGGCGCACCGCGCATGCGGGAGCGGCCCATCGGCCACTTGGTGGATGCACTGCGGGACTTGGGGGCGAACATCGACTACGCTGCCGCGAACGGCTTTCCGCCGGTGCGCATCCGCGCCGGCGGATTGGCGGGCGGCAAGGCCGAAATCGACGGCAGCGTATCAAGCCAATTCCTCACCTCGGTGCTGCTGGCGGCACCGTTGGCGCAACGTCCAGTGACCCTTAGCGTGCGCGGCGAGTTGGTCTCCAAGCCCTACATCGACATCACACTAGACCTCATGGCCCGTTTCGGGGCGGAGGTTCGCCATGCGGTGCACCAACGCTTTGAAGTGGCCAACGGGGGCTACCGCTCACCGGGCGAATGCCTAGTGGAGGGCGATGCGTCGGCAGCCACCTACTTCCTCGCCGCCGGCGCCATTGCCGGTCGCGGCGTCCGCGTTCACGGCATCGGCGCCGCCAGCATCCAAGGCGACGCCGCCTTCGCCGACGTGCTCGAAGCCATGGGCGCTCAAGTGGAGCGCCGTACCGCGAGCATCGCGGCGCAGCCGGGCCCGCTGACGGGGATTGATGCGGACCTCAACTACATCCCCGACGCCGCCATGACCGTCGCCGTGCTGGCGCTGTTCGCCAAAGGGCCGACCCGCATCGGCAACATCGCCAATTGGCGGGTCAAGGAAACCGACCGGCTGGCCGCCATGGCCCAGGAACTGCGCAAGCTCGGCGCCAAGGTGGAGGAAGGGCCGGACTACCTCACCATCGAACCGCCGCCAGCGCTCAAGCCCGCCACCATAGAAACCTACGGCGACCACCGCATGGCCATGTGCTTCTCCTTGGCCGCCCTCGGTGGCGTCCCCATCACCATCAAGGACCCAGCCTGCGTGGCCAAGACCTTCCCCGAATACTTCGAGAAGTTCGCCGCATTGATCGACGAATAAGCAGGCGAGTCCTGTCCAAATTTCTTTCTGCGAAAAATGGCGTTTATTCGCTGAGCCGCTTGGTGCAAACTGCCGCTCCCACTCAGAAGGGTAAGGGCATGACGGTCATTCTCGACGGCGGCATGGGGTCGGAGCTCATTCGTCGCGGCGCTGGCGATGCGCGCGGTCTCTGGTCCGCACGGGCGCTGCTGGAGGCACCGGATTCGGTGGTGGGGGTGCATCGGGATTACATGGCCGTTGGCGCCGAGATCATCATCACCAACACCTACTCCACCATACCGAGCTACTTGGGGAAGATCGGCATGGCGGAACGCTGGCTAGAATTGACCGAGCTGGCCGGGAGCCTGGCCCGTTCGGCGGTTGAGGGCGCGCCGGGGGAGGCGCGGGTGGCCGGCTCGCTGCCGCCGCTGAGCGAGAGCTACCGGCCGGACATGGTGCCGCCCGATGCCGAGGCGCGGGCCCTGTATGGACAGATGGTTGAAGCCCTTGACCCCTATGTGGACCTCTTCATCTGCGAGACCATGTCCTCGGCCCGGGAGGCTTGCAACGCCGCCAGCATGGCCCGGCGCCATTCGGCCAAGCCGGTCTATGTCTCTTGGACGCTGGCCGAAGCGGCTGGCGCTGGATTGCGCAGCGGTGAATCCGTCGCCGAGGCGCTGGACGAGGTTGCCGATCTGGCGCCGGACGCCCTGCTGTTCAACTGCACTTCTCCGCAAGCCATTGCCGGCGGATTGGCGCAGTTGGCCGATTTGACGGACAAGCCGCTGGGCGCCTATCCGAATCGGTTCAACGTGCCGGATGGCTGGACCTTGGACGGCGACGCGCAAACCGAGCTCAGGGAGCTGTCCGTTGAGGCCTTCGTCAACCACGCCCTGCAATGGCGGGAACTGGGCGCTTCCCTCATCGGCGGCTGCTGCGGCATCGGTCCCGAACACATTGCCGCGGCGGCAGCTCGATTGCAGCCATCCTGACGGCGCCCATCAACTGCTACGCGGCGTGTCCTCAACCAATCCCTTGATCAAGGACGCGGCGAGCAGCCCAAACACCAGCAGCAGCGGCACCGAGGTCACCACCACCGCCGATTGCAGGGACAGCAAGCCACCTACGTAGATCAGTGAAATGGGCAGGCCGCCGATGGCGAAGGCCCAGAACACCCGATGCAGGCGGGCCGGGTGCTCGTGAACCGGGAGCGACCGGGTGGCGCACGAGGCCAGGGTGTAGGCGGCGCTGTCGTAGCTGGTGGCGGCGAAGATCATGCAGATCAGCACGAACAAGGGCAGCACGAGTTCGCCCAAGGGCAGGGTGGCGAGCATTTGCACCATCGCTTCGTTGGCCCGTCCGTCGTTGACCAGCGCCAGCACCTCAGTTTGGCCGTTGAATTCCTGGTAGTGGGCGGTGCTGCCGAGCACCACGAAGAACAGGGTGCAGCCCAAGGTGCCCCAGCCCAATGTCCCCAGCACCACTTGGCGAATGGTGCGGCCCCCCGATATCTTGGTGATGAACATGCCCATGAAGGGGCCCAGAGCCAGCCACCATGCCCAGTAGAAGACCGTCCATGCCTCATCGAAGCCCGACGAGTTCGAGAGGTCGAGCCAAGTGCTCATGGTGATGAAGTTGGCTAGGAAGTGACTCACTGAGATGGCGCCCTGCTCCATGATGTGGCCCGTGGGCCCGAACGCCAGCACCAGCGCCAGCAGCAGGAAGGCCAAGCCGACGTTAAGGTTGCTCAGCCGCTTGATGCCGGCTTCGAGACCGACGTAAACGCTCACGGCAAAGGTTGCGGTGATGGTCATGATGACCAGCAGGTCCAAGCCGAAGCTGGGGGCAATGCCGGTCATGTGGGTTAGGCCCCCGCCGATCATGGGTATCGCCAGCCCCACGCCGGTGCTGACTGCGCCCAATAGGCCGACCATGAAAAGGAGGTCAACGATCCGCCCCAGCCAACCGTCCGCGCTGCGGCCGAGAACGGCCTTGCAGGCGGCGCTCAGCCGCAGCACGGGCATCTTGCGCACATGGTAGGCGTAGGCGATGGCGACGCCGGGCAGGCAGTACAGCGCCCAGCCGATAAAGCCCCAGTGGAAGATCGGATAGCTGGCCGCCCAGCGCATGGCCTCATCCGTGCCCGGGGCCACGCCGAAGGGTGGCGCATTGTAGTAGTAGGCCCACTCCACGGTTCCCCAATAGAGTACGCTGGTGCCGATGCCGCCGCAGAACAGCATGGAGGTCCAACTGAAGTTGCCGTAGTCCGGGGCGGAGCCGTCGCCGAGCACCACCTTGCCGAAGCGGCCGAAGGCCAGATAGAGCAGGAACACCAGCACACCACCCGCCATGACGATGTACAGGGCGCCCAAACCGTGGGTGACGGCCTCGAAGGCCGTGGCCAAGGCCGACTTGCCCCACTCCGGAAAAACGATCAGGGGCAGGCAGACAATCGCGATGCCGAGCGCCCCAGCGCTGAAGATGAACCAATCAACGTTGGCGCGGTACGGCGCCGGTTCCGTTTGGCTCACGAGAACAGCCCGGCATCCTGCTCCAGGGCCAGCAATGCGCGCTTGGCTTCCAAGCCACCACCGAAGCCGGTGAGCGAGCCGTCGCTGCCGATCACCCGATGGCAGGGAATGATGATGGGGATGGGGTTGCGGCCATTGGCGGCGCCAACGGCCCGCACGGCCTGCGGCTTGCCAATGGCGGCGGCCACTTCCTTGTAACTGCGCGTCTCGCCGTAGGGAATGGCTTGCAGCGCTTCAAGCACTTTGCGCTGGAAGTCGGTCCCGGTCGGTGCCAAGGGCAGGTCGAATTGTCGCCTGTGGCCCGCAAAGTAGCCGTCGAGCTGTTCCCTCACGTCGTCGAATGGCGCATCCGCCTGCGTCCAGCCGGGTTTCGGAGCTGGCCTTTTGCCATCCAGCGGAAAGTGGATGGTCGTCAGATTCCCGTCCCGTTCGGCCAGCAGCAGGGGGCCGATGGGGCTGTCGTGGTAGGTGTAGTGCATGGGTTTGCCTCTTCGGCCTTCCTTTACGGTCTTGGGTGATTCGTCCACTATAACCGCTTAAGCGCAAATTGCGTCAGGAATCGGACATTGGCCGGGATCAAGATCGACCCAAGCGCCCCCGTCAAGCTCGAGCCGGTGGCCATCGCCAAGCCTTGGGGCCGGGAGATCTGGCATTCGGCGATTGAAGCCCGAGGGGAGAGCGCGGTGCGTACTGCCGCAGGTTCCGTGCCGTTGTCGCAATACCTGGAAGCGGCGGGCATCGAGGCACCGGTGGTCCTGTTGAAGGTGCTTGATCCCGACCCCACGCCGGTGCTCGGCGATCTCTATTTCGAGGTCCACGAGCGCAAGCGCGAAGTGTACGTCGTCACCGCCATCGACCCCACGGCTTGGCCCGATGGCTGCGGGCGCAT
>CAZRBP010000158.1:0-7784 GCA_964598305.1 uncultured Pseudomonadales bacterium | reverse complement strand
CCGGGACGACGCCGGTGTTGGGATCAATGGTGCAGAAGGGGAAGTTCTCCGCGTCTATGCCGGCCCGGGTTAGGGCGTTGAACAAGGTGGACTTGCCCACGTTGGGCAAGCCGACGATGCCGCAGTTGAACCCCACTAGTCTTCCTGGCCCGGCGCGCCATGCAGGCGGTTCATCACGGCTTGCATCTCGCCTTGGGCCAAGGCGATGAGCAGTTCGTCGTCCAGTTCAAACGCCGCCGCCGCCCGCTCGCGTTCCTCGGCCGGCATGTTGACCGCGGTGAGGTAGCGCACCATCTGCGCCCTGTCGCCGGGGTGGCCGACGCCGATGCGCAGCCGATGGAAGTCCCGCGACCCCAAGTGCTCGATGAGGCTCTTGATGCCGTTGTGGCCATTGGCCCCGCCGCCCGTCTTGAGGCGTACGATTCCTGGCTCAAAGGCCACTTCGTCATAGGCCACCAGCATCTCCTGCGGCGCCACCCGGTAGTAGCGGGCGTAGGGCGCCACCACTTCGCCGCTTTGGTTCATGTAGGAGCCGGGCAGCAGCAAGCGCACATCCGCGTTGCCGATGAGGCCCCGCCCGGCCTCGCCCTTGACCTTGGCGGCCGCAGCGAAGCCGATCCCAAAGCGGCTGGCCAGATAGCGGACGAAGGCCACGCCAATGTTGTGGCGCGTGGCCGCATACGCCGGGCCGGGATTGCCCAAGCCGACGATGAGGCGAAGGCTAGTCCTCAGCGGACGAATCCGGTTCGGTTTCCGTATCTGCTTCTTCTTCCGCTTCCGCTTCGGCTTCGGCCGTGCCGCCTCTCGGCGGCTGCACGCTGACCACCGGAATGTCGTGGTCTTCACCGTAGCCAAGGGCCACCACGGTCACCCCCTCCGGCACGTTGAGGTCGCTGAGGTGCAGGGCTTGGCCCACGTCCAACGCCGCCAGATCCACCTCGATGAACTCCGGCAGGTCCTTGGGCAGGCAGCTGACTTCCACGTCCACCAGGTTGTGGGCGATGCTGCCGCCGCCGGTGCGCACGCCGACGCATTTGGATTCATTGACAAAGTGCAGGGGCACATTGGTTTGTATGGGCCGGTCCGCGTCCACGCGAAGGAAGTCCACATGCAGCACCCTTTCGTTCACCGGATGCAGCTGCAGGTCGCGCACCAGGGCTTGCTGCTCGGCGCCGTCCACCCGCACGTTGACGATTTGGGAAAAGAAGGCTTCCTGCTGCATGGCCTTGGTGAGTTCGTTGGCGCTCAACGTCACGGGTTGGGGCGCATCGTCGCCGCCGTAGATGATGCCGGGCAGATTCTCGCCCGGCCGCCGCAGGCGGCGGCTGGCGCCAGTGCCGAGTTCGGTCCGAGGGCTGGCGTTGAGTTCAATGGGCTGCGGCATGGTGGTGCTCCAATTGGGGTCTGTTCAGGTCTGGACAAAAGGGTTGCGGGGCTTGGCCTTAAGCGGTGCGCCGATCAGCGGAACATGGCGCTTAAGGACTCCTCGTGGCTGACCCGCCGGATCGCTTCGGCCAACAGGCGGTCGAGGCTCAGTTGATAGATCTTCGGACAGGCTGCGGCATCCTCACACAGGGGGATGGTGTCGGTCACCACCATCTCGTCGATGGCGGAGTTGGCGATGCGCTCAACGGCGGGACCGGAGAGCACCGGATGGGTGATGTAGGCCACCACGCTGATGGCGCCCTCATCCTTGAGCGCAGCGGCGGCGGTGCATAGAGTGCCGGCGGTGTCCACGATGTCGTCCACCAGGATGCAGGTTCGGCCGGTGACGTCGCCGATGACGTTCATCACCCGGCTTTCATTGGCCTGCGGACGGCGCTTGTCGATGATGGCGAGATCGAGATCGTCGAGCTGCTTGGCGATGGCCCGCGCTCGCACCACGCCGCCGACGTCCGGCGAGACGACGATGGGGTTCTTGTAGCCTTGGGCGGCGATGTGATCGACGAGCACCGGGGAGCCGTACACGTTGTCCACCGGCATTTCAAAGTAGCCTTGAATTTGGTCGGCATGCAGGTCCACGGTCAGTAGCCGGTTGACGCCCACGCTGTCGAGCATGTTGGCCACCACCTTGGCGCTGATTGGCACCCGTGCCGACCGCGGGCGGCGATCTTGGCGGGCGTACCCGTAGTAGGGCACCACCGCGGTCACCCGATGGGCGGAGGCGCGGCGGATGGCGTCGGTCATGATGACCAGCTCCATGATGTTGTCGTTGGTGGGCGCGCAGGTGGATTGGAGGATGAACGCATCGCAGCCGCGCACGTTTTCGCGGATTTCAACGTTGACTTCGCCGTCGCTAAAGCGGCTCACCTTGGCGCGGCCGAGGTCGATGCGCAGTTCCGAAACCACCCGCTCCGCCAAGGCCGGGTTGGAACTGCCTGAGAAAATCATCATTTGCGCCACGATGTCATCCTGGTTGGGTTGCGCTGTGAGGCCAGCACCTTCACGCCTGATTGTTGATTGATGTGCCTATCGCGCTATCAGCAGTGCACGTTGTGTTTGGGGTGGCAGGACTGCGGATGCGCTTTGCGCATCCGTCCCTTCGGGATCGTCGGCGCGATGCGCCGACGACCAAACCCGCCTGCGGCGGATTTGTCGAACCTGGTTCGAACCCTGCCCGCTTCGATTCGCTGTTGTTCAATGCCTCCAACGCTACGTTTTTGGCTGGGGTGGCAGGATTCGAACCTGCGTATGCCGGGATCAAAACCCGGTGCCTTACCGCTTGGCGACACCCCAGAAGAAAGCTGAAAACCCCGCCGCCCTCAGCGGGGGCGCTATTGTGCGTTTGAGCACTTTTGGTGTCAAACGGAACCGGTGCCATCGCCCACTCGGGTTGAGGGCTGGCCTAGGGTCTAGCGGCTCGAAGTGACGACCCGCACCCGGTATCCCGGCTTCTCCGCCGTGATGCGGCGGGGTAGCGCGTCGGTGGGCGCTTCCTTGGCGCGGTCGAAGTGCACCTGCCAGCCGAGTTGACGGAAATCCGTGAGGTTGCCTGTTGGGTCGCGGGAGGCATCGACCACTGGGGCTTCGGCGGAAGGCCGTCCTTGCAGCCAGTCGAGAAGCAGGTTCAGGGGCAGGCTCCAGCCGAGTTCGGCGAGCATCAGCGCTTCAGGATTGCCGGCAGTTTGCACGTCGCCATCCCCAACCGTTACTTCGAGCCGGTCCGGCGTGCCCCGCAAGCGGGTTTGGCCCTGTCCCAACGGTCCCCAAAGGTCGATCTCGAAGCGGTCGCCGAACTGCCGCCAGGCGAAGCGGGCCGACCAGGAATCGCTGCCTTCAACCACGCCGATCGTTCCCTTGATGGAAAAATCCGCATCCGAAGGCGTTGGCGGCACCGAGACGCAGCCTGCCAAGAGCCAGCACCCCATGAAAATCGCTTTTAGAAATAGAACCTTATGCCGGAACACTAAGAAGTGACTCTGCTACAATGAACACCCTTCGACTTTTGCATTGGCCAAGCCCCATCCACCATGGCAATTCTGGCTTACGGGCTCAACTACCGCACCGCGCCCATTGAACTGCGGGAACGGGTGGCGTTTCCCGAAGATACGCTAGGCTCAGCGCTCGTGGAAGTCACGCAGGCGGTGCCGAGCGTGACCGAAGCGGCCATTCTCTCAACCTGCAACCGCACGGAGCTCTACTGCGCCATTGAGCCGGAGCGCGAGTCCGCCCTTGCCGAGTGGCTGGCGGCGCACCGCGCGGTGCCGGTGGATGAACTGCAAAGCGCCATCTACCGTTATTGGGATCAGGACGCGGCCAGCCATCTGATTCGCGTGGCGGCGGGACTCGACTCGCAGGTGCTCGGTGAGCCGCAGATCATGGGGCAGGTGAAGTCCGCCTATGAGCTGGCGCGCAACCTTGGCGCCATGGGCTCGGAGCTGAACTTGCTTTCGCAAGTGGCTCTGAATGCCGCCAAGCAGGTGCGCACGGATACCGGCATCGGCCGCAACCCGGTTTCGGTGGCCTATGCGGCCGTGACCATGGCGAAGCAAATCTTCACCGACCTAACCCACAAGCGGGCGCTGCTGCTCGGCGCCGGCGACACCATCAAGCGGGTGGCCGAGCACTTGGCCCAGCAAGGCATCGGCGGCATGACCATCGCCAACCGAACCATCGCCAACGCCGAGTCCCTGGCCGCCCGCTTCAGCGCTGCGCCCATGCAGTTGAGTGCCGTGCCGAAGGCGCTTTGCGACCATGACATCGTCATCGCCTCAACCGGCAGCGCCCTGCCGGTGGTCGGCAAGGGAGCCGTGGAAGCGGCCATCCGGCAACGCCGCCACCGGCCCATCTTCATGGTCGATATTGCCGTGCCCCGGGATATCGAACCGGAGGTTGGGGAACTGCCCGACGTTTACCTGTACAGCATCGATGACCTAAGCGCCATCGTCGAGGAAAACCGCCGCCAACGCTTGCTGGAGGTCGATTCCGCCGAAGCCCTGATCGACCAGGGGGCCCAGCGCTTCGTCACGGAACGTCGGGTGCGCCAAGGCCAGCGCATGCTGCGGCAGTTCCGCGAGAACGCCGAGGACGTGCAGGCCGCCGAACTGGAAAAGGCGCTCAAGAGCCTGCGCAACGGCGCGCCCGCGGAAGCGGTGCTCGCCCGTCTCGGTGAAGGCCTGACCCGCAAGCTCATCCATCAACCCACGGTTGCCCTGCGCACCGCTAGCGCGGAAGGGCGGATGGACCTGCTGGAGGCCTTCAAGTCGGTTTACGGGCTTGACTGACTTGACCCATGCCGCTGTCGCCCTCAGTGAGAGCCAAGCTCGCCGACCTCGGGGAACGCTTTGAGGAGGTCGGCGCGCTGCTGTCCGATGCTGAAGTGCTCGCCGACCGCCGCCGGTTCGAGGCGCTGTCGCGGGAGTTCGGCGAGCTTGCGCCAGTCACCGAGAACTTCGAGCGCTTCAAGCGGCTCGAACGCGAGCTCGAGGAGTCCGAGGCCTTGGCCCGTGACGGCGATGCGGAATTGCGCGAACTGGCCCAAGAGGAAACGGCTGCTCTAGGCCAAGAGATTGCCGCCGCCGAGTCGGCCCTGCGCGCGTTGATGCTGCCGAAGGACCCCAACGACGCGGCCAACGTCTTCTTGGAAATCCGCGCCGGCACAGGCGGCGATGAAGCGGCCATCTTTTCCGGCGACCTGTTCCGCATGTACAGCAAGTACGCCGAAGGGCAGGGCTGGCGGCTGGAGGTGCTCAGCAGCCGGCCTGGGGAGCACGGCGGCTACAAGGAAATCATCAGCCGCATCGAAGGCGGCAACGTGTACAGCCGCTTGAAGTTCGAATCCGGCGCCCACCGGGTGCAGCGGGTGCCGGAGACGGAGTCCCAGGGCCGCATCCACACATCGGCCTGCACCGTCGCCATCCTGCCCGAAGCCGCCAGCATCGACAGCGTGGACATCGACAAGGGCGACTTGCGCATCGACACCTACCGGGCCTCCGGCGCCGGCGGGCAGCACGTGAACAAGACCGATTCGGCGGTGCGCCTGACCCACTTGCCGACCGGCATCGTGGTCGAATGCCAGGATGAACGCTCGCAGCACAAGAACAAGGCCCGGGCCATGGCCCTGCTGCAGGCCAAGCTGCTCGATGCGGCCCGCACCAAGCAGCAGAGCGAGCAGGCCGAGTCGCGGCGCACGCTGGTGGGTTCGGGCGACCGTTCCGAGCGCATACGCACCTACAACTTCCCCCAAGGGCGGGTCACGGACCACCGCATCAACCTCACGCTCTACCAGCTCGGCGATCTGCTGGAAGGGGCGCTGGATCCCATCGTGCAGCCGCTGGTGCAGGAGCACCAGGCCGACCTGCTGGCAAGCTTGGGCGATTCTTGAGCGGGACCTCGGCAACCCTCGGCCAGTGGCTGGCGGAGAACGGCGACCTCGACCGGCTCGACCGGGAGCTGGTGGCGTCCCAGGCGCTGAATCTGACCCGGGCCCAAGTCATCGCCTGCCCGGAAACCCCGCTTTCGTCCAGCCAGCGGCAATGCCTTGACCAACTTGCCGGGCGACGCCGCCGGCGGCCTTGGGCCTACATCACCGGCGAAAAGGAGTTCTTCGGCTTGCGGTTGGCGGTAGGCCCCGAGGTGTTGGTGCCGAGGCCGGAGACCGAGCGGCTGGTTGAACTGGTCATCGATCGAGCGCCGCAGGCCGGCCGGGTGCTGGATCTCGGCACCGGCAGTGGCTGCATCGCCGTTTCTGTTAAGAGGCACCGACCCGACCTGCGCGTCACTGCGGCGGACATTTCCCCGGCAGCGCTCGAAACCGCGCAACGCAACGCCCAAAGCCACGCAGTGGACATCGAATTCCGGCACAGCGACTGGTTCAGCGCCTTGGCCGGGCGCTTCGACTGGATCGTCTGCAACCCGCCCTACGTTGCCGCCAGCGACCCGGCGCTTAATGCCCTCAGCGCGGAACCAATCATCGCCTTGGCGGGCGGACCGCACGGGCTGACCGCCATCAACGCCGTCATCAAGGGCAGCGGGGCGCACCTGGTTGGCGGCGGCACCTTGGCCCTGGAGCATGGCCACGACCAAGGCGAAGCCGTTTGCCGCCAATTCGCCAACTGCGGATTCGCGGCAGTCGAGACCCACGAGGACTTGGCGGGACACCCACGAGTGAGCCTTGGCCGCCAAGACGGAATCGTCTGTCCGTGATCTTGCCCCAGCACAGACCGCGAGAATGGCGGTTGGATTGAGCCAATATCGACTTCGAACCAGCAGTTCTCATTTAGCGGAGCGAGGGCGACTTGCCCTCGCATTGAACCGGGGGATCCCATTGAGGGCGGGTCGCCCTCGCTCCGGTGCATTCCTCTAGACATCAGCGAAAATGCCAAAGTGAGAATTGCTGACTTCGAACCAGCCACCTAGTCATGTACACTAAAGATGTACATGCTATAGGGGGTCGATGCGATGGCAAAAACGGTAGGCGCCGCGGAGTTCAAGGCCAAGTGCCTGCGCCTGATTAGTGAGATGGACGAAGACGGCGAACCAATAACGATCACCAAGCGAGGGCGAGCGGTGGCCGTGCTTTCCCCCGCGCCCCGATTGGCGGAGAAGCCTTCAATTCTTGGTGCTCTGGGCGGCTCGGTGCTGGCTTATGACGATCCGCTCCTGCCGGCAGCCGATCCTTCGGATTGGGCGGCCACCCAGTGATTGTTCTCGACACCCACGTGTTGGTGTGGGTGATGGACAATGATGCGAAGTTGGGGCCGCAGGCGCGGGAGGCCGTGGTCGAAGCCTCGAAGGCTGGCGACATTGGCGTCTCTGCGATTACGCCTTGGGAGATTGCCTTGCTGGTGGAGAAGGGCCGGCTTCGGCTGGCCCGTGAAGTCGCTGAGTGGCTTGATGCTGCGCTCGCGGCCCAGGGTGTGCGGCTGTTGCCGATTGAACCCAGGGTCGCCCTGGACAGCGTGAGGCTGCCTGGCGCGTTTCACGCTGATCCCGCGGATCGGCTGATCGTTGCTGCGGCTCGGCGTTGGGGCGCGACATTGATTACTGCCGATGCGGCGATCATCTCCTATGCCAAGACGGGACATGTTGATGTGATGGAAGCGGTGCGCTGACCATGTCCATGATCCGGCGCAATCTCGGGTCCATCGCCGTGCTGGTCGGCGGCTTGGCGCTTGCCTTGCTGATCGCAGCCACTGGCCCGAGAACGCAACCCGTTTCCCAAGCTTCGCAACCTGTTGCCGTGCGCACGATGCCGGCTGCCAAGCAAACCGTGCGCATGCGGGTTACTGCGCACGGTGAGGTTCTCCCCAAGGCCGAAAGCAGTCTGGTGGCGGAGGTGGCAG
>CAZRBP010000157.1:0-7794 GCA_964598305.1 uncultured Pseudomonadales bacterium | reverse complement strand
CGGCTGCTGCTCATCGGCAGTTGGCGCAGCGCCCTGACCCGGCGCATGGACCTCATCATCGACCTTTGGGTGAGCGCCAACAACAGCCTCATCAGGGCCTTTCGGCTGATCGACATCGATGTGGAATGGACAGCGGAGCCGTTGCGGCGCGACCGTTGGTACATGGTGGTGAGCAACCATCAGACCTGGACCGACATCATCCTGCTGCAATCGGTGCTGCGCCCGGTGCTGCCGCCGCTGAAGTTCTTCACCAAGCGCGAACTCCTCTGGCTGCCGCTGGCCGGGCTGGCCATGAAGCTGCTCGGCTTCCCCTACGTCCGCCGCGCCCGCCAATCCGAGGGCGGCAACAACCAATCAGCCGCAGGCAAGGACCGCGACGCCATCAACGCCGCCTGCGCCGTGTTCCGCAACCATCCCACCGCCGTGCTGAGCTTCCTGGAGGGCACCCGCTTCACGCCCGCCAAGCGCGACGCCCGCAACAGCCGCTTTCAACACTTGCTGAACCCCAAGATCGGCGGCTTAAGCGCCGTCCTCGGCGGCCTTGCGGACGAACTGGACACGCTGGTCGATGTGACCATCCACTATCCCGGAAACCCGCCGGGATTCTGGGAATTCCTGCAAGGCAAATGCGCCAACGCCCGGATACGCGTGGACGTGCACAACTTGAGCGCGAAGATGCGCGATCCTGACCCCGCTGTGCAACGGGCCGAGGTTGGGGCTTTCATCGAGGCGTTGTGGCGGACGAAGGATGCTCGGTTGGGTGAGGTTAAGGCGGAGGGGGATTGAGGGAAGCTAGGGGTCGCTTTCAAAAGAGGACGCCATCCTCTCCTTCCCCCCAAAGCGCCAGTTTTTCCCGTTCCCACTGCAAATCAGGGTCCATCGCTTTGATTTCCACGTCGGGCACCGCCCAAGAGAGCAAGTTGTTCCAGCATTCGCAGTCATCCGCGCCAACCTGGACAACAAGTTGCGCAATCTTCTCGGCAGGTGCCCGCCCATCGAACAGGGCGATTCTCCCCTCCGCCGCGTCCATATTGATGAGCGCCTCGTACAGCGCGAACTTGCGCTCGTCGTCGAGCACTGTGCCCTCCAGCGCCCAAGCGATGAACTCCTCCTCGCTGATTTTGACCCGGGACCCGGCTAGGTGCTTGCTGAGCGTAAAGCCAAGGGCGCCGTCCCCGCGCGCATGCATGCCGGGCCAAGGCTTCTTGTCTTGAGCTTGCGAGGTTGGGCGGCTCATGGCATGGCCTCATCCGTCGACTGTGGGGGGCAAGCGAGGCGATTATAGCCGCTCCGCCCAGCGGCGGCGGCAACAGCCAAACCACCGCTGGCCAGAACCGGACGCCATCAACGCCGTCCGCGCCGGCTTCCGCAACCACACCAACGCGAACGGTTCCATTGTTGGCCGTTTGCGGCTCCCCTATGATTGGGCGAATCCAAGCATAGGACACCGCCCGATGGACATCGATGACGAGGGCATAGCCCGGACCAAGGGGGTCAATCCTGCAGCTAGGCGGCTGCAACTGGGCATGAGCGCCATCATAGAACGGCCGGACGGCGCCGTGGTAGAACTGTTTCCCGACGGAAGGGAAGTGGTGCTGCACAGATCGAAGGTGCCCGCCGAGCACTCCGAGCCAGACCTTTCAGACGACTTTGACGGACCAAGCTTTTGACCCGGACACTCAATGCCGTGACAGGTCCGTCCGGCGCGGGCAAGAGTGCGTTCTGCAAACAGCAGCCAGACTGGGAGCACCGTCTCTACAATCTGGATGATTGGGCGCGCAGACTGGGACACGTCGATAACCCGGCTGTTCGGGAAAGCGCGTGGGGAGCGCTGGTGAAAGGCATCGTTTCGGACATGCGCGAGGGACTTTCGCCGATAACGCTGGATCACGTTTTCGAGTCCCGAACGATTGACGAAGTCGTGAATCCCGCCAAAGCTCTCGGCTACCGGGTGTGCCTGTGGGTTGTCTGCCCAGACAATCCAGGTACCTGCGTCGAACGGGTGAGAAAGCGCCAAGAGGAGGGCGGACATGGGCGCTCCGCAAGAACAGTTCGGGAACTCTACGGCAGCGCGCTGCACGTCGCTTCCGAGATGAGCATCGAATGTCATGAGACTCGGTTGATCGACTCCAGCAGCAGCGACGGATTTCAGTTCATCAGCAGCATTCGCGAATTCCGTACAACCATCACGGCTCATCCCACTCCGGGTTGGGTAAGAAAGCACTTTCTTGACAACGGTGGTTGAAGAATCTTGGGGTAGTGAAAACAGCGGCAAACGCTTTCTGCAAAAGCCTTGGTCGGACTGCGTGCAACTCTCAATTTTTCACCGCCCATTCTGGTGACTTCCAAGTTGCGCAGCGGCTGCGGATTGCGGCCGCTTCTCGATTTGCTACAGTTGGGCCAGCAGGATCCGGACGAACCCTCGGCTGCGGTGGACGGTTTACGAGTGGATTCGGCGCCGAGCGCACCATCACTTCGGGATGGAGCTTGCGCCATTGCAAGAGGATGAGGACATGAGCGTTGGGGTGTTTCGGTCAAGGATTGACGAGAACATGAAGCGGGCCACCGAGGCGTGGTTCGCCGATGGCCTCAAGGCGGGCCTTGAGCAGGGCTTGGAGCAGGGTCTTGAACGGGGCCTTGAGCAGCAGCGCTCCCTGCTTGGCCGGCAGGCTGCGGCGAAGTTCGGCGCCGAAACGGCGGTGCGGCTGACTCCGCTGCTGGCCCAAGCCGGGGACTGGGCAACCTTGGCCGAACTGGGCGAGGTTCTGCTCGCCGCCGGCGATGAGCCGCAACTGCTCGCCCAAACTAAGGCGGCAATCGCCTCCTCCCAGCAGGGCACGGACTAGGCAGAGCGTGATCAAGCTCGCCCAAGACGACCCTCTTCGTCAATGACGACGACGCGCGCCGGGTGGACATCTGCCCAGCGCCACATCACCAGATTCAGGTCTTCCTTGCTGGCGCCAATGGCAAAGCTGCGGACCAGCATGCCCACATAGCCGGCTGCGACCAATCTTTCAGCGAGACGTTGGGAAGCAGCGACACTGCGATCGAGCATGTCGGCTTCCCATGTGGGACACGCCAGATCGGCTTCGAGAACTTCACGGTCTCGCAACTGGGCTGGGTCGGTGGCATTGACGACCGGCTCTGCGTCAACATCGTACGCGCAGAGCGTTAGCGGCTGCATGGGTCTGCCTAGCGGCGTGGCCTCGCGTATCGCGGTGATTTGGGAAAGGGAACAGTAGAGCGCGGGGACGCCCCGTCTGTTGAAGCGCCCGCCGTAACGGTGCGCGCCTTCGCCCGAGAGGGGCGTCCACGCCCATTCGGGGTTGTGCGCACGATAGACCGTCCCACGGAAGCGCATTTCGGCAACAGCCGTCAGGCGTACCCTCCCGCGGCAACGCGGTCCAGGTAGGCGTGTACGTGCTCGCTCTTTCCGTCGCGCACCAGCATATGCGGTGTCGCCCCCCCGAAACCAGGAAGCCGGGCACTGCGGAACCATGCATAGGCGGCGATCGGCGAATCGAGTTCCGGTTCGATGCGGTTCATGATCTCAACCATTTCGCGCAGGCGCATCTGGGTCTTGCGCGCCCGAATTCTTGCGGCGCGGGTGAAGGCATCGGTGCCGAGCCCGAGCGTACCGGCAAGTTCGCGCCTTGTCGTGCGCAGTTCATCGGCGATCAGCGCTGGCGAGAAGATCCGATCCTCTACTAGCTTTTCGACCTGCATTGCGGTTCAACAACAACTATTTTCACGCATTATACCGTTATAAAATGGCTCAGAATCAATCCAATTGGATTCACCCATCGGCCCGTTGTATAGTTTGTCGTTACTTTTCTACCCAATTCCGATGCGGAGAGTTTTCCCATGCCGTACCGCCTGCACGCCCTATCACTAGCCCTGCCGCTTTCTTTGGCCCTTGCTGCCGGGCAGGCGCAAGCCGCCCGCGTGGACAACTTCGTGCTGCTCGACCATGTGGGCGCTGCCCACGAGCTTTACTACTACCGGGATGCACCGGCAGTGGTCATCATGGTGCAGGGCAATGGCTGCCCCATCGTGCGCAACGCGCTCAACGACTACAAGGCGCTGCGCGACCAGTACCAAGGGCGAGGCGTTGAGTTCTACATGCTCAACGCCAACCTGCAGGACGACCGCGCCTCCATCCAAAAGGAAGCCGCCGAATGGGACATCGACATCCCCATTCTTGACGACGAGGCGCAGCTCATCGGCGAGTCCCTTGAGCTGGTGCGCACCGCCGAGGTGCTGGTGATCGATCCCAAGACCTGGCAGGTCGCCTACCGGGGGCCGCTCAATGACCGCATCAACGACTATGAGCGCCAGCGCGCCGAGGCCAGCGAGCACTACGCCGCCGACGCCATCGAGGCGCTGATCGACGGAGAAGGCCGAGCCATCCAGGTGGCGGAGCGAGACGCCATCGGCTGCCTCATCAACTTCCCCGCCCGTGATCAGCAGCCAGAACAGATCAACTACGTCGCCGACGTGGCGCCCATCCTGCAACAGAACTGCGTGATCTGCCACCAGGAGGGCGGCATCGGCCCCTGGGCGATGACCGGCTACAACATGGTGCGCGGCTTCGCGCCGATGATCCGCGAGGTGGTGCGCACCAAGCGCATGCCGCCGTGGCATGCGGACCCGCACATCGGCGTGTTCAAGAACGGCCGCGGGCTCACCGTCGAAGAGGCGCAAACGCTGGTGCATTGGGCCGAGGCCGGGGCGCCGCGGGGCGAGGGGGAGGATCCCTTGGCGCTGGCGGACAACCAGGCCGCGGAGTGGCCCTTGGGCGAGCCGGACCTCATCATCGACATCCCGGCCTATGAAGTGCCGGCCAACGGCGTGGTGGACTATCAGTTCCCGGTGGTGAAGAACCCGCTCGATGAGCCCAAGTGGATTGTCGCCACCGACATCCTGCCCGGCGATCGCAACGTGGTGCATCATGTGCTGTTCGGTTCCACCCGGTCGGAGACAGCCCCATCGGAGCGCGGCCTGGACTTTGAGCAGTACATCGACGGCTACGCGCCGGGCAACGAGGGGTCGCACATGCCGGAGGGCACCGGCATCCTGGTTGATGGCGGCGGCTACTACCAGTTCCAGATGCACTACACGCCCTACGGCAAGGCGGTGGTGGACGAGAGCAAGCTCGGCCTCTACTTCGCCGACGAGCCGCCGGCCAACTACCTGCGCCAAACGGTAGTGGTCGATCCCACCATTCGGGTGCCGGCCAACGACCCCCGCTATCAGGAGGAGGCCTACCTGACCTTTGATCGGGACGCCCTGCTCCACTCGGTGGTGCCGCACTCCCACTACCGGGGCATCGCCTCCCATTTCGAGCTGCTGCGCCCGGACGGCAGCAGCGAAATCCTGCTGTCCGTGCCCAACTACGATTTCAACTGGCAGCGCACCTACGAATTCGCCGAACCGGTGGCCATGCCCGCCGGCAGCAAGCTGGTGCACCGCACGACGTACGACAATTCGGCCCGCAATCCCGGCAACCCGGACCCCAACCGCGACGTGCCCTGGGGCCTGCAATCCTGGGATGAAATGCTCTATGGCGCGGTGCAGTTCACTTGGGTGGAGGAGTCCGTCGACAACCCCATCCACAACGAGGAACTGCACGAGACCTTCCAGTTTGTCGGCTTCATGGACCGCAACATGGACGGCAAGCTGGTCTGGAGCGAATTGCCGGAGCGCATGAAGAAGCAGCTCGTGCAGGGCTTCGCTGACGTGGACACCAACGGCGACGGCGGCCTCGACGCCAACGAGATCTTCAACATGAACAACAGCCACCAGGAAGTCGCGGCAGCGGACGGGGCGCCGAACGCCGAGTAGTCCGCAACACAAGGCCACTTGTCAAATCGAGGGCAGGATGCCCTCGCTCCGGACGCTCCCTTGGGCCAGATGCCCTCGCTCCGGACGCTCCCTTGGAGCCAGGGCGTCCCGCCCTCGATGGGATACTCCAATTCAGGTCGAGGGCGAGACCCCCTTGAGCCACAGGACCCCACTCAGCCGCACAGGAGTTTCGCGCCAGCGAAACTCCAACGCGAACCGAAGGTTCGCGCCGTCTCGCGTTTTGCGTTTAAAGAGTGGAGAATGGGCGGCTTTCGACTAGATTCAAATCATAGGGGAGGTTCATGAACTTCGAGTTCTCTGACGAGCAGAATTTACTGCGGGAGCAGGCGCACGGTTTCTTGGCCGAGCACTGCCCAATGAGCAAGGTGCGGGCGGTGCTGGACGGCGAGCAGTCCGCCGACTTGGAGCTTTGGCAAAAGATCGCCGAGATGGGTTGGACCGCAACCACCATCCCCGAGGAGTTCGGCGGCTTGGGCCTCTCCTACCTGGAACTTGCGGTCATCGCCGAGGAGTTGGGCCGGGCCGTCGCGCCAACGCCGTTTTCCTCCTCCGTCTATCTCGCCACCGAAGCCCTGTTGCTGGCGGGCAGCACGGAACAGAAGGAACGCTGGCTGCCCAAGCTCGCCAGCGGCGAAGCCATTGGCACCTTCGCCATCAGCGAGGGGCCAAGCCGCACAACGCCCGCCAATCTGCAAACCACCGCCGAAGGCGGAGCATTGAACGGCTCGAAGTCCGCAGTCCCCGATGGCGACATCGCCGATGTGGCCATCGTGGTGGCCAAGGCCGATGGCGGCGATGGGGCCAGCCTGCAACTCGTGGAACTCGATGGGAAAGGGGTCAGCATACGGCCCCAGCGCACCCTGGACTTCTCCCGCAGCCACGGCCGCCTGACTTTCACCGACGCGCCCTGCGAACCGCTCGGCCATCCCGGCGAAGGCTGGGCGCACACCGAGAAGTTGTTCGACCGGGCGGCGGTGCTGTTCGCTTGGGAGCAGGTGGGCGGCGCCGAGGCGGCGCTGGAAATGGCCAAGGAATACGCCATGGGCCGCTACGCCTTCGGGCGCCCCATCGCCTCCTACCAAGCCATCAAGCACAAGCTGGCCGAGGCCTACGTCAAGAACACGCTGGCCCGCTCCAACGGCTACTACGGCGCTTGGGCGCTCAACACCGAGGCCGCCGAACTGCCGCTGGCGGCGGCGACGGCCCGCGTGTCGGCCACCCAAGCCTATTACTACGCCTCCAAGGAGAACATCCAAACCCACGGGGGCATGGGCTACACATGGGAGTTCGACTGCCAGTTCCACTACCGGCGGGCCAAGCTGCTGTCGGTGAACATCGGCAGCGAGGGCTTGTGGCAGGACAAGCTGGTGACCGCCCTGGAACAGGCCAACGCCGCCTGAACGACACGCGTAAGAACAAGGAGACGCAGAATGGATTTCAACGATACCCCGGCCGAAGCGGCCTTTCGCGAGGAGGCACGGGCTTGGCTGAAGGACAACGTGCCCACCGAGGCGGAGCTTGCGGATTTGAATTTCATGCAGCAATCCAAGCTCTGGCAAAAGCGCAAGTACGACGCCGGCTGGGCCTGCATCCGCTGGCCCAAGGAATACGGAGGACGGGGCGCCACCGCCATCGAGCAGGTGATCTGGAACCAGGAGGAGGCCAAGTACCCCGACCTGCCAGGGGGCGTGTTCAGCATCGGCCAAGGCATGGCCGCGCCCACCCTGATGGCTTGGGGCAAGGAGGAGCACAAGCAGCGCTACCTGCCGAAGCTGGCCAGCGGCGAGGAAATCTGGTGCCAACTCTTCAGCGAGCCGGCCGGCGGCTCGGACTTGGCGGCCCTGCGCACCAAGGCGGAGAAGGACGGCGATGAGTGGGTGATCAACGGCCAGAAGATCTGGACCTCGGGCGCCCACTACTCCGACTACG
>CAZRBP010000156.1:0-7858 GCA_964598305.1 uncultured Pseudomonadales bacterium | reverse complement strand
AAGCGGCTGGCGGCAACCGAAGGCTTTGCGGTGCTCTCGCAGAGCATGAACCTCGGCTGACCGGCCCCAACCCCACGCAAACACGGAGGATAAGCAATGAGCAACCGACAGAAGTTCTACATCAACGGCGAGTGGGTGGAGCCGTCCACCAGCGCCACCTTGGAGGTCATCAACCCGGCCACCGAGGAGCCCATCGACAGCATTGCCCTCGGCGGCCCCGCCGACGTGGACAAGGCCGTGGCCGCCGCCAAGGCGGCTTTCGAGACCTTCTCGCAGACCAGCCGCGAGGAGCGCGTGGCGCTGCTGGAGCAGATCATCGCCGCTTACAGCGCCCGCATGGGCGAGGTGGCGGCCGTCATCAGCCAGGAGATGGGCGCGCCCATGCCGCTGGCCAACGCCGCCCAGGCCCCCGCCGGGGTGGGCCATTTCATGACCACCTTGGAAGTGCTCAAGACCTTCGAATTCGAGGAGGACATCGGCACCTCCCACGTGGTGCGCGAGCCGGCCGGGGTATGCGGCTTCATCACCCCTTGGAACTGGCCCATCAACCAGATCGCCTGCAAGGTGGCGCCAGCCTTGGCGGCGGGCTGCACCATGGTGCTCAAGCCCTCGGAGGTCGCCCCCTTCAACGCCATCCTGTTCGCCGAGATCCTCGACGACGCCGGGGTGCCGCCGGGCGTGTTCAACCTGGTCAACGGCGACGGCCCCACGGTCGGCGTGGCCCTGTCGTCGCACCCGGACGTGGACATGATGTCCTTCACCGGCTCCACCCGGGCGGGCATCGAAGTGGCCAAGAACGCCGCGCCGACCGTCAAGCGGGTGGCTCAGGAACTCGGCGGCAAGTCGGCCAACATCATCCTGGACGACGCCGACTTCCAAGCGGCCATCAGCCGCGACGTGTTCGGCATGTGCATGAACTCCGGCCAGTCCTGCAACGCCCCCACCCGGATGCTGGTGCCCAACGCCCGCATGGACGAGGCCGCCGCCATCGCCAAGGCGGCTGCCGAGAACGTGAAGGTGGGCGCGCCGGATGCGGAAGGCACCACCATCGGCCCGGTGGTCTCGGAAGTGCAGTTCAACAAGATCCAGGGCCTCATCGAAAAGGGCATCGAGGAAGGCGCCAAGCTGGAGACGGGTGGCCCAGGCCGGCCCGACGGCTTGAACCAGGGCTACTACGTCAAGCCGACGGTCTTCTCCCACGTCACCAACGACATGACCATCGCCCGGGAGGAGATCTTCGGGCCGGTGCTGTCGTTGATCGGCTACGAGGACGACGAGGACGCGGTGCGTATCGCCAACGACACGGTCTATGGCCTGTCCGGATACATCTCCTCAGGAGACCCGGAACGAGCCAAGGCCATCGCCCGGCAGATTCGTTCCGGCAACGTGCACCTGAACGGTGCGCCGGTGGACCAATCGGCACCCTTCGGCGGCTACAAGCAGTCCGGGAACGGCCGCGAGTGGGGCACCCACGGCTTTGAGGAGTTCCTTGAGGTCAAGGCCATCATGGGCTACAACGCCGCGGCGGGCTAAGGCCCGCCTTTCGGCGCAGCGAAGGGAGTGGCGTGCCCGCTCCCCTTCGCTGCCGCGCTCGAATCAGCCACCTACCGGGAGAAAACCATGGCCCAGGATCTAGCCCTCGACCGCATTGCGCTGCAGGACGTGATGCTCAGCTATGCCGCCGGCGTCGATGAACGGGACTTCGACCTGTATCGCTCCTGTTTCGCCGACGATGTGGAGGTGTTCGGCTTCGGCGAAGAGACCGTGCACGGCGCGGAGGCTTGGTTGGCCTACGTCAAGAACGCCTTGGAGCGCTTCGGCCCCACCCAGCACATGCTCGGCCCGCAGCTCGCCACCGTGGACGGCGACAACGCCCACTGCCGCACCGACGTGCAGGCGTTGCACTACCTGAAGGAGCCGGAAGGCAGCACCTTGACGCTCTGGGCCACCTACAAGTCCGACATGCGCCGCATCGACGGACGCTGGCGCATCGTTCGCCATGAACTGGTCAGCAGGGGAACGAAAATCGAATAGGCGCCTAGCGGTGCGAACGATGGCGTTCGCGCTGCAAGCTGCGGAAGATCGATGCGCACATCAGCAGCAGCACCAAGGTGAAAGGCAGGCCGATGGAGATGACCATGGCCTGCAACGCCTCCAAGCCGCCGCCCAGCAAGAGCGCGATGGCTACGGCGCCTTGAAAGATGCACCAGAACACGCGCTGCGGCAAAGGCGCATCCAACTTGCCGCCAGCGGTGATCGAGTCCACGACCAATGAGCCGGAGTCGGAGGACGTGACGAAGAAGACGATGACCAGCACGATGCTGACCACGGCGGTGATGCTCGCCAACGGCAGGCCTTCGAGCATGGCAAACAGCGCGATCGGCAGGTTGTAGCCGTCGATTACATGGGCCCGCACGGCGCTGTCCGGGTCGCTGAGCACCTGATCGATGGCCACGCCGCCGAAAACCGCCACCCACAGCGCTGAAATCAGGGTCGGCGCCAACAACACGCAGGCAATGAACTGGCGCACCGTGCGGCCCCGGGAGACACGGGCGATGAACATGCCGACGAAGGGCGACCAAGCGATCCACCAAGCCCAGTAGAAGGCGGTCCAGTCCTGGCGGAAGACATCGTCGGTACGGCCGACCGGATTGGACAACGCCGGGATCTCCCGCAGATAGGTTCCCACGCCGAGCGCGAAGTCAGTCAGCAGGCGCAGCGTTGGTCCGGCGAAGAGCACGAACAGCAGCAGCAGTCCGGCCAAGGCGACGTTGATCTGCGAGAGCACCTTGACGCCGCGCTCCATGCCCCGCACCACGGAGGTCAGCGCGATGGCGGTGATGGCGATGATCAAAACCACTTGCACCGCAGTAGTAGCCGGGGTGCCAAACACGTGGTTTAGGCCCGCGCTGGCTTGCTGCGCCCCCAAGCCAAGGGAGGTGGCCAATCCGAACAGGGTGGCGAAGACCGCCAGGGTGTCGATGACGTGGCCCACCCAGCCCCAAACCCGGTCGCCAAACAGGGGATGGAAGGCGGAGCGGATGGTGAACGGCAGCCCGCCGTTGTAGGCCGCAAGCCCCAAGGCCAAGGCCACCACCCCATAGACCGCCCAGGGATGCAGGCCCCAGTGGTACAGGGTGGCGCCGAGGCCCATGGCCTTGGCCTGGGCAACCTGCTCCGCGGCAATGCCGCCGTCCGCGCCAAAGGGCGACGCCACGCCCAGCGGCTGCGACACGCCCATATGGAACACCGGCTCCAAAACGCCGAAGAACATCAAGCCGATGCCCACCCCGGCAGCAAACAGCATGGCGAACCAAGCGCCAAAGCTGAAGTCCGGGGCGGCGTCCGGGCCACCGATCTTGATTCCGCCCCAGGGCGGTGCCATCAACAGCAGGCAGAACAGCACGAACAGGTTGGCCGCGGCGATGAAGAACCCGTCGAAGGTGCGCGTCAGCACGGTACGCAGCCAGCCAAACGCGGTGGCCGCATGGCCAGGAAAGGCCAGCGCCACCAGCACGAAAACCACGATGCTGCCCGCTGAAATCACAAAGACGGGATTATGGATGTCAAAGCCGTAACGGTGAATTCGGCCCGATATGTTGTCTTGGCCAATCACATAGCCGTGGCCGGCGTCCCCGGATTCCGCCATATGCCCAATCCCCAACAGTCTGCAACGCGCCCATGCTAGTGCGCCAGCGCGCAAAACCATACCCCCAACGGCCCGTCGCCTCGTTGCCCCATGTCCCCCGTTGGCAGGATTGAAAGTGGTAGGCTTACTGGCCATCCTCAATGTGCACATCGCAAGGAGCAGACCCATGGTCGGCATCGCCGACATCCTCTACGTCCGTTTCCGTGTCCCCGACTTGGAACGGGAGCAGCGGTTTTTGGACGACTTCGGCATGGTCACCTACCTCGACGGGGGGCGGCTGTTCGCGAGGGGCACCGACGCCAACCCCTACATCTACAGCGCTGAAGAGGGCGAAGCCGCCTTCCGCGGCCTCGGCTTCGAGGCTTTGAGCGAAGCGGATCTTGAGCGCATCGCCGCTATTGATGGCGTCGCAATCGAAGACATCGATGCCCCGGGCGGCGGGCGCATGGCCCGGCTTCGAGACCCCGACGGGGTGCCCGTCGACGTGGTTTGCGGCATCGAGAAGCCCGCTCCCTTGAGCCTGCCCAAGCGCCAGCCGTTGAACTTCGGCGACCGGCGGCTGCGCCTCGGCGAGCGGGTGGCGTTCGAAGCGCCATCACAGTGCGTCAAGCGGCTCGGGCATTGCGTCATCAACGTCACGGATTTCCGAACTTCCGAGGCTTGGTACAAGGAGCGAATCGGCCTCATCACCAGCGACGAGGTGTACATGGGCTCCGAAGACCAGGTGGTCGGCGCCTTCATGCGCTGCAACCGGGGCGAACGCTACGTGGACCACCACACCCTGTTCCTAGTGGGTTCGGGCACGCCGGACTTCAACCACGCCGCCTTCGAAGTGGCGGACTGGGACACCCTGATGCTCGGCCACGACACCCTGCGCAAGGGCGGCTACGAACACCGCTGGGGGGTCGGCAAGCACCTGCTCGGCAGCCAAGTCTTCGACTACTGGAAAGGCCCCCACGGCTTCACCCTGGAACACTTCACCGACGGCGACCTGTTCAACGAAGCCTCGGGGTCCCACAAGGCACCCTTCGAGCAACTGCTCGGCTCCCACTGGGGACCGGAGGGCAGCCCCTAACCGCTGCTGGGAAGGTGAGCACCTTCTTCGCGTTCTTAGCCGATAGCGCATGGATAGCGCAGAGGATCAGCACGGCTTCCTGCAATAGTCCCACAGTTGATTTCGGAGAGATTTGATGAGCAACCGGAGGGAAAAACTAGACCATGTGGAGCTTCTCAACGTGCCTTGGTATAGCCAAGGCACGTTCGATAGTTTATGTGCTTACTACACGGGCGCCATGATGTTGTCCACCTTGTTTCCTGAGTACGCCCTTCAATTCGGCAAAGCGGCTAGACAACGAAACACAAAAAAGTTTCCGGTGATCCTCTGGTGATTCACCATCCCAACAATCCAGATGATGATCGACATACATTGTCTAAGTGGTTCTACCAGGGCGAATGGGTCAAGACCGTGACACAGACGCTGAATCGGCTAATGGATGCGGAAGAAAAGGCCACTCGATTCGAATTCAAAAGAGTGAAGTCGTATGACAGCACCTTGTCGAAGACCATCGTGGGCAGCATAGACGTGGGTTTGCCCGTTATGCTTGGTTGGAACGCGGAAGACTACGGCGCTCATGCCGTATTGGTGACGGGATATTGGGAAGGCGCTGAACGGTGGCTGATTCTCAACGATCCCGGCGGAATGCCGGAAATCAGCTGGGATTCACTAAAGCACCAAAAGAAAGGCCAATTGGAAATCGGACTTTGCAAGCCGAACACGTTCCATGTCCCCCGACCCATGAAATGGAAACAGAGGAGCGGAGATGGTGAACCCACCGTGTATCAATGGACGCGTGATGGATACAGGTCCCTAGAGGAGATATTCGGCAACAAAAACTCGCCGAGCCCCTCCTTAAAGTAAATTTCCACTAAACTGCTGCCTCTCCCAAGCGCCAAACCCATGCCCAACGACGTTCGACCCATCACCCGGATCAAGTTGACGCGCTTCACCGCCTTCGACAGCTTGGACTTGCGCCCATCCGCTGGCATCAACGTCTTCGTAGGAGCCAATGGCACGGGCAAAACGCACATCATGAAAGTGGCCTACGCAGGCTGCGAAGCCGCTCATCCGCAAGTTCGGTTTGGCGATAAGTTGGTGGCTGTGTTTCTCCCGTCACAAGGCCGCATCGGCCGCTTGGTGAAGCGGCGGCGCGGTCGGGCTCAGGCCGTTATTCAGATCTGGCGAGGCGAAAGCAGCATCCGAGCGTCCTTCTCGACGCGTGTCACATCCACTGAACAGGCCCGGGTGACACCACGGCGCTGGCAGGACCGCCCATCGAAGTCAGTTTACATTCCGGTCAAGGAGATGCTGGCCAACGCACCTGGATTTCGCTCACTCTACGCCGAGCGCAGCGTTCATTTCGAGGAAGTGTACGCCGACGTGCTTGATCGAGCATATCTTCCCTTGCAGCGCGGCCCAATCGGAGACAGGCGCCGGCGCATCCTAAACCTGCTTGCCAAGGTTCTGCCGGGCAAGGTCAGTTTCAGCAACGAGGAGTTCTTTCTCAACAGCCGTCAGGGCAAGCTGGAGTTCACCTTGGTGGCTGAGGGGCTGCGCAAGCTCGGCCTGCTATGGCTGCTTCTCCAAAACGGCACCTTGCTGGAAGGGTCGGTCCTGTTCTGGGATGAGCCGGAAACCAACTTGAACCCCAAGCTGTTTGGTCCAGTGGTTCAAATTCTTCTGGAGCTACAGCGGATGGGTGTGCAGGTGTTCCTAGCCACCCATGACTACGCCATCCTCAAGCAGTTGGATTTGCGGGCCACAAATGAAGATTAGATTGCCTATCACGCACTGTACCGGGATGAAAATAAGGCACTCACCTGCAATACTGTACGCAGCTACTTGGAGGTCAGCCCCAACGCCATCGCCGATGCGTTCGACGAGATTTACGGCCTTGAAATTGAACGCGCCATTAATCCCCAGAGTGAGTGAAAGTGGCAACATTGCGCGAGGGCGAATTGCAGATCACGCTGCCCCGCGGCGCTATCGGCAGGCAATTTGAAGTGGTCGGGTGCGTTTGGACAGTTTGAGGGCAAGGCAGAGCTCACGACCCGTTCGGATGATCTGAAGCGGATGCTTCCAACAACTGGCTGGCCTCCGTCTTGGCATCGAGCAATTGCCCAAGACTGCGGGGTTTTCAATATCCAAACCTGGAACGCGAGCTTTCCGGACTGGCCTTTGGCACGCATTCCTTAACAACCCAATCAATCGCTCTCAACCGGAAGGCGGCGAGAAATCACAACCCATCCGATCAAACTACGCCCGGCAAGCTACGATAACGCCCCGCCACTTCCGCCTCCCGCGCTGCGAACTCCGCATCGGAAAGGCGCGGTCGGCCGCTGAGCGCTCGCGCCAAGTTGTCCAAGGTGGCGTGCCAGCCGGTGACGATGACCAGCAGCGGTTGTTCGGCGGGCCGAAAGGTCAACAAGGTGTGGTCGCCATGGGGCTGCAGCGACCAGCGAGTTTCGGGAACGCCGAGGCTGGCGCGATAGGCGAATTGGCAAGGTGGTTCGAAAGCGGTGACCTGGGCAACGGCCCAGCCGTCCTCGCCATCGCAGTTGCCGAAGTCAATGGCAACTTCGCCGCCGACTCGGGGATCGATGTGCATCCCACCAGATCGCCAAAAACCGCCGTCGGGGTCTGTGATTGCCTTCCAGACGCGCTCTGGGGACGCCGCGTAGCGGCGCTGAAAGACCATGCGCCATGGGCCGTCGCCAACCCGGACAAGCCGCATGGCACTTCCGTCAGCCAATGACGCACTCCGCGTTTTCGGCCACCACGCGATTCTCAAGATGGCCGAGTTTCTCGATTTCCACCCGGACCACATCGCCCGCCTTCATAAAGCTCGGCGGCTTCATCGCCAGGCCGACGCCGGCCGGCGTGCCCATGAACAGCACGTCGCCTACCTCCAGGGTGAACGCCTTCGACAGATGGGCGATGCCGTCGTAGCAATCGAAGATCAGGTGGCGGGTGTTGGAGTTCTGCCGCTCTTCGCCGTTGACCGTGCAGCGAATGTCGAGATCGTGCGGATCGCCCACTTCGTCGGGCGTCACCAACCAAGGCCCCATCGGGCCGTGGGTGTCGAACGACTTGCCGATTTGCATGGTCATGGCAGCCCGCTGCCAGTCCCGAACGCTCACGTCGTTGCCGCA
>CAZRBP010000155.1:6257-7958 GCA_964598305.1 uncultured Pseudomonadales bacterium | reverse complement strand
GAGGGGCGGCGGGCGTTTGCGGAGAAGCGCCGGGCTGTGTTTCGAGGAAAGTGAGGGGCGCAATGGGTGGACTTGCCCCGCGCGCAACCGACGGCTGGGCGAGACGCCGTCCATCCCGCTTATCTACTTGGCGTGTGCGGTGGTAGCATTCCAGACATTGCGCCGCTTCATGCGGGGCAAGCCGTGTTCACCGATCGAGGCAGATTGACCGCCATGCAGCTCTCCGACGCCGTAACCGCTTGCGCCCTGATCATCGGCAATGAAATCCTTTCCGGGCGCACCCCGGACACCAACCTGAACCACTTGGCGGTGACCCTGGGCGGTTGGGGCATTCAACTGCGCGAGGCGCGGGTCATACCGGATATCGAGGCGGAGATCGTCACGGCGGTGAACGAGTCGCGGCGGCGCTTCAACTACGTGTTCACCACCGGCGGCATCGGCCCCACCCACGACGACATCACCGCCGAGTGCATCGCCAAGGCGTTTGGCGTGCCTTTGAAGACCCATCCGGAGATCGCCGCCCTCATCCGGCGGCGGCCGGCTCCAGAGGACGTGATGGAATCGCGCATGCTCATGGCGCGGGTGCCGGAAGGGGCGGTGCTGGTGGACAACGCCACCGGTGGCCCGCCGGGATTTCGGGTGGACAACGTGATCGTCATGGCCGGCATCCCGGCGGTCATGCGGGCCATGCTGTCCACGTTGGAAGGGAAGCTCGATCGCGGGCCGGTCATCCAATCGCGCACTGTAATGGCCTACCTCGGCGAAAGCGAGATTGCCGCTGGACTGGGGAAGATTCAGGCACGCTACCCGGATGTTGATCTCGGCAGCTACCCGTTTTTCCGCGACAACCGTTATGGCGCGTCCTTGGTGATGCGCGGGCCGAATGCGGCGCGACTTGAGCAGATGCTGGCCGAAGTGTGCGACGTGATCGTCGAGGCGGGGGAGACGCCCCATGTGGAGGAAGCCGATTGATCCTCTGGCGACGGCGCTGATTGGAGCTCAATTCAGCTAACGAGGCGGAATGATGGAATTGAAAGGCAGGAAGGCGCTGGTTTTTGGCGGCGCCTCGGGCATTGGCTTGGCGGCGGTGCGCCGCTTGGCGGACGGCGGCGCCCAAGTGGTGGCGCTCAGCCGCAATCCGGAGCGGGCGGCGAGTGACCTGCCGGCCGGCGTGGCCACGGAGAGCGTTGACGTGCTTGACCGGGAGGCCTTGGCGGAGACCTTCGCCCGCCACGCGCCCATCGACGTGCTGGTCAACGCCGCCACCGGCGGCGCACGGGCTTCCGGCCCCTTCCTGCAAATGGACCTGGACGCCTTTCAGGGCTCGTTCCGCAAGCTGTGGGGCTACACCAACACGGTTCGCTTGGGTGCCGAGCACCTGAGTGATGACGCCGCCGTCGTGCTGGTGAGCGGTTATCCGGCCCGTAACCCGGGGCCGGGTGCGCTGGCCCTGTCCACGGTGGGCAACGCGGTGGAGGGCTTCGTCCGTGCAGTGGCCCCGGAACTGGCGCCCCGCCGCATCAACGTCGTCTCGCCGGGTTTGATCGACACCCCCCTGTTTCCGGTGCATGGCGACGCCCGGCAGGAGATGTTCGCCCAAGCCACCGCCACGCACTTGATTCCCCGCATCGGCACCGCCGATGAAGTCGCCGCCGGCATCCTGTTCGTGATCGAAAACGACTTCGTGACCGGCACCACGGT
>CAZRBP010000155.1:0-6157 GCA_964598305.1 uncultured Pseudomonadales bacterium | reverse complement strand
TCGCCGCCGGCATCCTGTTCGTGATCGAAAACGACTTCGTGACCGGCACCACGGTAGATGTGGACGGAGGGGCTCTGCTGTCTTGAAGGGCAGGCTCCTAGGTGCCTGCCAGGGTCTGGCGGACGGCTCGGCGCCAGCCTTCGAGCAACGCAGCGCGCTTGGCTTGCGGCAGTTCCGGGGTGAAGGTCTGGCCTTCACCCAAGGCTTGGTGGACGTCGCGGAGGTCGCCGCCGGGGCCGGCGGCGGCTAAGGTTGCGGCGCCGAGCGCGGTGGTTTCGATGATCTTGGGGCGATTCACCGGGCGGTCGAGCACGTCGGCCAAGAACTGGCAAAGCCAGTCGTTGGCCACCATGCCGCCGTCAACGCCGAGCCGGGTCACCGCCGCGCCGTCGGCCGCCATGGCGTCGAGCAGTTCGGCGGTCTGGAAGCCGACGCTCTGTAGGGCGGCGGTGACGATGTGAGCCGCTTCGGTGTCCGACGTCAGGCCGGTGAGGGTGCCGCGGGCGTCCGGGCTCCAGTGCGGTGCGCCGAGGCCGGTGAAGGCCGGCACGAAGTAGGCGCCTTGGGCATCGCCGTTCACCGACCGCGCCAGGTGTTCGGTCTGCGCGGCGTCATCGATGAGCCCGAGCTGGTCGCGCAGCCATTTCACCGCCACCCCAGCCACGAAGATGCTGCCTTCCAAAGCGTAGGTCGCTTGGCCTTGCAGGCGGTAGGCGAGGGTGGTCAGCAGGCCATTGCCGCTTGGCCGCGGCTCGGCGCCGGTGTTGGTCATGACGAAACAGCCCGTGCCGTAGGTGCTCTTGCAGGCGCCCTCGGCAAAGCAGCCCTGGCCGATCAGCGCCGCCTGTTGGTCGCCCGCCATGCCAGTGATCGGAATTGGGGCGCCGAACCACTCGTCGTCGGCCACGCCGAAGTCATGGGCGTTGTCGCAGACTTCGGGCAGCAGGGCGGCGGGAATATCGAAGTAGTCCAGCAACTCCTGATCCCACTGCTGCCGGTTGATGTCGAACAGTTGGGTTCTTGACGCATTGGTGGCGTCGGTCAGGTGGACGCGGCCGCCGGTCAGCCGCCACAGCAGGAAGCTGTCCACCGTGCCAAAGCACAGTTCGCCCGCTGCCGCCCGGCGACGCAGGCCCGGCACCTGGTCGAGCAGCCAAGCGAGCTTGGTGCCGGAAAAGTAGGGGTCGAGCACTAGGCCGGTCTTGGCGCGGACGCTGTCCGCCAAGCCGTCGGCATCCATTTGCCTGCAGCGTTCAGCGGTGCGCCGGTCCTGCCAGACGATGGCGTTGTGGACGCACTCGCCGCTGTTGCGGTCCCAGACCAAGGTGGTCTCCCGCTGGTTGGTGATGCCGATGGCGCTGATTTGATGCGCTGGCACGCCAGCCGCGGCGATGGCGGCGCGGGTGGCCTCGATGGTGGTCCGCCACAGCGCCTCGGGATCCTGCTCGACCCACCCGTCGTGCGGAAAAACCATGTCGAAGGCCTGCTGGTCAACGCCGGCGATGCGGCCATCGGCCATGTCGAAGACGATGCCGCGCGAACTCGAGGTGCCTTGGTCAATGGCCAGAATCAAGCTCATGAAACCACCCTGTGTTGGTGTCGAAATTTGGTTGCATTCTCTCCGCAACCGCCATATGGTGTGTCCGGTGCCGATCTAAACCCAATATGTTGGGGTTGTCGGAATTGCCACTGGGTACGCCATTCGGCCAGTTCAGCGGGAATTTCGGCGCGGAAACGAGCCGCTGCAAGGGTGTCGAGGGGTCCATGCCGCAGGTCCGATTTTAGTGCTGATTCAGCTTCATAGCGTCGGCGGGCAGCGTAACGCAACGCCGCTTCGCCTGCATCGGTCCATTGCAACCGGCCTGCGGGCCGATCCCGGTTCCTCCCACTGCCCAACCGCTCCAGTCCGCCCATCGCCGCCAACCGCCCGTCAAATCTAAGTTAAAGAGCGAGAAATCCAACGCCATGGAAAACAGAATCACCGAATCCACCCGGGACCCGCTTGTTCAACCGCCGCCGAGCGTTGCCGCCACCGCTCCGGGCCTGCTCAAGGTCATCAAGCGCACCGGCGAGGTCGTGTCCTACAACGACGACAAGATCGCCATCGCCATGACCAAGGCGTTCCTCGCCGTCGAAGGCGGCAGCGGCGCCGCATCGCCGCGCATCCGCGAACTGGTGGCCACGTTGACGACCCAGGTCAGCGGCATATTCCAGCGCCGTTTCCCCTCCGGGGCGACGCTGCACATCGAGGACATTCAGGATCAGGTTGAACTGGCGTTGATGCGCTCCGGGGAGCATCAGGTGGCGCGCTCCTACATCATCTACCGCGAGGCGCGGGCGCAGCAGCGCAGCGAGCGCCAAGGCGCAAGCGGGGACGGGCAGCGGCGCGACATCGAGGTGGTCTGGCCGGACGGCCACCGGGCGCCGTTGGACATCGGCCGCATTCGCACCTTGTCCACCGAGGCCTGCGCCGGCCTGGACGACGTGGACGCCAACCGCATCATCGAGGACAGCCTGCCCAACCTCTATGACGGCATCAGCGCCGATGGCGTGGCCACCGCATTGGTGATGACCGCGCGCACCCTGGTTGAGGAGGAGCCCAACTACTCCTATGTCACCGCCCGGCTGCTGCTCGACCAGTTGCGCGCCGAGGCCTTGGGCTTTCTTGAGGTTCAGGCACAAGGCGCCGGAACCGGCGACTACTCGGCCACCCAGTCGCAAATGGCCGAGGCCTACCCGCGCGCCTTCCGGCGCTTCATCGAGCGCGGGGTCGAACTGGAGCTGCTGGCGCCTGAACTGCTCGGCTTCGACCTCGATGCCTTGGGTGCGGCCCTGCAGCCGGAGCGGGACCTGCAGTTCACCTATCTCGGCCTGCAGACCCTCTACGACCGCTACTTCCTGCACAGCGGCGACGTGCACTTCGAGTTGCCCCAGGCCTTCTTCATGCGGGTGGCCATGGGGCTGGCGGTGCAGGAGAGCGACCGGAACAAGCGGGCGGCCGAGTTCTACAACCTGTTGTCGAGCTTCGACTACATGAGTTCCACGCCCACCCTGTTCAATTCCGGCACCCTGCGCTCGCAGCTCTCGTCCTGCTTCCTGACCAGCGTGCCGGATGACCTCGACGGCATCTACAGCGCCATTCGCGACAACGCCCTGCTCTCCAAGTGGGCCGGTGGCCTCGGCAACGACTGGACGCCGGTGCGGGCGCTCGGCTCCTACATCAAGGGCACCAACGGCAAGTCCCAAGGCGTGGTGCCCTTCCTCAAGGTGGTCAACGACACCGCCGTGGCGGTCAACCAGGGCGGCAAGCGCAAGGGCGCGGTCTGCTCCTACCTCGAAACCTGGCATCTGGACATCGAGGAGTTTCTGGAGCTGCGCAAGAACACCGGTGACGACCGGCGCCGCACCCACGACATGAACACCGCCAACTGGATTCCGGACCTGTTCATGAAGCGGGTGACCGACGACGGCGCCTGGACGTTGTTTTCGCCCAACGAAGTCCCCGACTTGCACGACCTCTACGGCAAGGCCTTCGAGATGCGCTACGAGGCCTACGAGGAGCAGACCCGCACCGGCGAGCTGACCCTGTTCAAGACCCTCAAGGCCCGCGACCTGTGGCGCAAGATGCTCTCCATGCTGTTCGAGACCGGCCACCCGTGGATGACGTTCAAGGACAGTTGCAACCTGCGCTCACCCCAGCAGCATGTGGGCGTGGTGCATTCCTCGAACCTCTGCACGGAGATCACGCTGAACACCGGCGCCGAGGAAATCGCCGTTTGCAACCTCGGCAGCGTCAATCTGGCGCAGCACGTCATCGACGGCGAGCTCGATTTGAAGAAGCTCAAGAAGACCGTCCGCACCGCAGTGCGCATGCTCGACAACGTCATCGATATCAACTACTACTCAGTGGACCAGGCCCGCACCTCGAACATGCGCCATCGGCCGGTTGGGCTGGGCGTCATGGGCTTTCAGGATGCGCTCTACAAACTGCGCCTACCCTACGGCTCCGATGCGGCGGTCGAATTCGCCGACCGGTCCATGGAGGCGGTCAGCTACTTCGCCATCGAGGCCTCCTCGAAGCTGGCTGGCAAGCGGGGCGCCTACGCCAGCTTTTCGGGCTCCCTGTGGAGCCGGGGCATCCTGCCCATCGATTCCCTGAAGCTGCTGCGCAAGGAGCGGGGCAAGGCCTATCTGGATGCCGACTTCAGCACCACCATGGATTGGGATGCCCTGCGCGGCCAAGTGCAGATCAACGGCATGCGCAACTCCAACGTGCTGGCCATCGCACCCACGGCCACCATCGCCAACATCACCGGCGTCTCCCAATCCATCGAGCCGACCTACCAGAACCTGCACGTGAAGTCGAATCTCTCCGGCGAGTTCACGGTGGTCAACCCCTACATGGTGCGTGACCTCAAGCGGCTCGGCCTCTGGGACAATGTGATGGTCGCTGATCTAAAGTACTACGATGGCTCGCTGCGGGCGATGGACCGCATTCCCGAGGATTTGAAGGCCCTGTATGCCACCGCCTTTGAAGTGGAGCCGCGCTGGCTGGTCGATGCCGCCAGCCGCCGCCAGAAGTGGATCGATCAATCCCAGTCCCTGAACCTCTACATCGCCGAGGCCTCCGGCAAGAAGCTGGACGTGACCTATCGCATGGCGTGGCTGCGGGGGCTGAAGACCACCTACTACCTGCGCACCCTGAGTGCCACGGGCACCGAGAAATCCACCCTGGCCCAAGGCACGATGAACGCGGTCGCACCGACCACCGCACCGACCACTGGGGTGGAAGGGGGGGCGGCCTGCTCGATTGACGACCCGGATTGCGAGGCCTGCCAGTAACCGCCGCCGTGGCGGGCGCATCGCGCGACACAAGGAGATAGCACATGCTCAGTTGGGACGAGTACGAAGAAGGGCTTGATCAGTCCGCGCCAGTGTCGGACGCGCAACCGGCGGCCCAGGCCAAGCCGGCCCCGGTTGAAGCGCGCGAGGCGCCGCCGGATCCGGCAGCGGTAGCGCCGGTGCCCGATGCGCCGCCGGCTCAACCCAAGCCGTCGGCAGCCGAGGATGGTTCCGCAGCCGAGCCAGCCGCCCAAGGCGATTCCGCTTCCACGGAGGGCACCACTGCCGTCTCGGCGGTCGTGGCGGATCTCGACGCGCACCGGCGTCTGGACGCCGACCGGACCACCGAAACCGCCAGGGAAAGCTACGAGCGGGTCACCGTGGATCAGAAGGCCATGATCAACTGCCGGGCGGACCTCAATCAGCTCGTGCCCTTCAAGTACGACTGGGCTTGGCAAAAGTACCTCAACGGCTGCGCCAACCACTGGATGCCCCAGGAAATCAACATGACGGCGGACATCGCGCTGTGGAAGAACCCGGAGGGCTTAAGCGAGGATGAGCGCATCATCGTCAAGCGCAGCTTGGGCTTCTTTTCCACCGCCGATTCCTTGGTGGCCAACAACCTGGTGCTGGCCATCTATCGGTTGATCACCAACCCCGAGTGCCGCCAGTACTTGCTGCGCCAAGCCTTCGAGGAGGCGATTCACACCCACGCCTATCAATACTGCATCGAGTCCTTGGGCATGGACGAGGGCGAGATATTCAACATGTACCACGAGGTGCCGTCGGTCGCCCGCAAAGCCGAGTGGGCCTTGAAATACACCCGGGAGATCGCCGACCCAGCCTTTGCCACCGGCACCCCGGAGACCGACCAGGCGCTGCTGAAGAACCTCATCGCCTACTATTGCGTGTTGGAAGGCATCTTCTTCTATTGCGGCTTCACCCAGATTCTCTCCATGGGGCGCCGCAACAAGATGACCGCCACCGCCGAGCAGTTCCAGTACATCCTTCGCGATGAGTCCATGCACGTCAATTTCGGCATCGACGTCATCAACCAGATCAAGCTGGAGAACGTGCACCTGTGGGATCAGTCCATGCAGGATTTGACCCGCGACATGATTCTGGAGGGCACCCAACTGGAAATCGAGTACGCCCGGGACACCATGCCCCGAGGGGTGCTGGGCATGAACGCCACCATGATGGAGGAGTACCTGCAGTTCATCGCCAACCGGCGCTTAGCGCAGATCGGCTTAGGAGAACCCTTCACCGGCGTCAAGAACCCCTTCCCCTGGATGAGCGAAATGATGGACCTCAA
>CAZRBP010000154.1:0-8088 GCA_964598305.1 uncultured Pseudomonadales bacterium | reverse complement strand
ATCCCCCTTGGGACCGCATGAAGCTGCAGCAAGTGGAGTGGTTCGCCGCCCGGCGCCCAGAAATCGCCATGGCCCAACGGGCTTCGGATCGCAAACGGATGGTCCGTGCATTGGAGGAAGCGGGGGATCCATTGGCTGGGGAGTTCGCTCAAGCCAGTGAACGGGCACTGACAGGGGTGCGCATGGCTCGAGAGTGTGGCGACTATCCGCTGCTGGCACGGGGCGACATCAACTTCTACTCATTGTTTGTGGAGCGGGCCATGTCGCTCGTCAAGCCGGATGGTGTCATTGGCTTGCTGACGCCCTCCGGGATTGCATCGGACAAAACCGCCGCGCTTTTTTTTTCGGTCGGTGGCCACGGAGGGGCGTTTGCGGGCGTTGTATGACTTCGAGAACAAGAAGGTCTTCTTTCCTGCCGTTCACGCGTCCTTCAAATTCTGTGTATTTGTTGCTGGCCGGAATTCGACACCCGTGCCGACAAGCTGCGCCTTCTATTTGCACACCATGGATGAACTCGAAGACCGCGTTAGGCGCTTCCCGCTATCTGCCCAAGACTTTGCCCGTGTCAACCCGAACACCGGCACCGCTCCCATATTCCGCACCCGGCGCGATGCGGAGTTGACCACTGCCGTTTACGAGCGGCTCCCGGTATTGGTGAACCGTTCGTCCGGACAAGAGGTCAAGACATGGCCGCTCAAGTACGTGACGATGTTTCACATGACTAACGACTCCGGCAAATTCCGCACCCGGCAAGAACTTGAGGAGCAGGAGGGCGCTTGGCCGGTTGGTGGCAACCGCTTCGACAGCGCCGAGGGCGAGTGGCTGCCCTTGTACGAAGGCAAAATGGCGCAGGCCTACGACCACCGTGCCGCGAGCATCGTCGTCAACCCCGAGAATCAGCACCGACCCGCACAGCCGATGGTCGCGTCCCTTGAACAGCACCAAGACCCTGACTGGCTGCCTTTTCCGTGGGACGAGGACCGCCGCCTATATCTCAAGGCCAAGCTCGATGCCGTCTTCTTCCACCTCTACAGCGTCACAGATCGAGACGACATTGGATACATCTACTCGACATTCCCAATCGTTGAGCGGGAGGAAGTGGCGACCCATGGCCATTACCGGTCCCGCGATCTTTGCCTTGCGTGGATGAACGCCCTTGCCGCAGGCAGGCCCGACGCGGAGATCACGCTGTGATGCCGGCAGGGGGATTGTCTCGGCGTTCAATGCCACGGCGTCCTCCGTTGACTTGAATTGGCTGCGCGTCACACAACGAACAGCCCATTGAAGATGGCCAGAAGCCAGTCCCTGCGGCCCTCACTCCCAAACTGGCCTTCGTGTGCCGGACCCTCTTCCTTCTGACGCTATGGTACTGGCCGCTCACCCGAAGAAAGCAGGATAATCGGCAGTCGAGCAATGGGCTTGCGGCCCATGTACAGGAAGGTGGGTAGGGCCTAGTCCGACCGAAAGGAAAAGCGAATGACAGAGACGAGTGAGTGCGCAATTTGGCGGACTCCGGCCACCGATTTCCACAGCGACAGGGACGGGCGGCTGATTGATTCCCCTCGCGCCGGTGGCAGGTACTTCATTTCCAGTTCTGCCGAGCCTCGGCTGAGCGGTCTTGACCCGCTCCTGAAAGCGCGGCTGACAACATGGCTCGTGGAGCAACGGGCGCTTGGGGCTAGCTGCCCGGAAGTTTCATCGGTCACCATCGACGAAGCAACGCGTTGGGGGAGTTCAAGCGCCCTTGAGCGTGCAGATGCACTACTAAAGTGCCTTTCCGGCCGATCGCAAATTTTGGGATCCCGGATTCCGTTTCGGATTGAGATCGAAGGAGCGGGATTCTTCGAAACGCCCCTGAACCCTTGGCAAACAACATACTACGAGCTGCTCGGACACTCCGGCTGCATCGGTTCCAAGGACTTCGAATATCTCATGGATCACTTAAGCCACGCGGGCCTCATTGAGCGCTATGGCGTCAACGATGCGGATCAGGAATGCAGGCTTACAGTTGGAGGCTATGCACGCCTGGAGGCTTTGGAGCAAAAGCAAAACGCCTCGGCGTCAACGAGAGCATTTGTGGCAATGTGGTTCGACCCGTCTATGCAGGCGGCGAGGGACGATGGCATCAAGGCGGCGATACGGTTAGCCGGATATGAGCCCGTCGTCATAGACGAACAGGAGCACGTAGGGCGAATAGACGACCAGATTGTTGCGGAGATCAGGAGGTCCAGATTTCTTGTTGCCGATTTCACGCACGGGAAAACGGGGGCGCGAGGTGGCGTCTATTACGAAGTTGGTTTTGCGCATGGACTCGGCATCCCTGCGATTCTCACGTGCCGCAACGACAAAGTGGACGACCTTCACTTTGACACCCGACAATACAACCATATTGTCTGGAAATCGCCGGAGGACTTGCAGATTCAGCTGACCAGGCGCATTTCCGCCGTGATCGGTGACGGTCCACTCCTCCCCGAGCCTGTCGCCAAGGGGCAGCGGTCTTCATCCTCGTAGAATCGCTGCCCATCGCCCACTCGCGCCCGGGCTGCACCGACTGCAACCCTGCTCAGGCTGTCTTGGAATCCAAAGGTTTCGTGACAATGGTGTGGAGCGGATGACGGTAGTGTCCGACCGCCTTTGGCGTGAGCGTGAGCGTGAGCAGAGGCTGTCACGCTACTCGATTGACCATCTTGTTCAGATGACTGGCGGATCCCGCTAAATCGACCTGCCATGAGGCGCTTTGGTTCAGTTTACGTCTCAGACGCACTCTTCCAGTCGAAATGGGTGCCTGCCGGATGGTCACGCCGCTTTCCCTGAGTGTTCGTTGCACTGCGTGATTGCGGGAGCGCACCTGCTTTTTGGCCCTTTGGCCAGTAGCGGTTGTATAGGCATTGCGGGAGAGTGAGAGAATGCGCTTTACGTCTTCAACTGTAGGAAGCGAGTGGCCACCTCTTCGCCAAGGAGTTAATGCAGCGGTTGCGTCGGTTTGTAGCATCTCCTGCCACACCTTGGGTTCGTGTGCATTTGCTGACCCATGATGCGGAATTTTGAACACTGCAGCCTTTCCGGAAGGCCGAGTTGTGGACTGGAGGATTTCGATCCAACCAGATCGCTCCAGATCCGAACCAAGAAGCATGGCAGCGTCGTCAACGGAAACCCAAGACACAATGGCTGCGTCGTTTGGCCTCAACGGAGATATTCTTGCCCGCGTTTTGCCCACTGCGGGCACCAGTTGACCGACGTTGGCGAGGAACTTGGCGAAGGCAGCATCACTGGGGGACAACGACCAAATCTCACTCGTGCCTTCCATGAAGATGCGGCGGCTAGGCTGTGCGAACACTGGGACTGAACGCCGCTTGCTGAGACAGGAGACTACGCTGTGAATCTCTCGCGCACCATGGCCGATGCCGGGTTGCGGACGGTTTTCCAATCCACCCACGATGGCGAGAAATTCCTTTTGCAGCAACGCGCCAGCGCAACAGAACTGCGCCGCTTCACAAACTTCAACCAGACGCCCTATGCCCCGAATGTGGTCGTCATGCCAATGGGTGGCCATGATGAGCTTCACAGCGGTGCTAGGATCGATGCCGATGCTGGTCAGATACTCCAAGGGCCTTGGCGCACCGTCGGAAGCTGCGCAGGAGTCCACAACGACCCAGATGCCGCCGCCAAGATGGAGGACGATGCTCTCCCCGTATCCTGGGCCGATCAACGTCACCTCCAGTTCGTCTGTAGCTGGAGGAGTGTCCGAATTCAAAGGCCGAGCAAGTGCCGCGTTTCCGATGCCCACTCTCGACCTTCCTGCAAATCCCTTTCTGTTACCGCCGGAAGGTCGCGAAACACAATCACTGAAACCCGCTTGCGCACCCCTGCAGGAGAACGCTCGTAGCCGATCACCCAACGAAAGATCGCACCTGGCTGGATTCTCCGGCGCTCCTGCTCTGATATTTCCTCAATGGGAACTTCGGCTTCCTCCTCTTCAATAGAGGAGCCTGCGGTCAGGTCCAGCAGCCGCACTGTAAAGCTATTGGCTCCGACTTCGAGTACATAGCCCTCCCACTCCTGCAAGGGATTTAAGTGGGGGCTGGATTGGCGCACGGCTCCTTCCAGTCTCGGCGGCAACTCCAATTTGGTGGCATTCGATGGCTCGTTGGCAAAGGGATCTAAGCTGGGCCTAGCGCCAGTCTCCTCCGCTTTGGTCGAGGAGGTAACAGGGCCATAATGCGTCCGATGCAATTGATCGGATATGGACTTCTCCTCCCAAGTCTCCAATACCTCAAGCGTTCTGGCCGATATCGCATTTGCTGCCGTCCGAGTGGAACTGCCAGCCCCATTGTCGGAGTCGGCGAAAATTCCTGAATATGCAGTCAAGTCACTTCTCCCCCAATGACATGATGTGATCGACAATAGCGTTGCTGCGCCGGATGGATTCGTCAAAGCACACTTCCAGTAGTTTAATCAGCTGGCTGCTGGAATCCGGTCCTTCAGCGTTGGTGTAGTGGTCATTAACCCCGACGTAGACACCCGTTGAACCATCACCAACCCGATTCGATGGTTCGACAGTGGTGGCAATTTCATCCATTTCTGATCGGTTGGGAGGTTTTTTCCCAATCATGGTAAGGGACTTCAGGCCGCCGAGTTCACCGCTTAGATCCAATTCCCGCTCCCAATCTCCCCAAGCTGCCGTGGGTGCCAGAGCTTGGCCGATTCGATCTCTTTGGTTCCTTGTTTTCACGTTGAAATGAACATTTCGGTTTATTCCGAAAGCACGTATCGGCGTGTGTGGCAAGTGTTCTCGAAATAGACGCACCATGAGGTCGCGAAGCCGAACATAGGGCGCTTGGGTCGAATCGACCGACAAGCGGTCCGATGTTGCCTGCAAGGCCAGCCAGTCTGACCTGAATGACGTGATTTCGGAATGTCCTATCAGCAGCTCGGCGTTGTCCGCCGCGTCTTTGGGCAGCAGCCCCTGTAGGGAAAACCAAGCCGGGGTGAGTATCGCCGGATTAAAGTGGCCTACCAGAACGAGCGTTACCCCACCGATTTCCGGCTCAATCCTCATGTTGTTCCGCTGTTCAACGACCCTTCCCCGCTCCCGTTGGCAGAATTTTAGGTGAGATTGGGCACTTTCGGCAAGGAAGAGGGATTCCAGTGAGGCTAACGTACAAGCCCACGCCAGCAATCCTATTCAAAACCGCAAGGGAGAAAAGGGCGCGAGGTCGAATGCCGGCGTCGCGCCGCTGATCTGGTCGGCTAGGGCTTTGGCGGAGCCGACGGCGAGGGTCCAGCCTAGGCCGCCGTGGCCGGTGTTGGCGTAAACGTTGGCGACGCGGGTTGCGCCGATGATGGGCAGGCCGTCGGCGGACAACGGCCGCAGCCCGGCGAATGGCTGGATGGCGTTGCGGTCCATCACTTGGGCGAATTCCGGCAGCACGGCTTCCACCAGCCTGACCATGTAGCCGATGCGGCCGGGGTCGATGCGCGCATCAAAGCCGCAGAAGTCCGCCGTGCCGGCGATGCGCAGCGAGTTGCCCAGCACATTGATCCCGGCGTGGACCCCGGTGTCCGCGATGACGTGGCGTGGGCGGTTGGGCCAATCGCCGAGCGGTATGGTCAGGGAGTAGCCCTTGGCAGGGGCGATGGGCAGCCGAATGCCGATGGAAGACGCCAGGCGCCCGGAGTGCGCGCCGGCGGCGATGACCAGTGCGTCGGCGTGCAGTTCCTGAGCACCGGCGCGGATTGAAACCCGGCCATTGTCCGTTGCAATGCTGGACACGGGCTGCCCGTATTCGAACTGAACGCCCGAGCGCGAGGCCATCTCCGCCAGCGCTTGCGAGAAGCGGTACGAATCGCCGGATTCGTCGTTGGGAAACAAGATGCCGCCCTCGAGCGAGTCGCCGATCGGACGCAGGCAGGGTTCGGATTGCAACATCGCGTCCCGGTCGAGGTGCCGCCACTCGGCCTCGTTTTTGCCCAAGTGGTCGAGGAGCGGCGCCAAACCCTCTAGGGCGCTTTGACTCCTGAAAATGAACAGGCATCCGCACGCCCGATGCCTGTACTCGATGCCCGCCTCCCGGCGCAGGGCAGCCATGCATTGCAGCGTGTACTGGGCCAGTTCACGGTTGAGCGCCACGTTTCGAACAAAAGTCTCGGCGTTGGAGGCGCGCAGGAAGCGAACGCCCCACGGCAGCAGACGGAGCAGTTCGGCGGTGCGCAGCAGCTTCGCCGCGTCCTTCCGGTTGCCGCCGAGGCTCGACCACCACCACTTTGGCAGTGCGCCCAAGATGCCGGGTTGGTTCCAAGTCTCCGGGCATTCGGCCTGCAGATAGCCGCCGTTGCCGAAACTCGCCTCCAGGGCCGGGCCGTCGTTGCGGTCCAGCACGGTGACCTCAACCCCGGCCTCGGCGAGGTAGTAGGCCGTGCAGAGGCCCTGCAGCCCAGCGCCGATGATTGCGACCTTCAAAGTTGACCGGCTCCGTCTTGTGTACTGGCGAAGCCTATCAGATGCTCGATACCGCTGCTCCAGTGAGGCAGTCGGTCCAGTTCTCACAAAACTCCTTTGTAAAATTGGCAATAGATCACAAATCTCATTGTTAATTTGTGATTTCCGTGGAATTATGCGTACATCAAGAACCGGTCAGAGCGGGATCGAGGTCGGTGTACAGAGAAGCGCAACACATGCTTCAGCAGTGGAAGGCGGCGGAGCGGCGCAAGCCGCTGGTCCTCAGAGGCGCAAGGCAAGTGGGCAAGACTTGGCTGATGACGTGGTTTGGACGAACGGCCTACGAAAACTGCGCCTACGTCAACTTTGACGGCAATGAACGCCTAGCTCGGCTCTTTTCCGGCGATCTCGATGCTGGACGGATCATCGCTGGGCTTGCCATCGAGACTGGGGTGGCCATCCAACCGCACAAGACCCTGGTGATTTTGGATGAAGTGCAAGAGGTTCCCCGAGCCCTGACGGCGCTGAAGTACCTTTGCGAGAACGCACCTGAATACCATGTGGTCGCGGCGGGCTCCTTACTGGGTGTCGCCCTGCATGCAGGCGTCTCGTTTCCGGTGGGCAAGGTCGAGTTTCTCGACTTGCATCCGATGAATTTCCTGGAATTCATGAAAGCGCTTGGCGAGCGGGACCTTGCCCAATTGTGCGTGCGAAAAGACTGGGACCTCATCGCACCCTTTCGGGCCAAGTACGAAGACCTGCTCAAGCAGTACTACTTTGTGGGCGGTATGCCGGAAGCTGTCTTAGCGTTCCGGGAACGCCGGGACCCCACCGCGGCCCGAGCGGTTCAAGAGCGGATACTGGCCGCACTGGAACTGGACTTTTCCAAGCATGCGCCCAACGCGGTCGTCCCCAGGATTCGCCTGCTGTGGAACTCGATCGCATCGCAGTTGAGCAAGGAGAACCGGAAGTTCATCTATGGCCTCATCCGCGAAGGCGCCCGGGCGCGCGAATACGAAGTGGCGATGTCGTGGCTGATCGACTGCGGGTTGATCCACAAGGTAACGCGCGTCACCAAGCCGGACTTGCCCCTCAAGGCCTACGAAGATTCGAAGTCCTTCAAGCTGTTCGCCTTGGATGTGGGGCTGCTCGGCGCCATGACGTCCTTGGATGCGCGAACCCTTCTTGAGGGCAATGAAATTTTCACCGAGTTCAAGGGATCGCTGACTGAGCAGTACGCACTGCAGCAGCTAAAGTCCACCAGCCGGATGCCGCTGCACTACTGGAGCCGGGACCGGGGGACGGCGGAGATTGACTTCGTCATTCAGCACGGTGGCCTGATTGTTCCCATCGAGGTCAAGGCGGAGACCAACCTAGGGGCCAAGAGCCTGAAGTCCTATCGGTCTCGCTATGATCCGCCTCTGGCCGTCAGAACATCGCTTGCCGCCTACCATGTGGAAGCGGGGCTGGCTGACGTTCCGCTGTACGGATTGCCTTGGCTGGCTCAGATCATCGACGACCTCATCGCGTAGAGAACTCAGGTGGCATGAGGTCCGAACGAGGAATGGCTGAATCCCGTGGGGCCGCTCAGGCATAAGCCCAAGCGGCCAGTCCCAGGAAGACGAAGAAGCCGGTCACGTCCGTGATCG
>CAZRBP010000153.1:1202-8104 GCA_964598305.1 uncultured Pseudomonadales bacterium | reverse complement strand
GCGGGCAGGTCGTGGGCCACTTCCGGCAGCCGCGGGCCGATGGTGTCCGGGTCGAAGACCACCAGATCGGCGGCCATGCCGGTGCGAATCAGGCCCCGGTCGTGCAGGCCCCAGAGGGTGGCCGTGTTGTAGGTGATCTGGCGCACCGCTTCCTCCAGGGTGAAGGCTTGGCGGTCGCGCACCCAGTGGCTCAGCAGGTGCGTCTGCAGGGAACTGTCCATGATTTGCGCCACGTGGGCGCCGGAGTCTGAGAAGGTGATGGCGGAACGGGGGTGCTTCATCATCTCCAGCACGTGATCCTGGTCTTCGTTGGCAATGGGTTGGCGGAAGTAGATGTCGAAGTCGTGCTCCAGGGAGAGGTCGATCATCAGTTCCACCGGATGCACGCCCCTGCGAGCCGCCAACTCGGCCATGCTGGGGTGATCCTGGGCCATGTCCGCCATGGGGTACACCCAATCCCACTTCGGCGGCCGCGCTTCCGCGCCGACCACCCGCGGCCCTTTGTACTCGGCGCTGGCCGAGGCGATCAGTTGCGCCTTGAGCGCCGGATCCTTGAGCTTCGCCTTCTGTTCATCAAGCGGCAGGCTGCGCAAGTCCTTCCAAACATCCCATTTGTCGAATGGGGTCTGGGTCTTGAAGGAGAGCAGCACGTTGAGCGCCCGGCTGTGGACCTGGGCAAACATGCGCCCGCCTGCGGCGGCGGTCTCGTCGAGCAAGTCGAAGTACGGGCGCCAGAGTTCCGGGGCCACGCGCACGCTGAACATGCCCCAAGTTTGGGTGACGCCGGACTCCACCGCTAAGTCGCGCAGCCGCTCATGGTATTCCCGGTTGCGTTCGGGGTCCCGCCCCGGCGCCTCGCCAGCGATTTCAAACAGGCCCTTGCCGACGGCGCCCATGGCGTTGACGATGCCGCGCACTTCGTCCCATTGGGCCAAGCGGCTAGCCACGGGGCGGTCATCGGCGGTTGTGTGGTTGAAGGTGCGGGAAGTGGAAAAGCCGATGGCCCCGGCTTGGACGGCCTCCTGCACCAGCCGCTCCATGGCCTTCTGGTCGTCTTCGGTGGCAGCCTCCGAGAAGGCCCGCTCACCCATGACGTAGGTGCGCAAGGCGGAGTGGCCGATGTAGCCGGCGTAGTTGATGCCCTTGGGCAGCGCCTCCACCGCGTCAAGGAACTCCGGGAACGACTCCCAACGCCAATCGATGCCCGCCAGCATGGCCTCGCGGGAGATGTCCTCGGCCCGCTCCAAGTTGCGGAACACGAAGTCCGCCTCCGTTTGCTTGCAGGGCGCCAAGGTGAAGCCGCAGTTGCCCATCACCACGCTGGTGACGCCGTGGTAGCAGGAGGATGCGCCGATCGGATCCCAGAACACCTGGGCGTCCATGTGCGTGTGCCCATCGACAAAGCCAGGCGCCACCACGTGCCCTTCGGCGTCCAGGGTGCGCTCGGCGCGTTCATTGATCCGGCCAATCGCGGCGATGCGGCCCTCGCGCATCCCCACGTCCGCCCGGTAGCGGGCCCCTCCGGAGCCATCCACCACCATGCCGTTCTTAATGAGCAAGTCGTAGGCCATGCGTCGTCTCCCAATTGAAGTTGGCTATTTTACCCGGCTTTTCCCTTCGGTTCGCCAGCCGACCTCCCAATCGGGTAGCCTAACCTCTCCTGGCGCAAACGCGAAGGCACGATTCTTGGCGCTCATTCTTGAAGCAAGCCGATGGCCGTGATGCCGCATTGGCAGGTCCATCCGGGCACTGGCCCGTACCTCCTGCTGGTGCATGGGTTTTTGATGGGGCCCAATCAATGGCACCCGAACCTTGGTGCCTTGAGCGGGGTCTGCCAGCCCGTGGTGATTGACTTGCTGGGCCACGGCCGCTCACCTGCGCCTGCGGAGGCCGAAGGCTATCAGCCCGACGCCTACGTCGAGGCCTTCGAGGCCATCCGCCAAGCCTTGGGCGCGGAGCGTTGGCTCCTCTGCGGCTATTCCCTGGGCGCTGGATTGACCATGCGCTACGCCCTCTCGCACCCCGAGCGCGTCATTGGCCACGCCTTCACCAACTCCACATCGGCCTTGGCGGACGCCGAGCAGGTGGCTCTTTGGCGAGCGGAGGGCGAGGCTTCCGCCGCCCGCATTCTGGCCGGGGGACGCAAGGCCATCGAACGTATCCCGGTGCATCCCCGCTTCGCCAAGCGGATCGACCCGGCCAGCCGGACCTTGGTCTTGGCCGACGCAGCGCGGCTCAAGCCGCAAGGCGTTGCCAACGCCATCCGCTACACGACGCCGGAAGCATCGGTGCGCGATGACCTAGGCGACAATCGACGCCCTGCCCTGCTTCTCAACGGTGCCCGGGAACGGCGCTTTCAGCCCCACCGTCAGTTCGTGGCCAACCACATGCGGCAAGCCCGAATCGTCGATCTCGACGCCGGCCACGCGGTCAACTTGGAAGCCGCCGAGGCCTTCAACCAAGCGCTGGTCGATTTCATAAGCCAATGTCCCATATCGTAGATGTGCTGATCGAGGAGCGGGCCGAGACGCTTCGGCAACGGCCCATGGTCTGGCGCTTGGTGCGCACCTTTCTCTACCCGTTGATCGCCTATCCCCGGGCCGTGGCCCTGATCGACCGGGTGCAGCCGATGTCCGGGCAGCAGATCTTCGAGCACCTAAGCGAAGTGCTGCGCCTGCGGGTGGAGATGCACGGCTTGGAATGTCTGCCCGCAACTGGACGCGCCCTAGTCACGCCCAACCATCCGGCGGGCATCGCCGACGGCGTCGCCCTGTACGACGCCATCAAGCAGGTGCGCCGGGATGTGGTCTTCTTCGCCAATCGGGACGCGGTGCGGGCGGCGCCGAACTTGGCTGAGTTGGTGATTCCGGTCGAGTGGGTCGAGGAGCGCCGCGACCACGCCCGCAACAAGGAGACCGTGCGGCACATGGTGCGGGCCTTCCGCGAGGACCGGCTGGTGGTGATCTTTCCGTCCGGGCGCTTGGCCCGGCCGAGCCTCAAGGGGTTGATCGAGCGGGAGTGGACCCCCACGGCAGTCAGCCTCGCGCGGAAGTACGCCTGTCCCGTCGTACCGGCCCACATCAAGGCCCGCAACTCGTGGCTGTACTACCTGCTGTACGCGATCAACACGGAGCTCAAGGACATGACCCTGTTTCGGGAGCTCATCAACAAGGAAGGATGGAATTACCGAATTCGGTTCGCGCCGGGGATCGACGCAGGCGGCAGTGCGGACCCGGCCCAACTCGCCGCCGAAATGCGCTCGTTCGTCACCGGGCCGCTGGCGCGGGGGCCGGCCCGCTTCGTGCCTCAATCCACCAAGCGGTAAGGCCGTTCGAACTTCAGCTGCTGATCCCCGCAACTCGCCAGAACCGGCACCGGCTCCTCGGCCACGGCCACGTTGACCGAAAGCGGCTTGCCTTGGTGGTTGAAGGTCACCCTGGCATGGCCGTTACCTTCCTCCATGGCGACCCATTCCAAGCCATCGCAGCCGGCAAATCCCTCCGCGGCCTGCACGGGTTTGGGATAGCGGGAACGGCCCCGAAGATAGCGCCGCGACACCGCGCCCGCCTCCACTTCGGCGGCAAACCGCTCGACGGGTTCATCCCCCGCATCGCCGCTTGCCGTGCCCACCCGTCCGTACAGCACCCCCTGCGGCAGCACCAGCACGTTGGGTGCGAAGCGATGCCCGCCCAAATGGGACACTTGCCAAACGCGCTCCCCAAAGCGCTCGCGCAACTGGTTGTAGAGGGGCAGCCCGAAGCGGGCGCAGCACAGATCGCGCTGGCCGTTGGTGCAGACGAAGTAGCGAGGCGCTTCAAGGCGCTCGCCGAACTCGCCCTGGAACAGGGACTCGATCGGCGTGCGGACCAAGCCGTCGTAACCTGGGCCGCCAGACCCAAAGGCGCGCAGAACCCCGTCGTGATGCACTAGCAGACGGGTGTCCGACCGGTCGATCTCCGGCTGGCGGATGAACTGCGGGCGCACCCTGTAGCCTTGGCCCTCAAGCGCTTCGATGCCGTGCGCCAACCAACCTCGAACGCCCTCGCCCAAGGCGTTGTCCGTCAGCGCCTTCGGCCGCCAAGCGGGGCGGTACTCAAGCAGCAGCCAAACGTCCACCACGGCGGCCGTGCCCAGCATGGGCTGGTCGGCGCTCGCTTGGGAACAGTAGATTCGCTCGCTCATCGGCGGCATTTCATCCTAGGCGAGCCGCCCAAATCAAGCTCGGAGCCATTCCTTGGGAGCGGGCATTCCTTCGGAGCGAGGGCAACTTGCCCTCGAAATGAACCGCGGGATTCCATCGAGGGCGAGTCGCCCTCCGCTCCGAGGAGTGGCGCTCGATTTCTGCTTCGATTTCCGCTTCGCTTGCGTCAATGGCCTTGCTCCGCTAGGTTAAGCCGCTTCAATCGAGGACGGATCTATGGAAGCCACGCAGCAATTGGCCCAGCGCGTCGTTGACACGCGCACCGAACGCATTCCCGAGGCGGCGCGGACGGTCGCCCGCCAGGCGTTGATGGACTTCATTGGCGTCGCGATTGCCGGCGCACGGGAACCGCTGGCTGAGATTTTGGCGGCGGAAATCGACGCGGAAGGCGGTCATCCCCAGGCCCAGCTCGTAGGCCGCTCGGGCCGCGCCTCCGTGCGCCAGGCGGCGCTGTTCAACGGCTCCGCCGGCCACGCCCACGACTACGATGACGTTCATACCGCCATGACCGGCCATCCCACTGTCCCCGTGGCGCCCGCGGTTCTGGCCTTGGCCGAACATCTCGGCCAAAGCGGCGCGGAGGTCGTGGCCGCCTTTTGCGCCGGCGTGGATGCCGAGTGCATTCTCGGCCGATTTGCCGGAGCCAATCACTACGCTCGGGGTTGGCATGCCACCGGCACGCTGGGGGCCTTCGGCGCGGCCGCCGCGGCGGCCCGATTGCGCCAACTCGATGCGCAGGAGACCGCTGCGGCGCTGGGCATCGCCGGCACCCAGGCCGCAGGCCTCAAGTCGCAGTTCGGCACCATGTGCAAGCCGCTGCATGCGGGCCACGCCGCTGCCACCGGCGTTGATGCCGCCAATCTGGCCGCCCGGGGCTTCACCAGCCGCTTGGACATTCTCGAGGCCGACCAGGGGTTCCTTGCCACCCAAAGCGAGTGCGGCAGTGCCGAGCAATGGCAAAGCGCGCTGGCGGTGCCCGCCTTCACCCAGGACATCTGCTTCAAGTACCACGCCGCCTGTTACTTGACCCACTCCTCCATCGAAGCGATCCGGGCTTTGACCGAACGCCACGGCCTCAAGCCCAAGGACATCGCCGAGGTGGACATTCGGGTGGATCAGGGCCATCTCAAGGTCTGCAACATCCCCGAACCCAACACCGGGCTTGAAGCCAAGTTCAGCCTGCGCCTCACGGCCGCCATGGCGCTCTCCGGGGTGAATACGGCCAGCATCGACGTCTTCACCGACAAGTTGGCCAAGGACGCCGAGCTCAAGGCGCTGCGCGACCGGGTCAGCGTCGCCGCCCACGCCGAACGCAACCCGAACAGCATTGTCGACATCCGCACCCGGGACGGCCGCAATCACACCGAGGCCTGCAACGTCGCCATTCCCATGTCCGATTTGGACGCCCAATGGCGCAAGCTCGAAGCCAAGTTCCGCGCCTTGGTCGCCCCACGAATGGGCGATGCGGCGGCCGACGCCATCATCGAGGCCTGCCACGGGCTGGAGCAGGCCGACAGCGTCGCGCCCCTGATGCAGTTGGTAAGGAACGCTGATGACTAGCGAAGACTTTCGCGCCCGGGCGGTGCCCATGCCCAAGGGCAACCGCTTTGAGGACATGACGCCGGGCCGGGTGTTCGAACATCATTGGGGCCGCACCTTGACCGATGGGGACAACGCCGCCTTCACCACCCAGACGCTGTCGTTCTGCCCGCTCTACTTCAACGCCCCCTATGCCCAGTCCATGGGCCATCCCGGCGTGCAAGTCAATCCGCTGCTGGTGTTCAACACCGTGTTCGGGCTGAGCGTGGAGGACTTGAGCGAAGGCGGCGGTCCATTCCTGGGCGTGGACGATTGCCAATTCATCCAGCCCGTCTATCCCGGCGATACCCTGACCGCCCGAAGCACCGTGGAGAACGCCAAGACCTCCAACAGCCAGCCGAAGTTCGGCATCGTGACCTGGCATACGCAGGGCTTCAATCAGCGCGGCGAAGCCGTGATCGAGTTTCGCCGCACCAATCTCGTTCGCAAGCGGAGCCGCTGATGGCGCTGACCGGTGACAACAACTACTTCGAGGACTTCGAGCCGGGCGCGGTGATGCGCCACGCCCGGGGCAAGACCATGTGTGAACAGGACAACGTGGGCATCACCCTGCAAGTGCTGAACACCGCCGAGGGACACTTCAACGAAGACCTGATGCAAAAGAACGCCATGGGTCGCGAGGGCTGGAACGCCCGGCTGCAGTTCGGCGGCGTCACCATCGCCATGGTGATCGGCATGGCCATGCAGGACACCGGCGAGAACGCCGTCGCCGAGCTCGGCCTCGACAAGATCCGCCTCAAGGCGCCGGTGTTCCACGGCGACACGCTCTACGCCTACAGCGAAGTGCTGGAAAAACGCCAAGGCGACCAGCCCGATGCCGGAATCGTGGTCTTCAAGCACTACGGCGTCAACCAGAAGGACCAGGTGGTGTTCGAGGGTGAACGCACCCTGTTAGTCAAGAAAAAACCAACTGAAACGAGGAACCCATGAGCCCACAACCCCGACGCCCCCGCCGCTGCCAGCTCTCGGTGCCCGGCAGTTCCGAAAAGATGATGGCCAAGGCCGCCGGCCTCGACCTTGACCACGTGTTCCTCGATTTGGAGGATGCCGTGGCCCCCAACGCCAAGGCTGATGCCCGAGGGCTCGTGGTTGGGGCCATCAA
>CAZRBP010000153.1:0-1102 GCA_964598305.1 uncultured Pseudomonadales bacterium | reverse complement strand
ATCGAGGAGGTCGAAGGCATGATGAACGTCAATGAGATCGCCGCCTGCTCCGACCGCTTGGAGTGCCTCGTGTTCGGCATGGGCGACTACTCCGCCAGCCAGCAGATTCAGATTGCCACGGTGGGCGGCGCGGGCGGCTATCCGCCAGACCTCTGGCACTACCCCCGCTACCAAATGACCATCGCCTGCCGGGCCAACGGCATCGATCCGGTGGACGGACCCTACGCCAACTTCCGCAACCCCGAAGGCTACCGCAAGGAGGCCGAACGGGCCCATGCGCTGGGCATGGCCGGCAAGTGGGCGATCCATCCGAGCCAAATCGAGATGGCCAACGACGTCTTCACGCCCTCCGCGGCCGATGTCGCGTCGGCCCGGGCGCAGAAGTCCGCCTACGACGAGGCGCTGGCGCAGGACATCGGCTCCATCAACGTCGATGGCGTGATGGTTGATGCGGCGAGCATCCGCCTCGTGCAGAACACCATCGACCGCGCCGACCTGATCGGCATCTAGAACCGAATGACCGAGCACTACCTAACGGAAGAGCGCCGCATGATTCAGGATGTGGCCCGGGAGTTCACCAAGAACGAAGTGCTGCCGGCGGCCAATGCGCTGGATCCTGTTCAAGGCGAAATCCCCATGGCGCTGCGCGACAAGATGGGTGAACTGGGCTACTTCGGCATCCAGATGTCCGAGGAGCATGGCGGCATGGGCCTCGGCGTCTTCGAATACTGCCTGGTGGCCGAGGAGCTGGCACGGGGCTGGATGAGCGTGGCCAGCATCATTGCCCGAGCCGCTTCCCTGATGAGCGTCGGCGGCTGGCCGGAGGACAAGCGCCGCGAACTGACCGCCCAGGCCGCCCAGGGCAAGTACTTGGCGGCCGTTTCCCTTTCCGAACCCAACGTCGGCTCCGACCTCGCCTCGGTCAGTTGCCGGGCGGTGCTCGATGGCGACGAGTGGGTGATCACCGGCAACAAGTACTGGTGCACCTTCGCCGACGGCGCCGACTACATCCAACTGCTGGCCCGCGCCGAGGGCAGCGACGATCCGGCGCTCAAGGGCCTGAAGAACTTCATCATCGAAAAGGAGCGCGGCAGCCTGCCGG
>CAZRBP010000152.1:0-8122 GCA_964598305.1 uncultured Pseudomonadales bacterium | reverse complement strand
TCCGCAACGGAGCAGATGAACCGCAACAACATCAACATGAGCCTCGACACCGCCACCGCAGTCTGCCGAGAAGTGTTGCAGCAAGCCAATGCGGACGGCCTGGAAGCCCGCTGCTACATCTCCGTTGCCTTTGAGTGCCCTTTCGAGGGGCTGGTGCCGGATTCAGAGGTCGAGCGGCTGGCAACCGAAATGGTCAAGGCGGGCGCCACCGAGATCATCGTTGCCGACACCATCGGGGCCGGCAACCCGGCACGGGCGAGGGCCTTATTTGGCCGGATGGTCGCGGCGTTCGGCGCGGACCGTCTTGCCGCGCACCTACACGACACCCGCGCGCTGGCACTCGCCAACGTCTGGGAGGCCTTGGCCTCGGGCATTCGCAAGTTCGACGCCTCCCTGGGTGGTCTCGGCGGCTGCCCGTTCGCCCCCGGCGCGGCCGGCAACCTGGCCACGGAGGATTTGGTCAGCATGCTGCACCAGAGCGGGTTTCAAACGGGAATCGACCTGCGGGCCCTGCTCGACGCGCTGCAACTGCTCGCCTCCCTGGTCGGCACCCCGGTGGGCGGCAGGGCATTGCCTTGGCTCAAAAGCCAATACGCACCGGAGCCCTCATAGTCAGTCTCTATTGACACCGGGCTTTTATCTCAATGATATTGCTCGCTCCACTCAAGTTCCGGGAAGGAGACGATCGATGCCAAGACTCAGCGAAGTTCCGCTTGCGGACGCGCCGGAGAACGTTCGCAAATACTACAAGGCGCTATTCGGCGACCGCGACCCGGTGGCGGAACCGGGCACCGCGACTGGAACGCCCGGCAACTGGTGGACGGTGTTCGCGCTGGTGCCCTACGTGTTCGACCACGCCACCAGCCATTTTGGCATGTTCGGCATGTTCGCGGACAAGAGCATCAGCCAGCTCGACCCCAAGGTGCGCGAATTGGGCATCATGCGGGCGGGCTTCGCCCAAGGCAGCCAATTCGTGTTTTCGCAACACTGCAAGGCGGCGCGCCGCTTCGACATCTCCGACGACCAGATTGCGGCCATCCCCAATTGGCAGGTCGCCGACTGCTTCGATGCCAAGGAACGCGCCGTCCTGGCTTGGGCTGATGCGCTCATCCTGCAAGGCGGACGCGCTTCGGACGACCTGTTCGCGGCCCTGCACCAACACCTTTCCGACGCCGACATCCTGGAGCTCACCTACCACGTCCTCGGCTACAACCTGCATGCGGTGATGTGCAAGGCGCTGCGCCTGGAGTATGACGACGTGGACGAGCGCATCCGCGAAGTGCCGGTTCCCGCCGCCGGGGAGCGCGCCGACTGGGCAGGGGCGGCCTGGGACAAACCCCAGCAATCGGATTGAAGGTTCCTTTCGGTTGGTCCTAGACGGGGGCGTTGGGCGGAAGTCCCACCAGCAATCGGCCGTAAAGCTCCGCGCCCACATCCATGTCGAACACCGTGTGGCAAGACAGCGTGTGCAGGTCGCGCAAGCTGCGCTGCAGGGGGCTTTCGAGAAAATGCGCGTGGGCACCGCTGGCTTCAACCACGTCGCGCACCACGTCCCGCGCTTGCCGCACGACCGTGGCGATCTGCAGCCGCAGGTGAGCGCGCTCCTCGGTCTCGCAACGCTGGCCGCTCTCGCCCCAATCCATCACTTGGCGGGCGATGTGCAATAGCAGCGTTTCAGCGTTTTCAACGGCAATCTGGGCATTGGCCAAACGCGCTTGGGCCATGGCGCGCTGGCTCTGCTTTTCCTGGGTTCCATAGACGTCGCGGCTTACGAGCCGCTCGCGAAACAGGGCCACCGTTCTGCGCGCGGCGCCCACGGCCGGCGCCGCCGCGGTGAGCCCGAGAACCGGCATCATGGGCATGCGGTAGGTGGCCGAACCGTGCAGAGTCGCCCCTGGGCTGCCCCCGTCGCGCATGTCGCCGATGCTTTGCCTGAGGTGGCCCGGCACGACCACGTCGGTCACCTCGATGTCGTTGCTGCCGGTGCCCACCATCCCCGCCACACGCCAGGTGTCCAGAACGCTCACCTTGTCGCGTGGAATGAGGTACATGCAAAGCTCCGGACTTTCGGGGTCGCCGTTGGCCGTCAGCGCGCCAACCATGACCCAATCCGCGTGCATGACGCCGGTGCCCCACTCCCAGCGGCCGCTGATCCGATAGCCGCCGTCCACCGGTGTGGCGGTGCCCTTGGGCGCCAGCGCCCCAGGCGCGATGATGTAGGGCTGCTTGCTGAAGATCTCGTCCTGGGCCTGTTCGTTGAACAGGCCAAGCAGCCAGTTGTGCTCCATGCAGAAGGTCACCACCCAGCCGGTGGAAAGACAGCCTTCGCCGAGCAGCATGCCGATTTCCATGAAGGACTCAAGGCTGAACTCAAAGCCGCCGTAGCGCTTCGGAACGAAGAACTTGTAGGCACCGGTGTCCTCGATGGCCCGCATCACCGCATCCACGGGCTTGCGCTCCCGCTCCGCCTGGGCCGCGTGGGCTTCCAACATGGGCACCAACCCGCGGATGCGCTCGACGAGTTCCTGTTCTTGCATACCCTAGCCTTGCCCTACCGATTGGGACCCAACACCCACAGCCGTCTCCAGCTCGCCGTGATCGGTGACCTCGGGTCCCCAATCGCGTCCCAACAGGCGCTTTAGCTGCTGCACCTCGGCAACGCCAATGCGTTCCCCGAGGGCCGCTTCCAGTTCCCGCAGGGTTTGCAACGCAGCGCCCCGAATGTCCGACGCTGCTTCGGAGAGCCGATAGACGGAGCGGCGCGGGTCATTAGGATCTATGGCTTGCTCAATGAGCCCATCGGCAATGAGGCTCTTGGCCATGTGGTGCACGTTCTGACGGGTGAGCCCCATCTCCCGAGCGATGTCCGCTGGCGACTCGATGCCACTGGCAATGTGAACCATGATCATGGACTGGGTGCGATGCAGGGTCTTGAAGCCACGGGATGCCAAGACGTTCTGCAAGCCGTTGTCGAACCAATCAACCGCCCGCACCAAACCGGCCAGCAAATGCCGGTCGATTCGGTGCGGGACAGCGAGGCGCGCTAGTTGGTTGTCGCTGTCGATGGTGGACACCGAGCGCTGAAAACCCCAAGCGCTACAGGTCGTACGTGAAAAACGCGCTGACCGTGCGCGGCCGAACCGGCTTGCCAAAGCCCATCTGGAAAGCTGAGAACGTCGTGCGCGACTCGAAGAAGAACTCGTCGGTCAGGTTGCGGGCGCGCACGCCAAGGCTCCACTTCTCGTCCGGGCTGCGGTAGGTGAGGCTGGCATTCAAGAGCTCGTAGTCATCCGTGAACGCCTCCTCCGTGTTCTCGGTGCGCGTGTAGTAGTCGTCCTTGGTCGAGTAGTCGCTGCGCAAGGTGAGCAGTGCGCCGTTGGGCAGCTTGAAGTCGTATGCCGCGGTGATCGCCAGGGTCCAGGAAGGCGAAAACGGCAGGTCGTGCTCCTCGGTGATCACAACCCCGGACGAAACGAGCCCGCCGCCCACGAGGGAATCGATCTCGTCGTCCAAATGGCCGACATTCACGCCCAACGTGAAGTTCTCGGTGATCAGCGCGGTCAGCTCAATCTCAAAGCCCTTGTAGTTGGCATCGCCCAAGTTGAACTTGGTGGTGTTGTCACCGACCCCGGGCAGCAGCGAGGTGGCCGAAATCTGCATGTCGGAGTACTCCATCAAGAACGCCGCCACGTTGGCGCGCAAGCGTCCGTCAAGCAGCGTGGTCTTGTAGCCGACCTCGTAGTTTTCGACGAATTCCGGCTCGTAGTTCGGCAGCGGAATGGGCACCACGCCGGTGAACCGGGCCGGAAACCCACCGTCCCGGTAGCCTTCCGAATAGGTGAAATAGACCATGGACCGCTCGTTCAGGTCGTAGGAGAGGCTGGCCATCGGCGTGTGCTCCTTGGTCTTCAGCAAGCCGGGCTGCACCGTGGTTGCGGTGACCCGCTCGGTGATCATCTCGAAGTCCTTCTCCGACTCGGTGTAGCGGGTGCCCACGGTCAGGTGCAGCGCCTCGGTGATGTCGAAGGTCAACTGGCCATAGAGCGCCCAGCTTTCATTGTCGATGTTGCGCGCCAGGTTCTGGAAGAAATTGGCGGGCGGGCCGCCGCTGATGGCCGGCACGTGGGCGATCTGGTTGTAGATGTCCTCCACGCCATCCTCCTTGAAGTAGTAGGCGCCGACCACGTAGTTCAATCGGCTGTCCATGCCGGTGCCCGTTAGCTGCAGCTCTTGGGAGAATTGCTCCTGGCTGTATTCGGGATGGGAATTCGCAAAGATAATGTGCGGCGAGAAGTCGAGGTCGTTGAACAGGAAGATGTCGAACTCGCGGTAGGACGTGATGGATTTCAGCGAGACCGCTTCGAAATCCATCCCCAGGGTCAGATTCGTGCCCCAAATCTCAATGTCCTGGTCGGCCTTGATCGGGTTGCCTTGAAAGTCGGTGAACACGCTGTTCGACTCGTACCGTCCGGCGTTCCACACCGACCCGTAGCAGGCCGGATTGCCGGCCTGTCCCGCCGGTGAGGTGCAGCTTGCTGGGTCGCCGCTGTAGAAGATGTTCCAGAAGTTGCCGAATGCCCCCGGTTGACCTGGACCTTCCCGTTGCTGTCCGTCCCACACGCCGATGCCGTTCAACGGGACGATGGCGCCGGGCGTGCTGTCGTCCTTGGAGTAGTCGAAGCTGAAGTCCAAGGAGAACTGCTCGCCAGCCGTACCGCTGATCATCAATCGCGTTCCCCAGACATCTTCGCTGCCCAGCTCATAGCCGTCGTACTGAAGCGCATCGACGTAGCCGTCCATTTCTCGGCCGAACGCGCTCAAGCGCGCGCCCCAATCGTCGTTGAAGGGCACGTTGACCGTGCCCCGAACCTCTATGAGGCCATCCTCTCCGGCCCCGAGTTTGACTGACGCCCCAAATTCATCGTCGGGTTTCTTGGAGACGATGTTGATGGCGCCGCCGATGGTGTTGCGTCCGAACAGGGTGCCCTGCGGACCGCGCAGCACTTCGATGCGCTCCACGTCCACCAAGTCCGAGGCCTGACCCACCATGCGGCCCATGAACACCCCATCGAGGTACAGCCCAACGGCCGGGTCCTCGACAATGATGAAGTCCGCCTGGCCCATGCCGCGCACAAACACCACCGGCGACTCCACGCCGCTGGTCCCGCCAGCGCTTTCGAAGTGCACGTTGGGCACGATCTGGCCGATGACGTCGAAGTTGGCCTCGCCGCGGGCCAGAATCTCCTCGCTGGAAATCACCGCAACAGAGGTCGGCACATCCTGCAGGCTCTCCTCACGGCGGCGCGCGGTCACGACGATCTCCTCAAGAGTGCGCGCAGTGGGCTCCTCATCCGCAGCGCGAACACTCCCGGCAAATGGTGCTAGTGCGGCCGCTGCCATCAAGGCGACCACCAAGGATCGATCCTGAAACACTATGGGTACACTCACGTCTCACTCTCCCAATGTTGACGAAGTTAGCGTCAAATCATCTTACACAAATACGATCGCTGATCAAACCACTACTTTGCTAACAGAGCGCTTTCCCAGTATCGTCGCCGTTCACCGAGACGACACCGCACGGTAGGCTATGGCCCAGTGGCAGCGCGATTTCGTATCGCTGGAATCCGCGACCAGCGTACGCAACGGGGCGGGCTTCATGCCTTGCCAAGGCCTGTACCACCATCCCACCGGCCAGCCGCCCAAGACGGCACTTATCGCCACCCACTACAACGTTGACTTCAGCGAGCACTATCTCGGCGAGCTGATGGCCGTGCGCGGCTACGGGTTTCTGGGCTGGAACACCCGCTTTCGCGGCAACGAAGGGTTCTTTCTGCTGGAGCACGCCCTCATCGACATCGGCGCCGGCGTGCGTTGGCTAAGGGAGTCCGCCGGTGTTGACCAAGTGGTGATCCTCGGCAACTCCGGCGGCGGCTCGCTCATGGGCGCCTACCTCTCCCAAGCCCAGGGGGTCACCATGACACCCACCCCGGGCCTCCGGCTGCCGGACGCCGTGCACGACCTGCCGAGGGCGGATCTGTACGTTTCCCTATGCGCTCACATCGGCCGGCCGGAGGTGCTGACCGACTGGTTCGATCCGTCGATCACGGACGAGGCGGACCCGACGAGCGTCGATTCAAGCCTGAACATGTACGATCCGGCCAACGGCCCGCCGTACTCGCCCGAGTTCGTGGCCCGTTACCGCGCCGCCCAAGAGGCGCGCAACCACCGGATCACCGACTGGTGCCATGCGGAGCTTGCGCGCATCAAGGCGTCGGGCTGGTTCGACCGGGCGTTCAACATGTACCGCACTTGGGCGGATCTGCGGCTCATGGACGGCACCTTGGACCCATCCGAGCGCGAGGTGGGCGTGTGCTATGCCGGGGATCCCAAAGCGGCGAACTTCAGCCCGCGCGGCATTGGACTGACCAACACCCTGCGCACCTGGCTGTCGATGTGGAGCCTTCGAGACTCCCACTGCCGCGGGGCGCCCCATCTCAATCGCATCACGCAGCCGGCGCTGGTGATTCAAAGCCTTGGCGACACCGGGGTCTTTCCCAGCGACGCACGGGCCATCCATGAGGCGCTGGCGTCCACCGACAAGACCCTGGAGATGATCACCGGCGACCACTACCTGCAAACTCCCGAGACCGCCCGGGACCATGTGGCCGATCTCATCACCGACTGGCTGAAGTCCCACGATGCCTAACTCGATTCTCCGACTCGCCGAACCCGCCATCATCCTCGCCCTGAAATCGTGCGTTTGCGGCCTGGTCCTCAGCGCCCACGCACTTACTTGCGACAACTCAACGCCAGGCGTTAAGGAGCTGTACTGGGGCGACCTGCACGTACACACCGCCTACTCCCTGGACGCCTACGCATTCGGCGCCATCGCGACCCCCAAGGAGGCGTACGCCTTTGCCAAGGGCCAGCCGCTGCGCATGGCCGACGGCACCACTACGTCGCTCGACCGGCCGCTGGACTTCGCCGCAGTGACCGACCACGCTGAGACCTACGATGTCATGTACCTGTGCACCGACCCGCTGTATGCCGACAACCCCTACTGCAATGCCCTCCGTGAGGGCCGTGACAGCGGGAGGAACCTAGCCCGTCACATCTTCAATACCTACCTCTTGCCGTTGGTCAGCGACTCGCCCCCGCAACCGGCCCTGATTTGCAGCAAAGGCGGCCTCGACTGCGCCGCGGCCAGCGCCAGCCAATGGCGCCGCACACAGTTTGCCGCCAATGACGCCAACGAGCCCTGCGCGTTCACGGCGCTGATTGGCTACGAGTGGACCCCCTCGCCGGGCGGCCGCCACTGGCACCGCAACGTGATCTACCGCAGCGAGCGAGTCCCGGACCAGGTGTTCGATTACATCCGCTTTCCGCAGATTGGGGCGCTCTGGCAAGCGCTGGCGGCCACCTGCACGGCCGAAGATGGCTGCGACGCGCTCACCATCCCGCACAACATGAACTGGGCTGACGGCGGCACCTTCGAGGTGGAGCAAGCCCCCGAAGCGGAGCTGGCCGCCCGTGCGCGGTTCGAGCGCCTCGCCGAGATTCATCAGGAGAAAGGCAACAGCGAATGCTTGCCCAAGGATCGCAACGACACCAGCGCGGATTGCGCGTTTGAGCGCTTGATCACCAATTCGGCCAAGGAGCGCCTGACCGGCCGCGAGGATCTGACCGAGGCGCAGATCTGGGCCAATGCACGTTCCAGCTACTACCGGACCCTGCTGGCGCGGGGGTTGGCCGCCTATGAATCCAGCGGCGGCCAGCGCAACCCGCTGATGCTCGGCGCCATCGGCTCCACCGACACGCACTTCGGCACCGCCGGCAAGGTAAGCAGCGACGACTTCTTTGGCGGCATCTCATCGCTGTGGCTAACCGACGAGGAGCGTTTGGGCGCACCGGGGTACAACCCGGGCGGGCTGGTCGCCGTGTGGGCCGAGGAAAACACCCGGGCCGCCATCTTCGACGCACTCAAGGCGCGCTCTGCCTACGCCACCAGCGGACCCCGCATCCGGCTGCGCTTTGGGGTGAGCGCTGCGAACGCCTGCGAGCAGGCCGCGCCGAAGTTCGCGCCGTTCATGGGCGAGCTTCTGGACACGGATGAAGCGCCCAC
>CAZRBP010000151.1:5107-8142 GCA_964598305.1 uncultured Pseudomonadales bacterium | reverse complement strand
TCGCGTCAGCTCGATTGGGCGATGCTGGCTTTTTTGCAATTTTTCGTCTGCGCGCTGCTCAGCACAGCCGTCGCCGTCGGCACCGAGCCTATCGCCCTACAACCACTCATCGACGCGGCCGTACCCGTGTTTTACGGGGGCGTCATGTCCGTAGGCGTGGCTTATACCTTGCAGGTAGTGGCTCAGCGACGAGCGGCCCCCGGCCACGCGGCCATCATCCTCAGTCTGGAAACGGTTTTCGCCGCGTTGGGGGGATGGCTTTTGCTAGACGAGGAAATGCCCTTGCGCGGGCTGGTCGGGTGTGGGCTGATGTTCGCGGGGATGCTGATCTCGCAGATGGGATTGGGGCGGCGGTCTAAAACATAGGACTACTGCGACCGGCCCGCCTCCCCGTCGAAGAGCAAGCGGAATCCCAGATTAATCGCGCGCTTGTCCTCAATGTGCTTGCCGCGGAACGACGACGTTGTATAGCGCGGCATACTGGACCAGCTACCGCCTCGGTTGACCCGCTGCTCGTCGATTTGGTCCATGGTCTGGGCTTTGACGCTGAGGGCGCGGTTTTTGCGGTCAATCGCCGCGGTATTGCGGTCGGAGACGTATGCGTCGGCGCACCATTCCCACACATTGCCGTACATGTCGTACAGGCCCCAAGGATTGGGCTTCTTCAAGCCGACGGGCCGCGCTTGCTGGCCCGCGTTGTCTGCGTACCAAGCATATTCTCCTAACAGACTCTCGTCGTCGCCAAAAAACCAGCGGGTCGTCGTCCCGGCGCGGCAGGCAAACTCCCATTCGGCTTCAGTTGGCAAGCGGAAATACGGGCCGCCGGCCCAGCGGTTCAACTCGCCGATAAACGCCTGCACCTCTTCCCAACTCACGCTATCGACGGGCAGGGCCGGGGCCTTTAAACGGCTCGGATTCGCGCCGACGACGCCTTCCCATTGGGCTTGAGTGACCTCGTAGAGGCCCAAGCGGTAGGGCCGAGCCGAGGCTTCGGCGTTCGGCGACACGAGGACGAACTCAAAGTTCAAGTCTTGCAACTTCCTACATGCGGCGATCCGGTGCGCCACGTCCGCATCTTCTACGAGCAGATAGTGCTCTAAGGCGCGAGCAAAATCAGCTTCCGCGAAGAAGGCGTCCGCTCGCTCGCGGTCGGAGAGCGGACCGCAAGCAGACCCCAACGCCCACGCGGCGAGCCAGCACATCCTGAGCATAGGTCTATTCATTTGTATCCCGACAACTAATCGGGGACGGCCGTTTAGCCAGCCGTCCCCGATCGCGTTCTTTACAGCGCGCGTTGCCTACTTGAGCAGCGACATCTTCTTCGACTCGACGAACTCGCCAGCGCGCAGGGTGTAGATATAAGTACCCGAGGCGACCAAACGGCCGTTGCTGTCGCGGCCATCCCAATCGGCCACATAGGTGCCAGCCTGCATCTCGCGGTTGGTCAGGGTGGCGATTTTCTGTCCAGATATGTTGTACACGGCCAGCTCAACCCGGCTGCTGTGCGGAATCTCAAAGCGGATAGTCGTCGCCGGGTTGAAGGGGTTCGGGGTGGCGTTGCCAAGGTTAAAATTCTCCGGCAAAGCCGCACCCTCAACCTCGACGATGGCAGTGGGCACGTTGCGGTAGATCCAAGGTTTGGCTACCTGCATGGAAGCCGGCAGGGTAACTTCGTATAGCTCGTCGAAGTCCGCGCCGCCGTACTTGTTATCGTCCTGCCCGTGCTGCCATTCAACCCAGAACCCGCTGCCGTCGGGCTTCCACAACACGCCGCTGACTTCGCCATTTTCATCGGCACCCATCATGACTGTGGTGACCTGCTTGTCTGGAGTGATCATCAGCAGGCGGTTGTTGATGCCCGTGCCGCGGATTCCGTCTTCGGTGACCCACAGGTTACCCGCCGGATCGATGTCGAGATTGTCCGGGGCCTTGAAATCTTGGCCTTCGGAATCGCGGGCATTGAGCCATAGCTCCATCGTGTTGGAATACGGATCAAAGGCGTAGATGAGGCCCAAGGTGCGCTCGGGATTTTCAGCGCGGCTGTCGCCAGTCATCATCAGATAGAGCCGGTCATCGGCCGGGTTGTACTCGATGTCTTCCGGGCGGTCCCAGAGCGTACCCTTGATCTGGGCTTCATCCCGCGCCATGACCGGATCGTCGATCTCGATCCACTGGCCGACGCTGCTCTCGGCGAGCACATCGTCGTTGGGAACCTTGAAGACAAAGAGTTTGCCGCTGCTGAGGTCGCCCCAACGATCCGGGACGAACTTGTAGAAGCCGCCGCCGCCGCTGGTCGGGCGGGCGTCGTCCATGAGGAAGAACTCGCGGGTGCCCGGATGGGCGATTGACTGTTCCCAAGCGGCGCGCCCCATCGCAGTGTGGCGCGTCCAGTTATCCTTGTTCAGTGGATCAATCTCTACCACGTAGCTGAACGAGTTGTCGTCCGGGTCGTAGCTTTCCTCATGAGTCAACACAGTGCCCCAAGGACTGTCGTGCGCCGAGCAGGGCCGCGCCAAGCCAGACACCCACATCTCGGCCTCAGTAACCGCGCCGTTGTGATAGCGCAGACGGGTGACGGCACCCGAGGGGTCGTTGCTGATCCGCAGCTCGTTGTTCATAAAAAGGAAGCCGTCGTTGCCGTCGTACGCAGTGCCTGGGGCGGGGATCCACACGAGGCCGTCAAACATGCCGCGCGGGGTTGAGCCATCCTTCAGGGTATGCGAATGGGTCGAGAAAATCAGCTTGCTCTCGGCACCAGCTAGCAAGAGTTCAAGGCCCGCGTCTGGGGGGTTGACTTGGGCCGGAGCCGAGCCAGCGCAGACGAGGGCTGTGGACAAAGCGATGAGCTTGTGGCGCATAGATTATCTCCTCCATAATGGGAAAGGGGTGAGGGAACAATGAGGGACGGGCGACCGTACAGAGGGGAGGGACTGCATGGCTTTCCAACCCTGTAAAAGGATGGCAATGGACTTTTACAGAGGCATTACGGCGAGGTGTACGACCTATGACGTTATAGTTACAACGCCGTCATAGAC
>CAZRBP010000151.1:1426-5007 GCA_964598305.1 uncultured Pseudomonadales bacterium | reverse complement strand
TCCAAGGCTTGGGCCACAGACCCTCGGCGCATTGCGCCAAGTCAACGTGCGGATCGACGAGCCGCTGCGGTGGGCGGCCATTGAGACTGACAAAAACCTCCGCCCGCACTTGTGCTCCGGCGACGCCTTGCCGAGCGAACTCAGCGGCGAGGAAATGGGCAAAGGCCAGCAGCAGGTCCGGCTGGAAGGCCATCTGGCCCTCTTGGTGCGGCGTTAGATACTCGTTCGGATAGACGCGCCACTCCCGCTTGCTGGCCGGGTCGCGCACCGTGAAAACCGCGTGTCCACTTTTCTCGACCAGCATCACCTGCCAAGCGTAGCGGAACCCTTCCTCCGTCCAGCGCGCTGCGCCCGGATAGAGCCAGTGCCGCAAAGGCACTAGGCACTGCCCGGCGATAAACAAGACCACCAGCCAAGGCCCCCAGCGCGGCCTTCGACCCACCGCCGTCGGCCCCGTCAACTGCACACCCAAGCGAGCCAGCAGTCGGCGATAGTCACCGCCGTCGAAAAAGAGCAGGCCGCAGGCGATCATGAGCCAAGGGAAGAGACCAATGTGGAACAGCGCGGCCGTCGCCAAGTGGAACGCGCAGAGCGCGGCATACGTCGGCAGGCGCGACCGGCGGTTGCCGAGCAGAAACGGGGCCGCAAGGTCCAATGCCGCGCTCATCCAACTCGCCGCGTACGGCACCCAAGGCAGATCAAGCAACGGCCCGACGAGTGGCCAATCCGCGTTGGCCGCCAGCCAAACGCGCAGGGGCATGGCGCGCAAGAGCCAGTCGCCTTGCAGCTTGGCCACGCCGGCAAAGAAGTACACCAGCGCGACCTGCGCCCGCAGCGCGAAGAGGATCCACGCCGGCCCAGTGGCAGACCGAGCGCGGGCGTCGCAGGAGAGCAGCTTAGCCGCGGGCAACCACACCAGCAAAAAGCTTAGCAGGGAGACCAAGTAGTAGTGATTGAGGTAATAGGCTTGGTCGATCAGCTCGATGTATGTAAAGAGGACGAAGAACGCCGCGCAGGCGATCCGGTAGCCGTAACCCACCATTATCATCACAGCCGCCAGCCCCATCGCCGCAAAGGCCGCGTACATGGCCCATGCCGACAGAGGCACTACCCAACCAAATCCCCAATAGCTGAAGTGGAACACCGGATCGATGTACAGCGCACGCACCCAACCCTTGGCGACAAAGCGCACAACGCCTATCGCCATCACCGCGCCAAAAGCCATGCGAAACACTGCCAGCGGCACCAGATCCACAGGGCGCTGCAAGCGGGCGTACACAGCGCCCACGCTCAGTCTCCATCGAGCGCGTTGAACGTCACCGTTACGCCGAGCACGTTGGCCATGTTCACCTTGACCAGCACCAGCAGTTGGCGCACTTGGGCAAAGAGCTGGCGCGCTGGCGTCGGATCTTCAGCAATGGTCTCGTACAGCGATTTGTCAAAGGAGTCGATAGTCGCCAGCACCACCGCTGTCTGCGCCTTGATCCGCGCCGACAGCAGGGCTTCGTCGCCATAGGGCCGGTCGAGATAGTCCACGTAGTCGTCCAAGCCCAACACTTCGCCGTGGCCGGCGCTAAAGGCGAGTGCGAACGCCTCGATATTGGCGCGCAGCAACGGCAGCGAATAGCGGCTGAGCCGAGCTTCAACTAGATCGGGTTGGACGCCGTGGCCGCTAAATCCCAAGGGCTTGCTCAAGCGAAACTGAAGGATGCTTTCGATGCTCCGGATCATTTCGTTGGTCAGCAGGGCGATGGATCCCTGCGGCTGTAGCCCCTCGCCGTCGGAGCGGGCAAACGCCGCGGCAAAGTCCTGTCCCTCTGCCGTCCAGATCGCCAGCAACTCCTCGGTCTTGCGCTGCAAGTTGCGGGTCAGCGCCTGTAGATACTGCCGTCGGCGCACGCCCCTTGAGTCATCCTGAAAAAGCGCCAGCACCCGTGCGTCGTCGGCCGCGGCGTCAAAGACCAAGTACTCTATGGCCGGCAAGCCCTTGGCCGTCGAGCCAAGCGTCTCGACAAAGTCCGCATTGAGGACCTGGTCGCCGCCGAGGTAGCCCTTGATGAACTCGACATTCGTCGGTCGCTTATAGATCGAATAGTGGATGAAGGCGTCCTGCACCGGGCCGATTTCAAAGAGCGCGCACCGCTTCCACGCCACCGCCGCGCGCCGCCAGCGGTCCTGCACCTCGCCCAAGGCCGCCGCCGTAGGCGAACGCACAAAGCGATCGCCAGCCTCGGTCAACTCAGCCGCGCGGGCCACGAGTTCCTGATGCAGCGGCAAAATCACTGCCGTTGCCGTGTGCTCCAACATCGCCCGGCGGTCAAAACCAGAACGCGCCCCTTCCCCACTGCAACTGGCCAAGACCAACAGCGCGCACCACCCCATCCACATAGCTCAGAGCGACTCCAAGAAGGCGAGCAAGGCGCGACGCTCTGCCGCAGTCAGATGCAAGACCCGCTCCTTGGCCCGCTCGGCCTCACCCCCGTGCCAGAGCACGGCCTCCATTAAGTTGCGCGCTCGGCCGTCGTGGAGGTAGCGGGTGTGGCCATTGACGGTCTCAAACAGGCCGATGCCCCACAAGGGCGGCGTGCGCCACTCCCGCCCGTTCGCCTCGAAATCGGGGCGTCCATCGGCCAAGCCCTCGCCCATGTCGTGCAGCAGGAGGTCGGTATAGGGGCGGATGCGCTGATGCGAGAGCGCGGGGATTGTCGGGTGGATGCCCGTCTGTTGCACGGGCACGTGACAGGCGACGCAGCCAAGTGTGCGGAAAAGGCGCTTGCCCGCTAGGACTTGCGGGTCGTCCCAGTCGCGCCGGGCGGGTACGGCCAACGCGCTGGCATAGAGAACAACTTTATGCAGATCATCGCTGGCAATCTCTGGGGCACCGCCCGTCGGCTGCGCACGGCATTCGGCCTGCGAGTCGGTGCATTCCTCGGCCGGAAAAAGCGCCGAGGTGATGCCCATATCGGCGGCGAAAGCCGCAGCGACCTGCTGTAATAGGTGCGGCTGATTGGCCTTCCAACCGAAGCGGCCCAAGGCGCGCCGCCCGTTGAATGCGTCCCACACGTAATTGGGCCGGCCCGACACGCCATCGCCATCGGCATCGTTCGGATCAGCTCGGGCCAGCAGATCCGCTTCGGGCACGGCCTCCAATAGCCCCAAGCCGATCATCTGATTGGCAACGCGGGGGGAGACGAGCAACTCGTCATGAGGAGCACCGTAGGCCGGAGCTGCCAACGCGTACTGCGGCTGGAGCAATGTGTACCCAGTACCGTCGGCGAAAGCCCCCTCTATCTCGCGGTAGCGAATCTGCGTCTGCGCCTCCGGGAGGATGCCAGCAACCGCCCGGTTCTGGAGCTGATGCCCGTACCTCGGATCCGGCAAGGAACGACCGTAGAGGTCGCGCCCCGGACGGCTCAGCCGCAGCAGCAGGCCCGTGCTGTGTCGGTCCGTTGTTGTGGGCGGGCGACCGCGACCGTCCTTGAGGTGGCAGCCAGCACAGGATCGGCTGTTGAAGAAGGGACCGAGGCCGTCGCGGGCAGCCGCCGAAGCCGGGGCCGTGACCCAATTCTGCTCAAAGAAGG
>CAZRBP010000151.1:0-1326 GCA_964598305.1 uncultured Pseudomonadales bacterium | reverse complement strand
TCTTGGTCGTCGTCGAGGCCCGGGGCCGGGCGGCTAAAGGCGTCTGGGGTGGTGTCGAAGACCGTGGCTTGACCGCCTGAGTACTCCTCGCCCTCCTCGCGCAAGGCAGCCTCCCCACTGAGCATGGGCAGACAAGCGACCAGCAGGACGAGAGGTATCCACCGGCACACGGCTTTAGGGCAGGGAGGTATTGACGCGCAGACCCAACGCGGTACCCGCTTGCGCAAACTGGTTGCCCAACCGCTGCAACACGCGCACTGTCTCTAGCACCTGCGGTCGCTCGCTGGCTAGCACAATTGCTTGGTCGAAGGGCACGTGTACGCGGGCGACCGCCGCGTTCGATGTATCGAGGAGGGCCGAGATGTGCTCGTCAAGCGCAGGATCGACCTCGGCCAGCACTGCCCCCAAGCCCGTCCCAGCAACGCGCGCTCCTCCTACGCGCAGGTACTCGCCGCGATAGACGTTGCGGATGCCGAGTGCATTGTTGACAATGTCGCGGTGGGTATTGTCGCTAAAGCAGGAGTGCTCATCCTCTTGGTCGCGGTTGTCGTACGCAGTAAAAAGCCGCTCGCCGGCCAACTCGGCTTTGCTGAGCACCCCCATCCCGGTGAGCATCTTGACCAGCGCTTCATCCGGGGGCAGCCGCAAGAATTCGGCTCGGTAGTTGTGCGGACGATCCGGTGCCCATGCGTCGCGCACCTCAGCCAGCTTCTCCACTAGCAACTCGGCGCAAGCCACCAAGTAGCGACCCCGGCGCTGCGGGTGCGACGCCTCGCCGGTGACCAAGTAGTCTGTATAGGGCCGATTGCCCGGCCCATCGGCGTTTTGGTCTTGGCCCCAGAGCAAAAATTCAATGGCGTGGAACCCAACGCTGACGTGCTCTTCAGCACCTTGCTCGTTGAGCGAGACCAGCAGGGCCTTGTCGATGGTGGGGAAACGCGCGGGGTCGTTGACGGTACCAGCATCCGCGTCGCCAATCACGTAGTCGATATACGACTCGTCGAGCGGCCAAGCGTTGATCAGGGTCTCGGGGCCACCAACGCGGTCAATCGGGCCGCCGTAGAAGCGGAATACCTCCGTCTGGCCGTACGGTTCGCGGGCGGCAAGCCAAGCGTCGCGCGCCGCTTGCAGGGTTGTGGGCGATGGCGCGGCCACGAGGGCCTTGACCTTTTCCTCTAATGCCAGCGCCAGCGCATGGCTGTCGGCATATCCGCTATATGCAATCTCGGCGTAGGTCGCCATAGCCGCGCGCTTGTGATCCTTTTCCGCGGCGGAGGCATCCACATCGCGCTCGGTGCAGGCGAGAAAGAGCGAAGAGGAGAGGAG
>CAZRBP010000150.1:4594-8311 GCA_964598305.1 uncultured Pseudomonadales bacterium | reverse complement strand
ACTACTCCCTGCGGCCCTCCACAACCATGACCAGGGTGGGCAGAAAAACCAGCGTAAACAGGGTCGAGAACACCAGTCCACCGAATATGCTGACCACCAAGGGCACTAGAAAGATCAGTTGGTCGGCGCGTTCGTAGATCATTGGCGACAGTCCGAGCAGCGTCGTCACGCTGGTCAGGACCACCGCTCGGAAGCGATGCCGAGTTGCTGCCGCCACAGCCGCGATTGCCGGCAAATGGGCTTCCTCCCGGCGAATCTTGTTGTAGCGGTCCAGCAGCACCAAGGCATCGTTTACGATGATGCCGCTGACGCCGATCACGCCAAACAGGGATATGGCCGTGAAGTCCCAACCCAATATCCAGTGGGCAAAAACCGCTCCGGAGAACGCCATTGGGATGCCGACCACGGCGACGACGGGCTTCCAGTAGCTGCGCAGGAAGCCCGCCATGAGCGCGTACATCACGATCAGGACAATCGGAACGAGCACCCCCAAGGTGTCGTACATCGCTGCCTCGGCCCGAGCGCCTTGATCGGGATTGATCTTGATGCCCGGGTACTTCGCGATGAGCTCCGGCATCACGTTCTCGTCCACCAAGGCTCGGGCCTGAATGGGCGTGATTGCCGCGGTGTTGGCACGGGCGCTCAGCAACGCGGCCTGATTGCCGTCGATACGCGTCCGCGTGGCGAAATCGCGCCGTTCGGTAATGCGCGCCACCGTAAACAAGGGCACTTCGCCGCCTCGGGGACGCTGGATGCGTTCGGTCGTCAACTCGCGTAGGCCGCGTCGTTGCTCCTGTGGGTAACGAACCACCACCTTGACTTCATCCCGGTCCCGCTGGATCCGCTGGACCACCAGCCCATGAAACTTGGCGCGCAACTGCCCCGCCACTTCAGCAGGCGTGAGTCCGGCGGCGTACCCGGCTTCCGTCAATTCAATGTCGAAGTGGCGCTTGCCTTGGGAAAGACTGTCCGTAATCTCGTACAGCCCGCCTAGGTTCTCAAGGTAAGCCCTCAGCTCCATGGTGGCCGCGCGCAAAACCTGCGGATCGTCGTGTTCGAGGGAGTAGGCGATGCCGGGCAGTTCGGAACCGGCTCCGCGGCGGAACACGACGCCCTCGAGCCCGGTCACATCACTGACGTTTCGTTGCCAGGCGCTTTCGATCCGATCGGGCGGCGCATCGCGCGACGGCCGTTCCTCAAGGTGCAGCCTCACCGAAGCGAGGTGGCTGTGGTTTGACGCCCGGTCGCCGCGCCGCCGCTCTCGAGGCGCTGCGGAGGTAGAGCCGGCGATGACGCTGATGCCGGCGACCGACGTGCCCTCAAGCTGGCCATTGATGGCATAACCCGCTTCGGCGAATCGTTCGGCAGCGGCGAGCGTCGCTGCGAACGGCGTGCCCACCGGCAAACTCAGATCCGCCTGTATGTAATCGGCAAAGTTGGCCTTTTCGAATGCGACCACCCGCACAAGATCGGAACGCAGGAGCAGCAGTGCCGCAAGGACAACCACCACGCCTCCGGCAATGGTGACCGCTGTGTGGCGAACCGCCCAGGAGACCACCGGCACGACGACTCGGTTGCCGATGTCCTTCATCCAGACCCTGACCTGCGCCTGCAAGTCGCTCAACGGGCGCAGGCTCCACTGCCGCTGATGGGACAGGTGCGCGGGCAGTATGAAGAAGGCCTCGACCAGCGAGATCAGCAGCACGAAGAACACGACATAGGGAAAGACCCCCAGCAACTGCAGGGTGCCAGCCGTGAAAAACAGGAACGGGATGAAGGCGACGACGGTGGTTAGAACGCCCACGCATATGGGGCCGGCCACGCCTCGCGCGCCCAGAATCGCCGCTTCCAGGGCACCTCTGCCCTTCTCGCGTTCCGCGGCGATGTTCTCGCCGACTACCACGGCATCGTCCACGACGATGCCGACCAGCATGAACAGGGCGAAGATCGTCAACACATTCAGGGTCAGGCCCGCGGGTCCGAAGAACAACAACGCGCCGATGAACGCAATGGGGATGCCGAAGGCGATCCAGAAGGCGATGCGCAGGTCGAACATGACCACGAGGCAGACGAACACCAACACCACGCCGGCGAGTCCGTTCTGCACGACGGTCAACAGGAGGTCGGCGACGGGGCTGGCCCGATCGTCCCATACATCGATGGCGACGTCCTGGGGCACGGGATAGTCCACCAGAGCGCCCCTGACGATCTCCGCTACGTCGCGAACCGATTGACTGGCCGTCGCATCGACCCGAACCAGCACGGCGGGAACGCCGTCCACCTCCAACACCAGCTCCTCATCGACGAATCCATCGTGGATTTCAGCAACGTCGCCGAGTCTCACGATCGTGCCGTCCAGTCTCGTGATGAGCGGGATGTCGAGAAACTCTTCGCCCACCTGGCGCTTGGCCAGCGTCTGCAGAACCACGCCGCCGGCTCCGGTGCGCAGCTCGCCGGCAGTCAGGTTCACCGAGCCTAGGCGCACAATCCGGGAAACCTCGGAGAGGGTCAAGCCGTTGCGGCGCAGAGCCTCTTCGCTTATCTCGATGGTGATCTCGCGATCGCGCGTGCCCTTGAGGTCAACCAGCGAAACCGACGGCAGCGCCAGCAGGTCGTCGCGCAACCGCTCGGCGGCAAGCCGCAACTGATCCTCCGTGAGCACGGAAGACGAAACCGCCAGCGTCATCACCTCGCGGACGGTCCGCGACATCAACACCTCTGGCTGCTCGGCACTGACGGGTGGGAAGTTCTCGATGCGGTCCACGGCGTTTTGCACGTCATCGAGCACGGTCTCGGGATTGGCAAAGGCGGAAACTTCGATATTGACCTGGCCCAGCCCCTCGGTGGCGACTCCCACGACGCGCTCCACGCCGGGATTGCCTATGACGCTTTCCTCGATTCGGCGGTTGATGTCCTGCTCCACCTCTTCAGGCGATGTGCCCGGCGAGGGGACCCGAACCGTGACCGTTCGTTGGTCCACATCGGGAAAGCCCTGCACGGCCAACTCGCTGCCGGCGATGGCGCCGCCGATGAGCAGGACGAGCATGAGGAGGTTGGCGGCGACCCGGTTTTCCGCAAAGTAGCCAATCAGCCCTTTTGGCTGGGTGACGCTCGGCCCCAAGGGTTGATCGGCGTCGGTCGCGCTCATCGTCCGGCCCCGAGGTTGGAGCCGGTGTCGGCCAATTCGACGGCCAGTCCTTCCCGGGCACCTGGGATGGTGCCCATGACGATGCCGTCTCCCGCATCGAATGCCTCCACAACCCAACTAGACCGGGTGCGCCCGACCGTACTTGGCGCAAACGATTTCAAGGCGCCGTTTTCGATCACCCAGACTCTGCCCTGGGCCTGCTCGGTGGATTCCGGCAGCAGGTAAACGCCCTCAGCCACCGGGCCTTGGATCGCAACTTGCGCAAACGAGCCCGGCAAAGGCAGCGAGTCGGCGGGCACGCTCTCCGAAAACTTGAGGAATACAGTGGCCAGGCGACTGCGCACCGCCACCGCGGACGATACGCGATCAACGGTGGCGCTGAAGGTTTGCGCGCCAGCCCGAACCTCCGCTGCCCGACCGATGATCGGTTCGAGGCGATTCAGATCCCGGACTTCAATCGGCGCCTCCACTTGCAGCGCATCGATGCGATACACCGTGCCCAAGGGCGTGCCCGGACCGACCTGTTCGCCGAGTTCGACGCTGGCATTGAGCACCCGGCTGTCGAACGG
>CAZRBP010000150.1:0-4494 GCA_964598305.1 uncultured Pseudomonadales bacterium | reverse complement strand
CCACCCGCGACGAAACCTCGGAAACCACCCTCGCCTTCCGGGCTAGGCTGACCACGGCCGTCAGGTCAACCTGCTGGGTCTGATCGGTGATCTCGGGCGCAATCACGCTAACAACGGGCTTGGGCGCCGCGCCAAGCCCGAGCCCTTCATCCGCCCCGTCTCCCGGTGCCTGCGCGAAATACACAGCCACGAGAATGGCCGCGCCAATGGCGCCCAACTGGATATAGCCGCGCAAATTGCGGCCACTTTGCCCGGTTTGCGTTTCTTCTGACATAGTGACCCCCTTCACTCACAGATAATGTCAACTCTACATACTTTTTCGCACAATTGCGCAGTATCTCACTCGGTTCGTTGGCGTAGCGCGTTCGCCTCGGCGAGCTGTGCCAGGCAGTCCAGGGAGTCCTCCCAGCCGATGCAGGCGTCGGTGACGCTTTGGCCGTAAACCAGCTCGCTTGGCGCGCCGATCTTCTGGTTGCCCTCGACCAGATTGCTCTCGATCATGACGCCGAGAATGCGCGATTCGCCGTCGGCCAACTGGCGGCAGATGTCTTCGCAGACCAGCAGTTGGCGGCGGTGGTCCTTCTGACTGTTGGCGTGGCTCATATCGACCATCACCCGGGGGCAGACGCCGGCCTTCTCCAAGAGGCGGCTGGCGTAGTGCACGGAGGGGCTGTCGTAGTTGGTCTTGCCGCCGCCGCCACGCAGAATGACGTGGCAGTCCTCGTTGCCGGCGGTCTGGAAGATGGCGGAATGGCCGAGTTTGGTGACCGACAGGAAGATGTGCGAGTGCTCCGCTGAGCCGGTCGCATCGACCGCCACCTGAATCGAGCCGTCGGTGCTGTTCTTGAAGCCGATGGGACAGGAGAGGCCGGATGCCAGTTGGCGGTGGATCTGGCTTTCCGTCGTGCGCGCGCCGATCGCGCCCCAACTGACGAAATCGCCAACGTATTGCGGGGAAATGGGGTCCAGGTACTCGGTGCCGCAGCCGACGCCGAGCTCCACAATGTCCCGCAGCAACGTCCGGGCCGCCTTGAGGCCGGTGTTGATGTCATAGGAGTTGTCCATGTGGGGGTCGTTGATCAACCCCTTCCAGCCGATGGTGGTGCGCGGCTTCTCAAAGTAGACGCGCATGATGATGTGCAGGTGGTCGCGATGCTTCTGCGCCTGCTCGCACAGCCCTTCGGCGTACTCCAAGCCCGCCTTGGGGTCGTGAATGGAGCAGGGTCCGACGACCACCAGCAGCCGCTGGTCGCGCCCGTGGATGATGTCGCTGATCGCGCGCCGGTCGTTGAACACCCGCTCCGAGGCCCGCGGCGACACCGGCAGTTCGTCGATGAGGCTGGCCGGGGCGGTCACCTCCTGCATGCCAGTGATGCGGGTGTCGTCAGTCAGGTATTGCATGGTTCGCTGTGGCTTAAGCGGGACGGGTGTGGAATGCTAGCAGAATCCTGAAGGCGATAGGCTCGGCAGTTGGACCCCAGCCGCACTCAAATCCTCAATGACATGGGTATCGAAGCTTGGCGTTTGCGCAGCGCCGAGGCTGCTGCGGCCCCGGCGCGGCCGGAGCGCCAAGTGCCCACCCAGGCAAGGGCTCCGGCGGCGCCCCCTCGCCGAACGGCCCGTTCGCCGTCTCCACAGCCACGCAACCAGCCCGCCGCGCGCCGCACTGCGCCCGCACGGCAGGGGCCAACCGACGTGCCGACCGGCGACTCGTTCTCGGTCATCGCCTTCTGCGCGGCCAGCCAGGATGGCGGCGCGCTGTTGGCTTGCAGTGGCCTCGCGGGGCGTGGGCAAGCGGTGCTGGCAGCCGACATTGTTCGTTGTTTGTGCCGCAATTGGGCCGCTACGGTCAGGCGGATCGAATTCAATTGGCCCTTGCCCGGCGTCTCCGGCGCGGCCGGGCCAGCCCTCGGCGCATTCCTGGACAAGCAGATTGATGACTTCTCCGTAACCCGCGCTCTAGCCACGGCGTCAGCGGCAGCCAAACTGCCCCCGGATGGCATCGACTTCATCGCCATCCCCGACCTAGCCGAATTCGACAACCCGGATGCCAAGCGAGCGCTCTGGCGGCAGCTTCAGGGTAAGCAAGAACCATGAACCCCGCTGCTGAAATCGCCCGCAGGCGGACCTTCGCCATTATCTCGCACCCCGACGCTGGCAAGACGACGATGACCGAAAAACTGCTGCTGTTCGGCAATGCCATCCAATTGGCAGGAGCCGTGAAGTCGCGCAAGGCCGACCGTCACGCCACGTCGGACTGGATGGCGATGGAGCAGGAGCGGGGCATCTCGGTGACCACCTCGGTCATGCAGTTCCCCTATCGCGACCGGATCATGAACCTGCTCGACACCCCCGGCCACGAGGACTTCTCGGAAGACACCTACCGCACCCTGACGGCGGTCGATTCGGCGCTGATGGTCATTGATGGGGCCAAGGGGGTGGAGCCGCGCACCATCAAGCTGATGGAGGTCTGCCGGCTGCGCGACACGCCGATCATCACCTTCATCAACAAGCTCGACCGGGCCATCCGGGATCCCTTGGAGTTGCTGGACGAGATCGAGGACATCCTGCAGATTCAGTGTGCGCCCATCACTTGGCCGCTCGGCTCCGGAAGCCTCTTTCGAGGCACGTACCACCTGGCCGCCGACGTGATTGAGGTCTATCAGCCCGGACACGGGCAGCGCATCCACACCTATCCTCGAATCCAAGGGTTGGACAGCCCCGACGCACGGGCGCTGCTCGGCGACGACTACGAAGTGCTGGCCGAAGAGATCGAGTTGGTACGCGGAGCCACTCCCGACTTCGACGGCGACGATTTTCAGAGCGCCACCCAGACGCCGGTTTACTTTGGCACGGCGCTTGGCAACTTCGGCGTTGAAAACCTGCTCAATGGGGTGGCCGCCTACGCGCCGGAGCCGCAGCCACGCAGGGCGGCGAGCCGCGGGGTGGACCCTGATGAAACCCGCTTCTCAGGGTTCGTGTTCAAGGTCCAAGCCAACATGGATCCCCGGCACCGAGACCGGATCGCCTTCTTGCGGGTCTGCTCCGGGCGCTATGAACGGGGCATGAGGCTCAATCACGTGCGTCTGGGCAAGACGGTGAAAATCAGCGATGCCGTGACCTTCATGGCCGGTGACCGGACCCAGGCGACCCTCGCTTGGCCCGGCGACATCATCGGCCTGCACAACCACGGTGCCATCCAGATTGGCGATTCGTTCAGCGAGGGCGAACGCTTGGAGTTCATCGGCATCCCCAACTTTGCGCCGGAGTTGTTCCGGCGGGTGCGCACCCGCGACCCGCTGAAGGGCAAGCAGCTCGAAAAAGGCCTGCATCAGCTTGCGGAGGAAGGCGCCACGCAGGTGTTCAAGCCCATGAACCGCAACGAACTCGTGGTCGGCGCCGTGGGGGTGCTGCAGTTCGATGTGGTTGCCCACCGGCTGCGCGAGGAGTACCGGGCGGATTGCCTCTATGAAGACAGCAACATCCACACAGCGCGCTGGATCCACGGCGACGATGCCAGCGCCGTGGAAGCCTTCCGGCGCAAAAACGCGGACCACTTGGCCGTGGACGGCGGTGGCCACCTCGCTTATCTCGCGCCCACCCGCACCAATCTGCAGCTAACGGAGGAACGCTGGCCGGAACTGGAGTTCAGGAAGACGCGGGAGCACTAGAAGCGTAAACTGCCCAGCGCCAAGTGGTTTCAAGCCCTGTCTGAGAGAGGTTGAACGGAGATGGCGGAACCCGCCCTAGAGGCTCAATTCCGGCAGCTTGCGGAGGATGCCTCCCAAGACGAGCTGTCTGCGGCCCTGCTGGTGAATCGGGTGCTCGATCCGAGCGTCGACGCCAATGGCCTGCGCCATCGAATCGATGAACTTGCCGGCGCCTGCCCGTCCGGCATTCCGCCTTGGGCGTTCATGCAGCAGCGGGGTTTTTCCGGCAATTGGGCGGAGCCGGTCTCGCTCGCCCACAGTTGCCTAGCCGACGTATTGAAGACCGGCCACGGCATTCCCATTTCACTCGGCGTCCTGTTGCTGCACGTGGCACGCCAGCGGGGCTTCGATGCCGCCGGCGTCAACTTTCCCGGCCATTTCCTCACTCGGGTTGGCGACGCGCTGATCGACCCCGTTGATTTCCGTCCCGTCACGGAGGACGAATGCCTGCAAGGGCTTGGCGGGACGGCCTTCCCCGATCCGTTCGCCACCGCGACCAGCGCCATGATCGCGCTGCGCATGCTGAACAACGTCAAGGCGCAACTGGTAGGCGGGTCCCAGTGGGACCAAGCGCTGGGCATTGTGGGCTACCAGTTGATGCTGTTGCCGGGCAATGCCGAACTGCAGTTCGAACGGGCCCAGCTTTGGGAACGGCTCCGCGCGCCGGACGCCGCGCGGCAATCCTACGCCGAGGTCGCCAAGCACAGCGGGGACGCCAAGCTGCGCTCCGCCGCCGAAGCCAAGCTGGCCGATTTGGCGGACGACGACACGGTTTGGAACTAGC
>CAZRBP010000149.1:7823-8322 GCA_964598305.1 uncultured Pseudomonadales bacterium | reverse complement strand
CCGTAAACGGCGGGCGGGCGAATGACGGTCGAATCGATTTGCGGATGCGCCGCCAGCGCCTGCTCGCCGGCCCGCTTGCTGGCCGCGTGGTCGGAAAGCTGCGGCTCGGTGGCGGCCAGCGACGAAACCAGCAGCATGGCCGGCGGCGTGGCTTGGCGCAGGGCCGCAGCGCACAAATGGCTGACCGCCTCGCTGTTGGCAGCGGCAAAGTCCCGGGGCCGCGCGCCGCGCACCGTGCCGGCCAGATGCACGATGGCGTCCACCCCAGCCAGCGCGTCGGTCAACGCATCCACATCATCCAAAGCGGCGACCCAAGGTGAGATGGGAGCGTCCAACCCGGCCGCGGGTTTCCTGACGATGGCCCGGGTCTCAATGGACGCGGCCACCAGCTTGACCACCAGACGCCTGCCGATGAATCCGGTCAGGCCGGTGACGGCGACGGTGGGAGCCTTAACGGGAACGAGAGCCTTCAGCCGGGGAGCGCGAGGGGCTTGCCCCT
>CAZRBP010000149.1:2826-7813 GCA_964598305.1 uncultured Pseudomonadales bacterium | reverse complement strand
TAGTGTTATCTCTTGACTTCGCGGGGGTGGGGGGGGGTGTTTCCCCCTCTAATTAAATATTTTTCCGCGGGGGTGCGCTTGGGGCTGGCCCCTCGCATGAAAGAATACTCAGCCGGGGAGCGCGAGGAGCCTGCCCCTTCCATGGAACATTCAACCATTAGCGAGCCGGGCGCTCTCCACGACGGGTGCGGCCATCGGCGCGGGATCGCCAGCCTCATCCCAATGGGTCCGGTCAAGGAAGCCAGCACGGGCAGTCACTCGGGAGAGTTTGCCCGAGGAGGTGCGCGGCAGGGTTCGAGGCGGCACGATCTCAACGTAGCAAGTGACGCCAAAGTGCTCGCGCACCAAGGACTCGATGCGCCTTGGCAGATCCGGCTCGGCGCGCTTGCTCTCCACCACCAGGACAACCAGCGGATCCCCATTCGGCCTAGTGGCCTCAAAGGCGGTGGTGGTGCCAATGCGAACGCCTGGGGAGCTTTCCGCCAACTGCTCCAAATCCTGGGGCCAGATGTTGCGGCCATTGACGATGATGACGTCCTTGCTGCGGGCGGTGACGACCAGATGACGGCCGATGCGGTAACCGATGTCACCGGTGTCCAACCAACCCGAATCGTCCAACACCTCAGCCGTCGCCTCGGCGTCATTGAAGTAGCCACGCATGACGCTCGGGCCACGCACGAAAATGTGGCCGCAGTGACGCTCCGCCACTTCACGGCCTTCATCATCGCGAATCCGGAATTCGTAGCTCGGCATAACGGCCCCGCAATCGGCCAGCTTCAGGAGGCCGCTTGCGCCGGTCGCGGGCTTCGCCAAGCCGGAAGCGCTAATCGATTCCTTGTCCACCACGTCCACATCAAGGCCGTTGTCCAAGGGCGCAAAACTGATGGCCAGCCCGCATTCCGCCATGCCGTAGCAGGCGACAAAGGCCTTGGGATCGAACCCGGCGGGGCCCAACACCTGACTAAATCGCTCAAGCAGGCGCGGATTGATGCGCTCTGCGCCGACACAGGCAATGCGCCAAGACGAGAGATCGTACTTCTCCCGATCGGAGAGCCGCAGCCGGGTTGCGCACAAGCCATAACCGGACGGCGGGCTCGACGACACCGTGCAGCGATTCTCGGAAATCAACTTCAGCCACAGCCGCGGGCGCATGGCGAAGGTGCGCGGGCTTAGGTAATCCACGGACAGGGCATAGATCAAGGGGACCAGAACGCATCCCACCAAGCCCATGTCGTGATAGAACGGCAACCAGGATACCACCCGGTCATCATCGCGCAGGTGGGCGCCGACCTCCCCAATTTCGCGAAGATTGCACAGCACGGCGCATTGGGACATCTCCACCCCCCGCGGAAAGCGGGTGCTGCCGGAGGTGTACTGGAGATAGGCGGGCTCATCGCCGCGCAGCGAGGACAGCCGCCCCGTGGACTCCGGCAATGCATCGAAATCCGCTTCGCTGCCGACAAAGGCCAAGCCCAACGGCTTAGCGGCGGTTTGCAGCAGGTCCACAAAGCTGTCCGGCGCCACGGCCACTGCGGCTCCGCAGCTTTCCATCATGCGCCGAATCTGGCCCACGTAGGCGTCGCCACCCCCCATTTGCAAAGCCGCGGGCATGGGCACCGGAATCAGGCCAGCATACTGACAGGCAAAGAAGAAGCGATGAAACAGCGGATCCGTGTCCGCGATGATGGCCACCCTAGAGTGGCGCGGCAGGTCGAGGTGGGCCAGACGGCGGGCAGTGACGAGTGCCTGCTGGCGGAGCTGGGCATAGGGCAGCACAGCCCCCAGCTCGCCGGAGCCGCCGTAGAAGTTATAGCCGGTTCGTCCCCGCGCCGCAAAGTCCAGCGCGTCAGCCAGCCCCCTGAATTCTCCCTCCGGACGTGGAATTCCATTTCCCGTCGGGGTTGCGCCTACGTATGCCAATGTTAACTTAGTCTTGTAGAATTGAGCCGCGGCAGGCTGGGATAAGATAGTACAGCCAACACGAATCCAACCCGCCTAGCCCAAATTATTGATTTCAATAGCCCCTCAATCCACCCGATTCGTTCGCACGAACAAATTGCCTCCGCTCGAGAGCGAATCCTGAACGCAGGCTGAATTGTAAACTAAATCCAGAGAATCACCTACTTTCAATCTGCTTTCTTTGTTACGTCTGTGGAAACATAGACAATACATTATTGAAACATTTTGGAGGGAGTCAAGTTCAACGTGGCGCAGCCAAGACAATCCAAGAACAAGACCGTCCCCACCGGCGCCAGCGTGGAGCAGTTCCTGAACGCGGTGGAGAACCCCGTGCGGCGGCGCGATTGCCGTGCCGTTATGGCATTCATGGCCGCTGAAACGGGTGAGACGCCCAAAATGTGGGGGCCGAGCATCATTGGGTTCGGCCGCTACCGCTACGCCTACCCGAGCGGACGGCAAGGTGAAATGCCGCTCACTGGCGTCTCTCCGCGCAAGCAATCTCTGGTGCTCTACATCATGCCCGGCTTCCAGGGTTGCGCCGAACTGCTGGAAAGGCTCGGCAAGCACAAAACCGGCAAGTCCTGCCTCTACATCAACAAGCTCGACGACGTGGACAACGACGTGCTGCGTCAACTGGTTCGCGAATCAGTGCGGGCCATGCGCGACAAGTACGAAGCGTCCTAGTGTCCCATCCAGCCAACAAACTCACATCAACGGGAGCACTGATCCTGTGCCTGCTGTTGGCGTGCCCGAACGGCCTTGCGGCGGCGCCGGCTCTGCGTGCCTCGGCACTTGAAACGACGCCCGTCATCGATGGCGACGTGCTTGGCGACCCGGCTTGGCGATCCCTCCCCGCCGCCACTGGTTTTACCCAAACGCGCCCGGATGAAGGGCGCCCGGCCAGCCAGCGCACCAAAGTGTGGGTTGGCTTCACTGAGGACGCCCTCTACATCGGCGCGGTATGCTACGACAGCGAGCCAAGCGGGATCATCGTCGCTGATAGCCGGCGGGACAGCGACCTGAACGAAACGGACAGCTTTCAGCTTCTCTTGGACACCTACCAGGACGGCCAGAACGGTTTCATTTTCGGCACCAACCCGGCTGGCGTGGAGTACGACGGCCAGGTCACCCAGGAAGGCATCGGGCGCCGATTCGGTTCCGGCGGCGTCGGCGGCTTCAACCTCAACTGGGACACGAGCTGGACCGTGGCCAGCCGCATCGGCGACTACGGCTGGAGCACCGAGTTTTTGATCCCCTTCTCCTCCCTGCGTTACGACCGCGACGCCATCCAGACCTGGGGCATAAACTTCCAGCGCAACATCCGCCGCAACTACGAGCAAGCCTTTTGGGCACCCTTGCCCCGCCAGCACAACCTGCTCCGGGTTTCCCAGGCGGGCGCCGTGACCGGGTTGGAGGTGCCGTCGCAACGCAACCTGCAGTTCATGCCCTATGGCTTGGCCAAGGGCCACAAGGGCGGACCATCACTCAAGGGCACCGAAACGGATACCGAACTCGGCGTGGACATCAAGTATTTGCTGACCCCCAGCCTGACCTTGGATGCCACCTACAACACCGACTTCGCCCAAGTGGAGGCGGACGAGATTCAGGTCAATCTGGACCGCTTCAGCCTCTTCTTCGCCGAGAAGCGCCCGTTTTTCCTCGAGAACGCGGGCTTGTTCACCGTTGGCGACCCGGGTCAGGCGGAACTGTTTTTCAGCCGCCGCATCGGCATCAGCGAGGACGGTGGCCAGATTCCCATCGAGGGCGGCCTGCGCCTGTCCGGCAAGGTGGGCGGCAACACCCATGTGGGCCTTTTGCACATGCGCTCCGATGCCGTCACCGGGGTAGCGCCGCGCAACGACTACTCGGTGGCGCGCCTCAAGCAGGAACTGCCCAACCGTTCCGCCCTAGGCGTCATGTTCGTCAACCGAGATGGCGCGGACGGCATCGGTGGCGGCTCCAACCGCACCTATGCCATCGACGGACGTCTCGGCTTAGGCGAAGTCGCCTCCATCAACGGATGGGCCGCAAAAACCGATTCGCCCCATCTCAGCGGCAGCGACCACGCCTTCAAGCTCGGTGCGGACTACAACTCCGAGAACTGGGCGAACGCCGTCTCCTACACCGAGGTAGCGACGAACTTCAATCCTGAAGTGGGCTTTCTTGCCCGCCGGGCCTACCGCAAGGCAAGCGCGCGCACACTTCGGCGCATCCGCCCGAAAAACCTCTGGGGGCTGCATGAACTGCGGCCGCACATCTCCTACTTCGGCTATTGGGGCTACGGCGACGGCTACCACGAGTCGGACTTCCTGCACATCGACAACCACTGGGAATGGAAGTCGGGCCTGGAGATCCACACCGGCATCAACTTCACCCGCGAGGGCGTGCGCGAGGCTTTTGAAATCCATGATGGCGTGGTGGTTCCGCCGGGCGGCTACGACCACAAGGAGGCCCAGCTCGTGTTCTGGACCGATCAAGCGGCGCCGCTGAGCTTTTCCATCCGCTCCAGGATCGGAGGCCGCTTCGGCGGCGACCGAATCAACTTCGACAGCAACCTGCGTTGGCGAATGGGCGAGAAATTCAATTCGGAACTGTCTTGGATTTACAACGACTTCGATCTGCCTGGGGGGGAGTTCACCGTGAATGTGGCCCGCCTGCGCCTCACCTACTCATTCACGCCGCGCATGTCGCTGCAGGCCCTCGTTCAGTACGATGACCGCGAAAACGTCCTCGCCACCAACCTGCGATTCGCCTGGCTGCAAACCGCCAACGCCGGCTTGTACCTCGTGTACAACGAGTTCGACGACCGGGACTTTGCCGGCGATCCCCACCGCGAAATCGCGCTGAAGTACAGCCGCATCGTCAATTTGCTGTAACGCCGGGCAGGCTGTTCATTTGGTAGGTCCGCGAGTGGCTGCGCGGCGCGGGCATCCGGCACGCCGGGCGGGGGCGTTGTGCTGGAGTTCGAGGGCATCGTGTGGAGCCTTATCCGTGCCGGATGCCCGCACCGCGCAGCCCCTCGCATGAA
>CAZRBP010000149.1:0-2726 GCA_964598305.1 uncultured Pseudomonadales bacterium | reverse complement strand
GCCCCTCGCATGAATAGCACTAACCTGATGGCGGTTCCGTCGGATCGCGTCCGTCGCGGGGCGCGCCGGTGCCGGAGGAGCCCATGAATATCTTGCGGCCGTCGGTGAAGGTGACGTCACGGCCGTTGGCGCGCTTGGAGCGGTCCTTGCTCTGGTAGCCATCCACGACGATCTCCGTGCCCGGCAGCAGCGAGTTGCGGTTCAGGCCACGGCGCAGCAAGGTGTTCGGAGTGCCGCCCTCCACCATCCATACCTCCTTCTCCCCGTCCTCGGTGGTGTGCTCCATGTGGATCCACGCGTGCGGATTCACCCACTCCACCTTGACCACGGGGCCACGCAGAACCAAAGGCCGGTTGGGATCGAATTCAGCGCCGAAGGCGTGGTGCGCCTGAGCGCCCTGGGCCAAGGCCCAAGCTAAGCCGGCGCAGAGCAAGCGATAGAGGATTCTGGTCATCGTTCAGGCCTCCTGAATTCCAATGTTGTTGCCACTCCTGCCGGCACGTCAGGGAATCGACTCTTTCCAGCGGTCATGGCACCGACCGGGGGAGTGGGTTGCGCCGCCACTCGCCGTACATCAATTCCTCCACGAACTCCACGCAGCGAAACTCCATCAGCCGGGCATCCGGCTCCATGCGCCGGTACAGGGGCATGGACAGGGTCCAAGGTTCGGTGAAGGTCTCGGGATCCTCGATAGTGGCCTCGTAGTGGAGATGGTTGGGCCCCATCGGGGTGTAGCGCTCGGTCACCTTCATTTGGGCGCTGTGGTGGTTGCCCGCCCGGTCGAACCAAGTCGAATCCAACTGGCCGGTGACCTCCACCACCAAGGTGTCGCCTTCCCAGCGGCCGTGGGACCAGCCCATCCAGGAATCGATCGGCGCTGGCCCAGGATCTTCCATGTAAATGTCACGCACCGCGCCGGCATACTGGTAGGCGATGAAGATGGAATCGGCGTTTTGAAAAATCTGGAACGGCTGCGGCATGTAGGTGGCCCGCGGCACGCCCGGCAGGTAGCACTTCACCTCCGGATCCCGGTCGATCCAGTTGGCCTGGTTCTCCCGCTTCTCGGCCAAGGCCTCCGGCTTGTAGGGTATCTTGCCGCCTTCAACCACGCCCATGCCCGGCGGCACCGCTCCTACCGCGCCAAGGTAGAGCGTTTTGGGCGCCGGCAGCGGCCCATGCGGCCCTTCGCGCTCCTGCAGGGAGGAGCGGGCCATGTGCTGCTCAATGTCGTAGTTGGCTTCATTGAGCGCCTGCCAGATGCCATTCAGGTCCGGATGAATCCCATCCGGACCCCGCGGCGCCCTCCAGGCGTCGCTGACCGGCACGGCCGCATCCTCCGGCGCGGCGCAGGCCGTCAGCGCCAAAAACAGGGCAAGCGCGGCAGCAAGCGGACGCATGGTGAGCGCCTTAGGCCGCTGCGCTGGGGCGCGCGGACACCGCCGCATGCCAACGCTTGAGGTTTTCGCAGTCGTCGGGGATCGGCACCCGGGCTGCGCCGGCCGCAAAATCGATGGTGCACAGCGCTGTGATGTCAGCAATGGTGAAGGCATCGCCGGCCACGAACTCGGATTGCGCCAAGGCTTCGTCCAACCGCTCATAAAAGCGCTGCACCGTGTTCTTGCCGCGCTCCACCAGCTCGGGCACGGCATCCACCGTCCCCGCGCTGCCGGGCAAACCCCGATTGGCGAAGCCCGGAAAGCTGTTGCGAAATGCCTCCGCCGCGCCCATCAGGCCATCGAACTCCATGTGTCGCTGGCGTGCCTCGATGCGCGCCTTGCTCACCGGGTCGGTGCCCATCAGCGGCGGCTGCGGCTGGATCTCCTCGAGGTAACGGCAAATGGCGACGGACTCGTCGAGCACCGTCCCGTCATCAAGCACCAAGGTGGGCAGCACCCCGCGGGGATTAATGGCGAGGAAGTCATCGCTCAAGTTCTCGCCTTGGATGATGTCCACCTGCACGGTGTCGCACTCAATGCCCTTCTCCGCCATGAAAATGCGCGCACGGCGCGGGTTGGGAGCCAGTTTGCTGTCGTAGAGCTTCATGGGTTGGTCCTTGTTCGGGGAGTCGTTGTTCGGGATGCGCGGATTATAGGTTGAAACCCGCCCGTTCAGACAAGCGCGTAGTGCTCCGGCTCCAGGTCGTGCAGCCGCTGCCAAAACTCGTGCAGGCTGAACGGGGAGTTGTTCACGACTTGGCCTTGGCTGTTCTTGTACCAGCTTGAGACACCTGGATGGCCCCAGGCCAGGGTTTCGCTCAATTCCTGCACCTCGTGGTTGTAGGCATCGTTCACGGCTTCGCGCACCTCCATCGAGCGCACCCCTTGGGTGACCATGAGAGCGAGGCACTGCATGACGTAGTGAACCTGGCACTCCACTTGGTAGATGATGCTGCCGCCGTGCACGATATTGGTGTTGGGGCCGTAGAGGCAGAAGAAGTTGGGGTAGTCCGGCACGGTGGTGCCCTTGAAGGCGCGCGGGCAATCCCCCCACCGGCGTTCCAGCGTCTCCCCGGAGCGACCGGCCACGGCCATCGGCCACAAAAACTGATTGGTCTTGAAGCCGGTGGCGGCAATGATCACATCCGCCTCGTGCAGCGCGCCGCCAGCCGTCACCAGCCCTTCGGGAACGATGCGCTCGATCGGATCGGTCACTAGGGCCACGTTGTCCCGCGCCAAGGTGCCGTACCAGTTGTTGTCGATGATCAACCGCTTGCCGAACACCGGGAA
>CAZRBP010000148.1:0-8530 GCA_964598305.1 uncultured Pseudomonadales bacterium | reverse complement strand
CCGTGGCGTTGCTTGGAAGTCAGGCGGCACTGGCGCAATCCGAATACATGATCCCGCTATTCCTCGCGGATGGGCACCCGGTTCGGGAAGGCTTTGCGCGCATCATCAATCACTCGACGGACGCCGGAACGGTCAGCATCGTTGCAATTGACGATTCGGGCAACCGGTCGGAAACCATCACGTTGACGCTGGGCCCGCGCTCTGCCGCCCAGTTCAACTCCGGCGACCTCGAGGCCGGAAACCCGTCGAAAGGACTTTCTGGACGGGCTGGCGACGGTGATGGCGACTGGCGGCTCGAACTCACCACGGAACTGGACATTGAGCCGTTGGCCTACGTGCGTACGGAGGGCGGGTTCGTGACCAGCATGCACGAAATAGGTCCTACCGGACACTACTTGCCGATTTTCAACCCGGGCAGCAATCACAACCAGCAAAGCCGGGTTCGCGTGATCAATCCGAACGCAGATGAGGTTGGACTTACCATCTTCGGCCGTGATGACGACGGCTCGCTGATAGCCGAAAGTGAGTCGTACCGCGCGGTGTCGTTTCGGTTGTCCGCCGGCGCTGCGAGAACGATCGACGCCGATGCACTGGAAGCCGGGGACGAAGACCTCGAAGGTGCCTTGGGCGACGGCGCGGGCAAGTGGCGTCTTTTCTTGGTCGCCGAGCTGCCGGTCCTGGCAATGAGCCTGTTGGAAAGCCCAAACGGGAATTTGACCAACCTGTCTACGGTACCGTCCTACCGGGAGCGGGCGGTGCCGCTGTTTCTGTCTGCGTCGGACCCTGGCCGGCAGGGCTTCGTCCGGATCGTCAATACGGAGGACGCATACGGCACAGTCGATGTGCATGCGTTCGATGACTCTGGCGTGTCCCGCGCACCGGTCACGCTTGCCTTGGGTCCGTGGGAGTCGCTGCACTTCAATTCGACGGACTTGGAAGAGGGCGCCCCGGGCAAGGGGATTACCCAGGGCATCGGCGGCGGTGAGGGTCACTGGCGTCTCCAACTGAGTAGCGGGCTCGCCATCCAGGTGACAGCCTACGTGCGCACCGATGAAGGGTTCGTGACGGCCATGCACGACGTCGGGCAAGAGGTGCAGAGCCGCCACTATCTGCCGTTTTTCAACCCCGCGAGCAATACTGCACAGCGGAGTCTCCTGCGCTTGGTGAATCCAGCGGACCGGGACACCGAAGTCGTGGTTTCGGGGATCGACGATTCTGGCACGGAATCCTCCGGGAAGATTCGCCTGACGCTGCCGGGACACGCGTCGCAGACGTTTAGTGCACAGGATCTGGAAAGCGGCGGCAATGGGTTGTTGCACGGTATGCTCGGCGATGGCAAAGGCAAGTGGCGGCTCGAGATCTCAGCCGACGGTCCTGTTTTCGCCATGAGCCTGCTGGATAGCGCGAACGGCAGGCTGACCAATCTGTCGCGCACGTTCCACGGCGGATTCGAACCGCCGACAAACTCTTACAAGATTACCGGAGAGGAGGCCTTCAATGCCGCCGGTCGCGGTGTCGCGTCCGCCGGGGACATGGACGGCGACGGCGTACCCGACCTGATCGTTGGAGCGGTCGGCACGGATCGGGATCCGAATTTCGAGGACTTTGCCGGATCCGTCTATCTCCTTTCCGGCGCGTCGCTTCCCCAAGCGGACGCAGCGGATGGCGTTGCGGACGGACGAATCGAACTGAGCGTTGCGCGGACGCAACGAGGATCCTGGAAACTGATCGGCGAAGCGGGAGGGGATGGGGCCGGGCGGGCAGCGACATCAGTTGGCGACGTCGACGGCGACGGCCGCTCGGATCTGGCTGTGGGCGCCGACGGCCAGGATGCCGGCGGGGAAAACGCCGGTGCCGCCTACCTCGTTGCGTCGTCCGGCGTATCGGGGGCGGATGCCGATGACGGCAGGACGGACGGCGTCGTTGCCTTGGGCAACGTCGCTGCGCAACACGGCTCGTACAAGCTGGTCGGGGAATCCGATTACGATCGGGCCGGCGCCAGCTTGTCGGCCGCAGGCGACATTGATGGTGATGGCGTTGCGGACTTTTTGATCGGCGCTATCGGACCGGATCCCGACGACGAAGTGGATTTGAGGCCGGGTGCGGTCTATGTGGTTTCCGGGGCATCGCTGGCTGCCGCGGATCGGGATGACGGGCAAGCCGACGGCGTCGTTGGACTGGCCAATCTGGCAATGCGGAACGGATCCTGGAAGCTCGTTGGCGAACAGGATTACGACCAAGCCGGAACCAGCGTTGCGGCGGACGACATCGACGGCGACGGGTTGCCCGAGCTAGTTGTGGGCGCGCCGGGCTACAGCGAGGAGTCCGAGAACTGCACCGGTGCAGTTTATGTGGTCTCGACCAAGGCCCTGCCATCGGCGGACATGGCGGACGGCAGCACGGACGGGGTCGTGAGTCTCGGCCGCATCGCTGCCGAGCCGGGCTCATGGAAACTCGTCTGCAGCGAAGACGCGGAAGACCAACGGGTGGGCCTGAGCGTTGCTTCTGCCGGCGACATTGACGGCGATGGCTTGGCGGACCTTGTTATCGGGCAATGGGCAATCCTCTATCCAGAATCCGTGTACTTGGTAGCGGCCGCGTCGCTCACGGCGTTGGACGAGGCGGACGACAAGGCCGACGGCATAATTGATCTGGGCAAAGCGGGGGATTGGGACGGTTCCTGGAAGCTGTTGGCAGAAAAAGTGGTCTACGGCCTGGATAGGGATTACTGGCCCACGGGAGCGGGTTTCAGCGTGGCGACGGCCGGCGACGTGGACGGCGACGGCCTGTCGGACTTCCTCGTCGGAACCAACAACGGAGGTCGCCCGCTCGATCAAGTCGAGGAGTGGGTGACACGGGCGGCGTTTTTGATCTCAGGGGGGGACTTGGCCGAACTCAACGACGAATACGGCAGTGAGCGCAACGAAATCAACTTGGATGCGCACCGGTTTCAGGCAGTCTCTTCGTGGCAATTCGTCGGCGAAGGCGAGGACAACGCGGGAATCAGCGTGGCGCCGGCTGGCGATGTCGATGGCGACGGCTTGGCGGATTTGTACATCGGCGCGAACAGAGCGGGCGACCAGGACCGGGGCGCGGTCTATCTCGTCTCCGCAGCGGATCTCCCAGCTCTGGACCGGGCCGACGGGTTTGCGGACGGTTACATCCTGCTCGGCGAGATCAGTGTCATGCGAGATTGAGGAGTCTCGGCTATAGTCGGGTGCGCAGCCGCAACCACGGATGATAGGGGCACCGAGTCGAAAATGTCGAACGATGACAACACAGCCTCCGTGACCTGGGGCGAGGGCATGGACGCCAAGGCGTTCCTGACTGCCCTTGCGGCGCAAGCCGACCGCGACCGGCCCTTGGCCTTCGTGGGCCGAAGGCCGGTTCTCGACTTGGCGAAGCACTGCATCAACAACATTCCCGTCAGCGGGCCAGCCAACCGAGCGCGCGCATTGAGAAACCCGCCGGGCCAAACCCTGCTTATCCAAGGTCCGCCGGGCGCTGGCAAGAGCGCACTGCTCTACGAAATCGAGGCTTGGACCAACTCGCAACCGGACAGCGTCTCAACGCAGGTGGACCGGGACCTGTTGGCAAGGCGCGAAAGCCTGCTTTCCCTAGTTTCCGCTGAACTGAGGGACGCTCCCGAGGAAGCCCCCGGAGATTCCGTGTCGAAAGCCCAAGGCGGGAACGCAGGCTTTGCGCTCCTAAAGGGGCGGTGGTCAGGAACTTCCACCAAGAACGAACCGGTGCCGACCAGCGTCGCGGCCCTTGAGCGCCGCCATGGAAAGGCTCTGCACCAACGCAGGTTGATACTGCTCATCGACGAAATCCAAGACGTTTCCCAAGAAGGCGCAAGAACTCTCAACATGCTGCACACCCAAACGACCCTTCCGGTCATGGCGGTCTGCGCGGGCACAGGCGACAGTCAAGGCGCCCTAGGCCAACCGGGCGGCGTGTCAAGATGGGGAGCAAACGCGGTGGTCAATTTGGCCGGACTGGCACCCAGCGAAGCGCTGCAATGCGCGCGCCAGACACTGCACAAAGTGGTCGGCACGCCAACCACACCACGCATCCAAGGCCACCAAGCCATCGAGACATGGGCCGAGCAGCTCGCTGAAGCCTCCCGAGGCTGGCCACAACACCTGCACAACTATCTGGCGTCGCTTTGGAAGGCGCTCAGCGCGCAGGAGCAGCCCGACCTTAGCCGCGCTCCACTGGAAGAGACGCTTGCGCACGGCGACGTTGCCCGGCGCAGCTACTATGAACAGAGAATGGAGCGGTTCCTAGGCTACGAGGGCGTCGTTGCCGCCGTCCATCAGGGCGTGGCCAAGGCGCACGGCGGTATTCTGCCCAAGGGCGAGGTCATCAACATCATAGGCGAGTTCAAGCAGCGCCTGCCGGAACACACGCAAACGGCGTTTGATCGGCGATTCGAAGACGTCATCGACTTTGCGGAGGCACTACTCAAAAGCGGCATGGTGGCCAACGCGCCGAACGGTGGTGGATGGGCCTCGCCAATTCCCTCGTTGACTGACTATGTCTTGGAGCAAGGCAGCGCGGGACTCGACCCGGACTTTCAGGCAGAACCCAGCAGCTAAAACAGGGGCATGCGTTGCCGGCGCCGAACGACATGGGTTCAAGCAGTGTCGTGAGAGTCGAGTCAACGTCAATGGTAGTGGTAGCATGGACTAGAACTGTGAACTAGCGGAGTTAACCCTCATGAGGCAAGTACTGCTCTACCCTGGGGAAGATGGCTATTGGGTCGCGGAGTGCCCGAGTTTGCCCGGCTGCATCAGTCAAGGAGAAACTAGGCAGCAGGCAATCGACAATGTGAGGGAAGCTATTGAGGGCTACGTTGTGGCCTTGGAGGAAGATGGGCTGCCGGTTCCGGAGGAGGCATTCGGCGCGCTAGTCGTCGCAGTATGAGTGCATTGCCCCGGATATCTGGAACGCAGTGCGTTAGGGCGCTCCAACGGGCAGGGTTTTACCTCAAACGTCAACACGGCAGTCATATGATCCTGCGGCGCGACCATCCGTTCGCCCAAACCGTCGTTCCCGACCACCGAGAACTCGACAGGGGAACTCTGCGGGCCATCATTAGGCAATCAGGCTTGGGAGTGGACGAGTTCATGCGGTTGTTGTGAACTGCGGCTCTATTGCCGTCGGTTCCGCAGGCGGTGTCCGCTGCTGACGCCGCCGGACGTGGCTACTCCTTCCGTCCCAGCCAGTGGCTTGCCCACCCGATTGCACCTACAATCCGGCCAAGTTCCCGCCACCTTCATCTTCAGGAGACGCCCGATGCGGCAGCACTGCGCACCGAGCCCGTTGGCCAGCCCCACCGGGCCGACAAAGCCCGGTCCGGCGTCCCGCTTTGGCCTCCGCACGGCGCGGGCAGCCGCATTCACATTGGCCGCCACGCCTCTGCTCGCGCTCCAGGCGGCAGCGGAAGCGGCCACCGGCGAAGTGATCGAGGAAGTGGTGGTCACCGGCACCCACATTCGCGGCGCCACCATCAGCGGCGTCCTGCCGGTGTCGGTGATGGACGCCCAGGACATCGAGCTGTTCGGGGTGGATTCCGGCGACGATCTGCTCGAGGCGTTGCCCGAACAGGGGCAGAACTTCTTCAATGAGGCGGAGAACATCAGCGGCGGCGTCAACTCCGCACGCGGCGACGTGGGCGCCTTCAACCTGCGCAACCTCGGCACGGGCAACACCCTGGTGCTGCTCAACGGCCGCCGTCTGGTCAACGCGGCCAGCTTCCAGACCGAGGAGGTCGGCGGCAGCTTCGTGCCGGTCAACACCGTGAACTCCAACACCATCCCGGTGTACGGGCTGGAGCGCCTCGAAGTGCTCAAGGACGGCGCTTCGGCGCTGTACGGGGCCGATGCGGTGGCGGGCGTGGTCAACTACGTGCTCAAAAGCGACGCCGAAGGGCTGTCCCTGCGCGGACGCTTCGGCACCTACGATCATGTCGGCCGGGACACTTGGCAGGCGGACTTCTCCTGGGGCAGCACATTCAACGAGGGCCGCACCAACATTCACCTGATGGGCGGCTACCTCAACCGGGACCGAGTGAGCGCCAGCGAACGAGACCGCTGGGCGGACAGCGACTTCCGCCGCCGCGTGCCCGAGGATTCGCCCTGGAGCGGGGACTCCCGCTTTCGCAACAGCAGCACCCACTCCCTGTACGGCCAGTACGACGTCACCAGTTCCGCAAGCCGGGCCGGCCTAAGCGGCACCCTGACCGACTCGAGGGGCGAGTTCGAGACCTTTCCAGCCGGCGACGAACGCTGCCAATGGGCCTTGAACGACCGAGTGTGCGGCGGCATCGACGGCCAAGGCACCTACCGCTACAACCTCAATGAGTTCCGCGACCTGTCGTCCAAGCTGCAGCGCACCACCCTGTTTGCGTTCGTCAACCACGAATTCGACAACAACCTAGAGAGCTTCACCGAGCTGATGTACTACGGCTCCGACACCAACCTCTCCCGCCACCCATCGGTTTCGTTCTCGACCGTCAAGCTGCGGATCGCTCCTGAACACCACTACAATCCCTTCGGCCCCTGCGGCTCCCCCAACCGCCTGCCCGATTCGGTCATTCCCGACGTGCCCTGCTCCGGCCTGGAGTTGGAGATCGACAACTACCGCTATGCCGAAGTGCCGCGCATCGTGGACAACGAGGGCGACGTGGTCCGGGTGCTGCAGGGCCTGCGAGGCAGTTGGGGCGCGTGGGACTGGGAGGGCGCGGTGCTCTACTCTAGGGCAAAGAAGAAGGACGTCACCCGCAACCGAGTGTCCAACACCCTCATGGTCGAGGCCCTTTCGGACCCGACTCCAGCCGCCTACAACCCGTTCAGCGGCGGGATCAACAGCAACATCGAACGAGCGCTGGTTGATGTCACCCGCGACAACGAAATGGAACTCTTCCTCGCCGACCTCAAGGTCGCCAACGTCAACCTCATGGAGCTGCCCGCCGGCCCGCTCGGCCTGGCGGCGGGCATCGAGTACCGGGAGGAGTCGTTCAAGGACGACCGCGACCCGCGCCTGGACGGCACCATCGTCTTCACCGACTTTCAGGGCGATTCCTTCCCGTTGGTGTCCGACGTGGTCAACTCCAGCCCCACCCCGGACAACAAGGGGCGCCGGGACGTCACCTCCCTGTTCGCCGAGTTGCAAATTCCCATTCTGCCGAATCTCGACGCCCAGGCCGCCATCCGCTACGAGAGCTTCTCCGACGTGGGCGACACCACGGTGGGCAAGTTCGCCGCCGGCTGGCGCCTGCACGATGCCATTTTGGTGCGCGGCTCCTGGTCCGAGGCGTTTCGGGCGCCAAACCTGGTGACGGTCAACGAAGAGATCGTGGCGCGGCAAAACACCCGCACGGACTTCGCCTGCCTCTACGCCGCCAGTAACGGCGGCGACCCCGACCAAGACATCATCGACTGCGAGAACTCAACCCAACGGATCGCCCAGGGCAGCGACCAACTCCGAGCGGAGCGGTCGAGCAACTACTCCGTGGGCGTGGTGTTGGAACCCTTCGACAGCCTCACCTTCACCTTCGACTACTGGTCCATCGAAAAGGAGGACACCATCGGACTGTTCGGCGAGGAGAACCACACCGCCCTGGATCTGCTGCAACGCCTGCGGCACGGTGCCGGCAACTGCGCGGCATTGGCCGCGAATCCCGCGGTGGTCCGCGTCGCCGAGATCGACGCGGAAGCTGCGGCCATCTACACGGCGGCGGGCATCTGCCCGGCTGGCAATATTCGTTTCGTCAGCGACCGCTACGCCAACCTCGACACCCGGACTCTCAAGGGCTTCGATGTCGGCCTGCTGTACCGCCTTGAATCGGCCCTTGGCGCCTTCCGGCTACGCTACACCGCATCCTTCCTCGACACCTTCGAGCAGGAGGCCGGTGGCTCTTCGGCCGAGCTGGTCTCGGCCCAGGAGTCCGGCGAGTTGCCGGCCAGCATCCCCATCACCGGCTTCGCCGATCTGCTCCAGCGCAACGGCAACCAAAAGCAAAAGCACAACCTCACCTTCTCGTGGCGCAAAGGCGCGTTCGGGGCGGGCCTCTCCGGGGTCAAGATCGGCAGGATTTACCAGGATTCCCTGACCTTGGACGACGGCAGCCGCTACTGGCTGGGCTCGATGACCACGTGGAATGCCACCTTCGACTACCACTGGGACATGGGAGAGCGGAACCTGCGCATTCGCTTGGGCGTGCGTAACCTCACCGATGAGCGCGCCCCCTTGGCGGACCGCTATTTCGGCTACTTCGCCGACGCACATCAGGACTATGGCCGCAATTTCTATCTGGATCTGCGCCTCATGCAAATTTGATGGGCGCCTGAAATGCAACGACGCTCACTCGCAATCGGGCTGACCTTCTGCGCGGCCGCTTGCTCGCCAGTCGAGGAGCAAATGGCGGGAGGGCAAGCCCCGCAGGCTCAAGGCCAGCCCCCACCCACGGCGCTGTCCACGCCCGTGCAGGTTCGCGTCGCTGCCGTGCAGAGCGCCCAACTGC
>CAZRBP010000147.1:0-8598 GCA_964598305.1 uncultured Pseudomonadales bacterium | reverse complement strand
CCGTCGGACCCCATCGGCCCCGGTCGCCCACAAGGCGGCCGGGGCCTTCCTTTTTTGGGGAATTGCATGCTTGACTCCCATACGGGTAGCCTCGGGACATAGGCGGCAATGACCCCCAAGGTTTTCTGCATCGGCTTCCACAAGACCGGAACCACGTCCTTGGGCGCTGCGCTTTCCTGGTTGGGCTATCGAGTTTGCGGAGCCGTTGGCGTGCGCGACCCCCGCATCGCCGAAACGGCACAGGCGCTGGCCGAAGATCATCTGCGCCGATTCGATGCGTTCCAAGACAACCCCTGGCCCATCCTCTACCGCTACTTGGACAGGCGCTGTCCTGGCAGCAAGTTCATCCTGACCGTTCGGGACCCCGACCAATGGATTGCCTCGGCGTGCCGCCACTTCGGCACCCAGGACACGCCCATGCGCGCTTGGATCTACGGAGCCGGGCACCCCGTTGGCCATGAGCAAACCTACCAGCGCGTTTTCACCGAACACAACGAAGCCGTCAGGCGCCACTTCTCAAACCGCCCCGACGACCTGCTCGTGATGAACCTCACCCAGGGCCACGGCTGGCCAGAGCTGTGCCCCTTCCTAAACCTCCCAGCCCCGAACGAGCCTTTCCCCAAGCTGAACCAAAACCAACGGCACACGTAAGCGCCATCTCACAACCGCCATCACCGTGATATCAAAATCGGCCAATTGCGCCGATATCCCAAGCCCCAAAAGGGCAATCTCCCACAAGCCTTTCAGCCTTTTCGCCCAGCCGAATCCCACGCCCAATGCCCGGTTGTCGGTTACCATGGCTCCCACAGCGCATGCGAACCCAACCAACCACCAAAAAGGCCAAGCAGTCATGGAGCCCCAGCAGTCAACCCAAGCCCCCAACGATCAAATCGCCGACCTCGGCCAACGCATGGCCCGCATGGAAACCAAGATGGACCACGTCGCCACCCACAAGGACCTAGCTGCGGTGCGCACTGAGATTGAGCGCACTCACACCAAGATCGCGAAGACTGACGCCCGAATTGCAGATTTAAGGGTCGAGGTCCTCAAGGAAATCGGCGGCGTGAAAACCTTGATAGCCAACCGCGAGGCCTCCATGCAGCGCTGGCTGCTCGGCATGACCGCCACCACCGTGGTTGGCGTCAGCACGGCCATGGCCGGCGTAGCGGCAGCCCTCATCCAAACTCTCGGGTAGTTCCAAGGGGAAGGAAACCAAGGGTGTCCCACAAACCCAACTGAGGGTGGGATCCTCCGGCTCGAGGGCATCTTGCCCTCGCACCGAACCCAGAAAATCCTCTTGGCGGCGAGATGGCCGTCACACGATTTGGCGACGACGCCCTTGCGTATTCCGAGCCTCCAGTTTTTCCAAGAAAGCGTGGCGCAGGTGGCATGGAGAGCGAAGAACGCACCGCTAAGCAAGAGCCCTCGGCCCTTCGACGGCTGACGGCGCGGGCAATGACGAAATCCCTTGGTTGGCTAAAGCCTTGACTTCCCTAAACAGTTCTTCATTAATGGCCTATGGTGATGCAAGAAAAGTGGGAGCGAACTTGGCCTAAATCACATAGCTTATTGATTTCATTGGCGTCGTATTCGGTAGGATGCGGCGGAGCTTTAGTAGGTGCAGAATTTCAGGATAGGGAAAGATGGAATTAGCAAGTGAAATCGACGGTTTGGACTGGATTGTGGTTGGCATCTTCGCAATTGGATTTGCGGTCAGCCTTTACCTCGTGGCAAGCGTTCAGGGTGATCTGTTGGTTGACGACACCAAAAGGGGCGCAAATGACAATGAGGAAGCTGTCAGCATGTTTCTCGACCTCGTGAAGGCAGCTCGTGAGAGCATCATAATTCACGACGACGGCAACAACTCGTCTGAGTCGGTGTACAACAATTCCAAGGTCATTGGGGCTTTGCGTGACAGCATTGAACTGTATGGAGTAAAGGTGAAGTGCTTGTTCAATGACGACAATCAGCAGCTTGAGTTGCTGAACTTGGCCCGTGATTTTCCGAACAACGTGAAGATTTGGTATTTGGACGGCGACAGGCCGCTGCGGGACATCCACTACAAGATCATTGACCACGGCAAGCTGGTTCACCTGTCAGAGCACGATTACGGTAGTGACGAACGGGACTATGTGCTCCGAAAAGCGAACAAGTGGTGGGTTGGCAAAGGAACACGAAGCAGGATCAGCAAGGCGTACAGGGAGAACTTCGATCAGGGCGTGAAGGTCGGCAGACCCGCCCGAATTGCCGCCTGAGGGACGTGGGCAGCATGGACCTACAACTGGCCGCCACGCAATTCTACGTCACAATAGGGGTTCTCACGGCGGTCGCGGCTATAGTGTCAGCGGAGGTCAGGCAGGCCCAAAGCCTGCGCCCCGCCTCCACCGCCATGAACGGAACGGCCTTGCTTTTGTTGGCTGGCATGTGGATCTGCATATCACAGATCATGCTGATGATGGTTTTCCAGAATAGCTACGAGCTAATGTCCGCATTGGCGGTGTTTCACTTTCTGGCGCACTCCGTTTCGCTTGTCATCATGGCAACGTTGGTCGTTGCATGGTACAGGTCAATAGCACAACACAGGGAAACGGACGCCGGAATGCCGACGCCGCCAATTCATTCCAATCCGTCAGGGCCGTGAGCGGCGCACAGGAAGTCGTTTGGGGGGGAGGCCACTCCTTCTTGGTTTACGATCTGGAAGGGACCACATGGAATGACGTTCCTGGCGTGTACATTTTTGCCGGATTGGATTCAACCCGTGGCTGGTGGCAAGCGAAGTACATCGGCCGGACCAATTCGTTCAAGGACAGAATACCTAACCATGAGCGGTGGGACGAGGCCCAACAGATGGGCGCGACTCACGTTCATGCCCGGGTGGTACAAGGCGCAGCTCAACAAATTGATTTGGAGGACGCCCTGATTCGTGCGTACAGACCCCCGCTAAATGACTTACCCCTGTAGGCGAGCCTGTCAGGAATTTTGTGTTTGTGAGCGCTGGGATGTCCAAAGGAGGGCAACATGGCGAACAAACGCAAACCGGCGATCTGGTCTAGAACCTGAAGGAGGCGCTGGCGGAACGCATCCTCAACGCCGAGCTGGACCACCACCTCGACGGCGAGGATGAGCAGTCCAGCGGCAAGGCTGTCCGGCGTCAAATCCGATTGGGATTGGAACTGAGGATAGATGATGAAGTGGTGGATTTACGTTGTGGTCGCAGTGTCGTCAGCCGCTGTGGCGTCACTCCTCACCGTTGGGTTGCCTCGGTTCACATCGGGGCTGGAAAAGAAAGGGCAGTGTTGGTCCGTCGAACGCAGCACACGACGATCTGAACGCGACCCTGTCGTCCGTTGGGTGGAGGGATGAAGTAGGCAAACTGCACCAGCCCAACAATGCCAGGAAATGCTGTGGCTTCGGTCAATCCACCCGCTAATTGCGCCGATGTCCCAAGCCCCAATTGGGCAATCTCCCACAAGCCCTTCAGCTTTTTCGCCCAGCCGAACCGCATCCCCGGTACGTACTTGTGCTGTTGACAAGCGGCCCGAGTGCAGTGGTTAAATGATGTCCGTCACATCTCTGGAGGAACAGGATGAAGCTCAGAGTGCTAGTGCGTCAAAGCGACCAGCCCGGTCTGTGGGTTGCTGTTTGCTTGGAGAGGTACATAGCCGCTCAAGGAGAGACTGAGCGGGATGCCTTGGGGAACTTGGCCTTAATGTTGAGTGCGGAAATAATGCGCGGGCTTGAAGATGGCAAGACGGAAAATCCGTTGGCAGGGATACCGCCTGCCCCCACCGAGTACTGGGATGATTTTGACCGGGGCGATACTTGCCGAAAGAGGTGCCCCAAGGGCATTCAGTCCAAAGTGCCGGGTTTCCCCACTTTGCAGAAGAGAATTCTCGAGCGTCGCGAAGCTGCTTAGACTATGGCGGCTCGAATGGTCCCCGGAGCCACTACGCTTCGGGATTTGATCCGTGACGCCGAGGAGTGCGGGTGCAGGCTTACGAGGGCCAGCGGACGGATCTGGTCCTTGGAATACGGAGGCGAGCCTTACGTGCCTGAGTACTTGGAACGAGATGGGAAGCACGTCCCGCTCCCTCCAACCAACGACCGCGATGTGGTCATCGGGCCGGAAATCGCGGCACAGATTTGGCGCAGACTGGGGTTGGACGAAAAGATCAAGTGGTGAACCCAGCGATTTGGACGTGCCTGTTCGATAGAAAATTGGCCCATTGCGCCGATATCCCCGGCTGCCCCAGCGGCGGCCGGGGCGTTCCTTTTTCCTGAACCTAGCTCCACCCAAATGGAAGCCGTCCGCATCCCCCGTTGCGGACATTCCTAGATTCCCCATAGCTGGCCACCCAAAGCAGCAGAACCCACACACCGATGAGGTCGCCGCTCAAGCAGCCAAGCGAGATCATCGACCCGGACCCGCCCAGCACGTCCTTCGTCAGATTTGATGCGACCGGCCAACGCCCAATATCCCTTGACGACCACCACGAGAAAATCGCCGCAGTTTCTCAGTACCGACCACCCTCTACGCCTGCACGTTGGTGGAGAAGGCCATCAAGGAGAAGTGTGAACGGTCCGCCATCGCATTGAAGGGCAATGAAGGCCTCAGAAAACTGATGCAGTTGGCCGTTGATCAGGGCTGGCTCACCGACACCGACTACTATGAGCACTTGGCCGGTTGGCTGCCGAAGCTTCGAAACCTCAGCGCCCACGGCGAGGCAGGGCTGGGCTTCCCCTCGACCGCTCTGGGCATCATCGAGACCTGCGCCTGCGTTGTTAACGCCCTCTTCCCCGACGAAAGAGGATCCGCACGGAACTAAGAACTCAAGGGCACCTGCTGCTCGGCGGGCAACCACAAGTCAACGCTACCCGCCGCCTAGCGACGCTTCTGTCGGCATCCCACGGGACCAAGGCTACCGAGTTGCCGACTGCGCAGCCTACAGGACGGGCAATTTCCACGCTGCCGCCTCTCCCCTACGGAACCAACCCTCGTCCGGTCCCACTTCGAGCACGCCGTTGCAGTAGCGCACGTTCCCTTCATACCGGTCGCCGAGCGCAAACTGGCCCCGTGCCTTCAGTACCGAGCGGTGATGTACCGTGAGAACGTCACCGTCCGACCCCAGCGCCCGATCCCGTCCGAGGCTGAACAAGGCGATCGTGCCGAACACGCCGCTGCCCCCGCCCCAGTCGTGGCATTCGACGATCTCGACACCGGACGGCGTGGTCGCCACATGCCGGTAGTTGAAGGATTCATCGTTCCCATTCCATCTCACCGTTATCCCTGCGTCGCTGTCTACCAAATAGAAATCGCCGTAAAACCGGTCGCTGCTGTTCGCTGCCTCGAGGTCTATGCCGACAATCACTGTCCCTTCCGATATCCAGCCGAGCAGTTCCCTCACGATCAACGGATGTACGTACTCCTGTGCGCCGAGCGAGAACCGCGTGCGGGCGAGTCCGTCGGCGGCATCGCTCCTTGGCAGGTACGACGGGTTGTGGATCGTCAACCGTTCCAGTTCCTCGGTGGAGAACTGTTCGTGGATCCACTGGAAGACGTCGCCGGTCGTCGACGCCTCACCGAACAGCCTCGCGCACTGCTCGTACCAGTGGTCCCGCATCACCCGCACACGCGCCTGAAGCTCGCGGTTTCCACCGAACGACGCGTGGCACGAGGCGCACAGCGGCGCGGCGTTGGCTTCCGAGTTGGGTCCGTTGTCCGTTTCCGGAACGATGTGGTGCACTTCAAGGCTCATGCTGATTCGCTTGCACAGGCAGCACGCGAACCACGCGCGTTTCCGAACTCGCTGCTTCGTCCCTGCCGAAAATGGCACCTCACCCTCCGTCCAGCCGTGTCCACGCCGCGTTGCGCTTTCGCACACCGCAATTGATGGTCCCTCGCCGTCGGCATCGGGTCAAGAACCTGTAGAGCGTCTTGTACCGTATCCAATAGTTCGGTCTTGCGAGCGAGGCTTAGGTGGGCCACCTTGAGCGTCTTTAGCTCGGAAGGCGACCTCCCACACTGGGGGAGGCGTCCGCCAGCGCCCTTGCCCACCATGGGGGCGAGACCGGGTGCGCTTCCCCATCGTGACGCCTGACCACGGTCTCAGGGTGTCCACGAAAGCGTGTCAACTCCAAGGCTCGCGTGGAGCGCGTGCCCAACCCACTTAGCCCGCTTCTCTCCCAACCAAGCAGTAGGTCCACCACCTCAGCGCAACCGTGGACCTGTTGAATTCCTCAAGCCGTGGCCTGCGTCAATGGCTGCCACGTAGGTTGGGTAGATTATCCTCGCTATCCCCGCCGACTGTGCATAACATCTGCCGACTGCGGAAGAGTGAGCCAAAGCAGTGGAATTCTATGGGCACTTCTACAACCTGGAAGACACCGAACGACCGTATTGCGGTCGTTCGACCCTTGAGATCGTTCGACCCGGGGTCGTAGGACACTCCAACGTCAACAGCCTTCTCAGTAGAGTTCCAGATTTCCTCGTCATCATGATGAACCCTGGCTCCTCCAAGCCACGAGACCCTGACCACGTCCACAACGTCCAGACAACCCGGGGCTTCAGTCAAGAAGCCCCTCTTGTCCGCACGGTTCCGGACCTTACGCAGCGCTCCATCGTCCAGCTAATGGCGCACAAGGAGCTAGACCATGCCCGAGTGCTCAAGCTGTCCGACATCAGGCAACCCCGCAGCCCCACTTTTCTCAGGGGCGTCACTCAAGACAACCCGAATATTCCTGCCCACTCCATCTTCTCCGAACAGCGGATCGAGGAGCGCAAACAGCGGCTCCAAGCGGTCCGAGCTCTTGTCATCTTGGCCTGGGGACCGGACACGAGGCTCCGTTTTCTGGCGCAAAGCGGTGTCGATGCGCTGCCAGGGTCCTTCCGACGCCTAGGAGTTCGCAAGCACGAACACTACCACCTATACGCGCATCCTTGGCCACGAACTGCGCTTGGAAGAGAAGATTGGATCCATTCGATTCTCGAGCAATGGCCGGACTAGCAGGCGTTGCTCGACGCCGGGCCGGAACGTCTCGAGGTGACTCGGTGTCAGCCGAAAGGAAAACAACGACACATGCCAGAAGAAACCCCCGGGATTCCACCCAAGAGCCCGAACCCTCGGTTCACGCCTAAATTAGTCAGGATCTCTCGGTTCGAGGATGTCCCGCCCTCGCTGCTAGGTGATAGAAGGTAAGGAACAACACACCCCGCACGCAAATGGCCGTAAGTGGGCGGCCCGGCTCCTCGTCTGTGCCCCGATGTCCCGGAGCATCATCGAAGGGCGTCCGTGGGTGCGTTTGAATCGGAGCCTAGTCTGTTGGCCCGCTGCTGAATGTGGATGCGGCGGTACACTGTCTCGGTGCGGTCGGTCTGCCCCGTAGAGCGGTTTTTGATTTGCTATAGGGCTTGGTAGGACTGTGCTGTATCGCGGGACTCAATGGGGATTATGACGTCTTCTCCGTCTAGGTCGATGTGTACGGTCTTGGGGAGGTATGCTGCATACCCGGCTTCGGTTTCGACGAGGATGCGCAAACCTCGCCCGTCTGTTGGGATGGAGAGTTGAGCATTGGGAGGGTTGCCCAAGCGGAGCAATAGGCGATGTTGCGCTGAGGACAGCAATTCGCGAATTTCGCGGTAGGTTGGTGTTCTCATGCTCGATCCATTTGGGCGGCGGTTCAGCCGGTGACGACGGTGAGGCCAACGCCGACAAGTGTCGAAAGCTCCTTCATGACAAGGTCTATGGGATTTGCGAGTGTACGGAGGGGCGATCCTGCGAACAACAGTCCGACCAATTCGTGGTTGGCGTTGAGGACAGCACTTCCACTGTCCCCGGAATCGCTGAAAGGCCCTTCGTTGTCGGGAGTGGCCTCAATGCCAATCTGGTCTGCGAAGATTGCTTTGCCACCCGGGTAGTCGATGCCAGTTGTAACGGCGACGTTGGTAACGTTGCCTTCAGTGTAACCGGTGGTTCGGCCGACCTTGTAAACGCGGCCATCGGGGGTGAGCGATCCGTCGTTGGCGACTTCGTAGGGGGGCGCGACAGCCCGAATGTAGCCGCCGTAGGTTAGGCGTGCCAAATCGTTGTGCAGGCGGCTTGAGTTGAGCTTTGCGATTGCGGCATCGACCCGGTTGATCGGGGCGTTGGTGGGGGGATTGAAGCGGAGGGGGACGACAGCGGTCAACTCGCCGATGGCTATTGGCTGGAGATCCGTGAGCCGAGGCATGAGGGCGAATTCGATCCGAGTCAAATCGAGTGTTCCAGGTTGGACAATCATTTCGCCACGTTGGCCGTTGTTGGAGCCACCGATGACGTGGTTATTCGAAACGACATAAACTGATTCAGCGTCGTCTCGAAGATAGAAGCCTGCTGTTCCGACGCTCAATGCCTTTGGATAGCCGTTGGGGTTGGTAATACCTATGCCGCAACGCAGAGAGTCGAACGCCTTCTGCGCGTTGAGTGCGGGGGGATTACCGCCATAACGGCCTCGCATGGGCAAGGCTGTGGGAGCAAGGGTCTCGAAGGGTCCCCTGACCTCGACCACGTCGACATCGAATTCGGAGATATCCCGTTGACGTTGGTCGGGAATAGCGTTAGC
>CAZRBP010000146.1:0-8745 GCA_964598305.1 uncultured Pseudomonadales bacterium | reverse complement strand
ACCTCGGCCCCTTCATCGGCCATGAGATGAACCGCTGCATCACCTGCTACCGCTGTGTTCGCTACTACCAGGATTATGCGGGCGGGCGCGATTTGCAGGCCTTCGGCTCCCGGTCGCGCATGTTCTTTGGCCGTGAATCAGACGGCGTGCTGGAAAGCGAGTTTGCTGGCAACCTGGTCGAGGTCTGCCCAACCGGCGTCTTCACCGACAAGCCGTTCAGCGCCACCTACACCCGCAAGTGGGATCTGCAATCGGCGCCCTCGGTTTGCCCCGGCTGCGCGGTCGGCTGCAACACGCTGCCCGGCGAGCGCTACGGGTCGCTGAAGCGGGTACACAACCGCTACCATCCGGATGTCAACGGCTACTTCCTCTGCGACCGGGGCCGTTTCGGCAGCCACTTCGTCAACAGTCCAAACCGTCTGCGTCAAGCTGGCGCCAAGGCCGAAGACGGCGTCTTTGAGCCGTTGGAGCCTGTCGCCGCCGCTGAACGGGTGGCGGAGGTTCTAGGCCGCGGCCGGGTGTTGGGCATTGGCTCGCCCCGCGCATCGCTGGAAAGCAACTTTGCCCTCAAGGCGCTGGTGGGGGATGAGAATTTCGCCTCCGGCACCGCCGCCGACGAGGCGGCGCTCGACCAACTCATGTTGTCCATCTATCAAGCGGGCGGCGCGCGCATCGCCACGGCCACCGAAGCCGAGTCCGCAGACGCCGTCTTGGTGCTCGGCGAGGACGTGTCCAACACCGCGCCACGCATCGCCTTGGCCCTGCGCCAGAGCGTGCACAACAAGCCCTTGGACATGGCCGCCGACGCTGGCATCCCGCTGTGGCAGGACGCCGGCGTTCGCGGCCATGCGCAGCACGCCAAAAGCCCCTTCTTCATCGCCACGCCCGCACCAACCCGCATCGACGATTTGGCGGCAGGCACGTTGCGGGCCGCGCCGCAGGCCATTGCGGCAGCCGGCTTCGCCATCGCCCACGGCATTGACGGCCGCTTTGCCCCAGCCGAGAACGCGGACGGCGCGTTCGTGGCGCAAGCGGTTGAAGCGCTCAGCAAGGCCGAGCGTCCGCTGATCGTCTCCGGCACCGCCTGCGGATCGGCCGAGGTGCTGCAAGCTGCGGCCAACGTGGCTTGGGCGCTGCAAGGGCAGGGCAAGGACGCTGGCCTGTTGCTGGCGGGGCGGGAGGCCAACAGTCTTGGTACCGCGCTGCTCGGCGGCGAACTGGCGTTGGAGGATGCGCTCAAGCATCTGGCTGAGGGCGAAGCCGACAGCGTCATCGTCCTGGAAAACGATTTACACCGACGAGTGGACGGGGAAGCCGTCAATCGGGCCTTGGCCCAAGCCGCCGACGTGGTGGTGCTCGACGTGCTCGAAACCGCCACTGCGGAGGCCGCGACCTTGGCGCTGCCCGCCGCCAGCTACGCGGAAAGCACAGGCACCTTCGTCAACCACGAGGGGCGCGCCCAGCGTTTCTACCAGGTCTTTGAACCGGAGCAGGACGTGGCCCCGGCCTGGCGATGGCTGGCCGACGCCGCCATAGCGGCGGGCCGCAACGACTTGCGCTGGCAGCACGTTGATGACGTGGCAGGGGCTTGCGCGAACGGCAACGCACAGCTGGCGGGCATCGTGCGGACTGCCCCCGATGCCGCTCACCGCAGCGGCGCCGGCCAACGCATCCCGCGCATGACCCATCGAGCCAGCGGACGGACCGCCAAGGACGCCCACATCAGCGTCCATGAGCCCAAGCCCACCGTGGACGATCAAACCCCCTTCTCCTATTCCATGGAAGGCGAGAACGGCGGCGAGGTGGCCGCCCTGATCCCCTATGTGTGGTCGCCGGGTTGGAATTCCAATCAGTCCGTCTTCAAGTTCCAACAGGAGGTGGCGGGGCCATTGCAGGGCGGGGACGTGGGCGTGCGGCTGATTGAACCCGAGGCCGGCGCGACTGAGGCTCTCGCCGACCAGTACCGCGAGCCGCCCGCCATCGACTCCGCTGGATTGCAGTGGGTGCCGTTGCATCATGTGTTTGGCTCCGATGAGCTTTCCGCCCATTCGCCGCCCATCGCCGAGCGCGGTGCGGGCGCGGAGGTTTTGCTGCATCCCGATGATGCTGCCGCGCTGGGCTTGGAGGATGGCCAGGGCGCGCGAATCGCGGGGGCCAATTCCATGTCCGTGCGCTTGGAGCCGGACATGGCGAAAGGCTGCGCGGGGATTGTGCTTGGCCTGATCGACGGCGTCCAAGCGCTGCCTGAGAGCGGCGCGGAACTATCGCCCGACCCGGATTTCAAGCCGCGCCGGGCACCGGAAGTCATCGCTAGGGGCTAGGTCGGACACCGTGGAACCCAACTCCTTCATGGGCATCGAGCTCGGTTTCATCATGATCGTGCCGGTGCTCGGCGGGGCGCTCGCTGCTGCGGGCCTGCTGGTCTGGTGGGAGCGGCGGCTGCTCGGCTTCTGGCAGGACCGGTTGGGGCCCAACCGGCTCGGACCCTTCGGCATACTGCAAATCGTCGCCGACGTGATCAAGCTGTTCACCAAGGACGACTGGGTGCCGCCATTCGCCGACCGGGTGGTGTTCACCCTGGCGCCCGCCGCCATCGCCGCCGGCATGTTGATGGGCTTCGTGGTGGTGCCATTCGGCCCGGGGCTGGCGGTGGTCGACCTGAACATCGGGGTGTTGTTCTTCCTGGCCATGACCGCGGTGACCGTCTATGGCGTGCTGCTTGGCGGGCTGGCCAGCAACAACAAGTACTCCCTGCTCGGCGGCCTGCGCACCGGGGCGCAGATGGTCACCTACGAAGTGTTCATGGGGCTGTCGATCATGGGCGTGGTGCTGCTGAGCGGCTCGTTCAGCTTGAGCGAGATCGTGCGCGCCCAGGAGGAGGGGATGTGGTTCGTCTTTCCCCAGGTGCTCGGCTTCATCGTCTTCTTCATCGCCGGGCTGGCGGAAACCCATCGCCTGCCGTTCGACCTGCCGGAGGCGGAGCATGAGCTGGCCGCCGGCTTCCACACCGAATACTCATCCATGAAGTTCGGCCTCATCATGGTGGGGGAGTACATCGGCGTGATTCTCTCCTCCGCCATGATCGTGACGCTGTTCTTCGGCGGCTGGCTGGGGCCCGACTTCCTGCCGCCCATCGTCTGGTTCACGCTCAAGACGGCTTTCTTCGTCTGCAGCTTCATCCTGCTGCGGGCGGCCATTCCGCGGCCGCGCTACGACCAGCTCATGTCCTTGGGCTGGAAGGTGCTGCTGCCCATCACCTTGGTCAATCTGCTGGCCACCGGCGCCATCGCGCTGCTGCAAGAGGGGGCCTAACCCGCCATGTGGAGTCAACTGAGAACCCTGTGGACTGTGCTGCAGCACACCTTTTCGCGCAACGAGACGGTGCAGTACCCGGAGGAGATGCCCTATCTGGCGCCGCGCTACCGGGGGCGCATCGTGCTCACCCGGGACCCGGACGGGGAGGAGCGCTGCGTGGCCTGCAACCTGTGCGCCGTGGCCTGCCCGGTGGACTGCATCGCCCTCCAAAAAACCCAAGGCGAGGACGGCCGCTGGTACCCCGATTTCTTCCGCATCAACTTCTCCCGCTGCATCATGTGCGGCATGTGCGAGGAGGCCTGCCCGACCTACGCCATCCAGCTCACGCCGGACTTTGAGCTGGCCGAGTACAACCGCGACAACATGGTCTATGAAAAGGAGCACCTGCTGATCGACGGCGTGGGCAAGTACCCGGACTACTCCTTCTGGCAGGTGGCCGGCAAGACCATCCACGGCAAGGACAAGGGCGAGGCGCAGAAGGAGTCGCCGCCGATGGACGTGCGCGAGCTGCTGCCGTGAGCCTTGAAATCGGCCTGTTCTACTTGGCGGCGCTGGTATCGCTGTCGGCCACAGTGCTGACCGTCACCCGCACCAACGCCTCCCATGCGCTGATCTACCTCATTATCTCGCTGCTGGCCGTGGCGCTGATCTTCTTTCTGCTCGGCGCGCCCTTCGCAGCCGCCCTGGAAATCGTCATCTACGCCGGCGCCATCATGGTGCTGTTCCTGTTCGTGGTGATGATGCTGAACTTAGGCGCGGGAGCCGTCGAGCAGGAGCGGCGCTGGCTGGCGCCCAAAATGTGGATCGGCCCCGGCATCCTCGCTGCGGTGCTGCTGCTGGAGCTGCTCTACCTGATCGTCGGCACGGAAGTTGTGACGCCCGGCCAAGGCGTGGGGCCAAAGGCGGTCGGCATCGAGTTGTTCGGCCCCTACCTGCTCGCTGTGGAACTGGCGTCCATCCTGCTGCTTGCCGCGCTGGTGGGGGCCTTCCACCTAGGCCGGCGCTACATGCGGGCGCGGCGGGAGGAAATCGAATGACCGCGGTCAGCGTGCCCATCGAGCACGTGCTGGTGCTGGCGGCGGCGCTGTTCACCATTGGCTTGGTGGGCGTGCTCGTGCGGCGCAACGTCATCTTCCTGCTCATGTCGCTGGAAATCATGATGAACGCCTGCGGACTGGCCTTCATCGCCGCCGGCGCCCGCTGGGCCGAAGCCGACGGGCAGATCATGTACATGCTGATATTGGCCTTGGCCGCCGCCGAGGTGGCTGTTGGGCTCGGCCTGGTGCTGCAACTGCAGCGCCGCTTCGACAACTTGGACATCGACGCCGCCAGCGAGTTGGCAGGGTAGGGCGATGGACGGTCTGTGGTTGATCCCAGCGCTGCCCCTCGTGGGGTTTCTGATCCTGTTCGTCACCGAGGGCCGGCTGCCGAACCGGGTGGTGGCGTTCATCGGCGCTGGTTCCGTGGGGCTGTCCGCCCTGGTGGCGCTGTTTGCCGGCCTCGACTTCCTGGAGCAGGGCGGCGTTCCCCGGGCCGAGCACCTTTGGACCTGGATGGCCGCAGGCCCCTTTGAGGTGGCGGTTGGCCTGTATCTGGACGGCTTGTCCTTGGTCATGGTCGGGGTCATCACCGGGGTCGGCTTCCTCATCCACCTCTACGCCACCGGCTACATGGCGGATGAGGACGGCTACAGCCGTTTCTTCGCCTACATGAACCTGTTCGTCTTCGCCATGCTGATGCTGGTGCTGGGCGACAACCTGCTGACGCTGTTCCTCGGTTGGGAAGGGGTGGGGCTGTGCAGCTACTTGCTGATCGGTTTCTTCCACCAGGACTCGGCCAACGGCTACGCAGCCCGCAAGGCCTTTGTGGTGACCCGGGTTGGGGACACCTTCATGGCGGTGGGCCTGTTCCTGCTGTTCCGGGAACTGGGCACCTTGGACATCCAGGCGGCCATGGGCGCCGCAACGCTAGCCTGGCCGGACGGCTCCACGCTCTGCACCCTCATCGCCCTGCTGCTGCTTGGCGGCGCGGTGGGCAAGTCCGCCCAGGTGCCGCTGCAAACCTGGCTGCCGGATGCCATGGCTGGTCCCACCCCGGTGAGCGCCCTGATCCATGCCGCCACCATGGTCACCGCCGGGGTTTACCTGATCGCCCGCACCCATGACCTCTTCCTGCTGTCCCCGGACGCCCAGTTGGCCGTCGCCGTGGTCGGCTTGGCCACCCTGTTCATCGCTTCCTTCACGGCGCTGACGCAACGGGACATCAAGCGCATTCTGGCCTATTCGACCATGAGCCAGATCGGCTACATGTTCTTTGCGCTGGGGGTCGGCGCCTGGTCGGCGGCGATCTTCCACCTGATGACCCATGCGTTCTTCAAGGCCCTGCTCTTCCTGTCCGCTGGCTCGGTCATTCTGGCCCTGCACCACGAACAGGATATCTTCAAGATGGGCGGCCTCTGGCGGCGCCTGCCGGTGCCGTTCTGGTGCATGGTGATCGGTTCGGCGGCCTTGGCTGCGCTGCCGTTCACTTCCGGTTTCTACAGTAAGGACATCATTCTTCTCACGAGCTTCGACCATGAAAGCGGCGGCGCTTGGTTCTGGGGCTTGGCGGCGTTGGCGGCCTTCATGACCTCGCTCTACACCGCGCGGATGATCTTCATCGCCTTCTTTGGCGAAATGCGCACCGAGCCCCATGACCATTCCGGCGTCAACATGTGGCTACCGCTGGTGATTCTGGCGGCGCTGGCCATCGGCGGCGGCTGGTTCGGGCTGGCTCCGGTGGCCGCCGTGCTGCCCGACGGCGGCGTTGATGCGGCCCATCACGAAGGCGCCATTGTCTGGGTGACCGCGCTCATCCCCATTGCCGGGGTTCTGGTGGGCTACCTGATCTTCGGCGGCAAGCAGCTATCCGTTCGAGCGCTGGTGGAGTCCAAGACCGGCCAGAGCATCGCCCGTTTCTGGGACGGCGGCTGGGGATTCGACACCTTCTACGATCGCTTGGTCGTACGCCCGTTCCTGTTCCTGGCGCGGATCAACAAATCCGATGTGGTGGACTTCCTCTACACCGGCATCGCCGCCTTTGCCCGCCGCCTCAACATTGTCGCAGTGCGCTCCCAGACCGGTCAGTTGCGCTGGTACGCCGCCAACATGGCCCTCGGCTTGGTTCTGGCGCTGCTCCTCGTGTTCCTGGCCCCGGGAGCTTAGCGGATGCAGATACTGGGTCTCATCCTGCTGCTGCTCGGAGGCGGCGCACTGGCTGCGGCTTCTGAGCGCCTGCATCGCAACGCGCCGCGTTGGCTGGCGCTGGGCGTCATCGCCGCATCCGGGCTGTACTTGCTGGCCATTCCGGTGGGCACCGCGGAGCAGGCTGCTTGGATACCGCGCTTCGGCATCGACCTCATCCTGGAGATGGACGGGCTCAGCTTCGCCATGGTGGCCCTGACCCTGTTTCTGGGCCTGATCGCCATCGTCTCCTCTTGGTCGGAAATCGACGAAAGCCCCGGCTTCTTCCAGTTCAACCTGCTGTGGACCCTGGCCGGGGTGGTGGGCGTGTTCACCGCGCTGGACCTGTTCCTGTTCTTCGTGTTCTGGGAAGTGATGCTGGTGCCCATGTACTTCCTCATCGCCATCTGGGGGCATGAGGCGCGCGCCTACGCGGCGATGAAGTTCTTCCTGTTCACCCAGATCAGCGGGCTGCTGATGCTGTTCGCCATCCTGACGCTGGTCTATCTGCACTATGAATCCAGCGGCGTCATCACCTTTGCCTATGAGGACCTGCGTGGCGCTGAGATCGACCCAACCTACGCCTTCCTACTCATGCTGGGCTTCTTCGTCGCCTTTGTCGTCAAGCTGCCCGGCGTGCCTTTCCATACTTGGCTGCCCGATGCCCACACCCAAGCGCCGACCGCCGGCAGCGTCATTCTGGCCGGCATCCTGCTGAAGACCGGCGCCTACGGCCTGCTGCGTTTCGTGGTGCCGCTGTTTCCCGAAGCGGCGTGGGACTTCCGTTGGCCGGCCATGTTCCTCGGCGCGGCCAGCGTCATCTACGGCGGCTACCTAGCCTTCAGCCAAAGCGACTTCAAGCGGCTGGTGGCCTACAGCAGCATCAGCCACATGGGCTTCGTGCTGCTGGGTGTGTTCGCTTGGAACACGGTGGCGGTGCAGGGCGCGGTGGTGCAGATGGTAGCCCACGGCTTCTCAACCGCCGCCCTGTTCATGATGGCCGGTGCCTTGCAGCAACGCCTGCACACCCGGGAGATGGGCCAGATGGGCGGTCTCTGGCTCAAGGCCCCGCGCATGGGTTCGGTGGCGCTGTTCTTCGTCGTCGCCTCGTTGGGGATGCCGGGGCTGGGCAATTTCGTTGGCGAGTTCATGGTGCTGATCGGCGCCTTCCAAGTGGACGTGCCGCTGACCATCGCCGCCGCCATCGGCATCATCGTCGCGGCGGTCTATGCGCTTTCGCTGATGCAGCGCTCCTTTCAGGGCGAGCCCAACGCGGCGGTGGAGACCATGGCCGACTTCGGCTTTCGGGAACTCAGCGTCATGATCTTGATGATGGTGGCGCTGGTTTGGCTGGGCATCTATCCCGAAACCTTGCTGAACCTCTCCGCGCCCGTGGTTTCCGAGCTGGGGGTTGACCCGTGACGGCCTTGGACTTCCAAGCGCTGGCACCCCACCTGACCTTGACTGGCGGGCTCTTGGTGGTGCTGCTGGCCGTTTCCTTCTGGCGCGGCCACCGCACCGCCTTCGCATTGACCTTGCTGTCCTTCGCTGCCGCCTTCGCCGCCCTGTGGCCGGGTCTTGATGCCAGCCCCCGGGGAGTCACGCCGCTGCTGATGCTGGATGCCTATGCCGCCTTCTTCAACGCCCTGTTCATTCTCATCGGCGCCGTCACGGCGCTGTTGGCGCACCGTTACCTCAAAGGCCGCGCCGGCAGCCCGGAGGAGTTTTACCTGCTGCTGCTGATGGCCACCCTGGGCGCCATGACCTTGGCCAGCGCCCAGCACTTTGCGGCGCTGCTGCTGGGGCTGGAGATCCTCTCGATTTCGCTGTACGCCATGGTGGCCTATCCGGAAGAGGACCATCCGCCCCTGGAGGCGGCGCTGAAGTACCTGGTGCTGTCCGGGGTCGGCTCGACCATCATGCTGTTTGGCATGGCGCTCATCTATCACGCCACCGGCGCACTGGGCTTTGCCGAGCTCGCCGCTTCGGTCGCCACCGGTGACCGAGCCGACCTCTGGCTGGTCGCGGGCCAGGTCCTGTTCATCATCGGCATCGCCTTCAAGCTGTCCCTGATTCCGTTCCACATGTGGACGCCGGACGTCTATCAGGGCGCTCCGGCGCCGGTGACCGGTTATTTGGCCACAGTGTCCAAGGCGGCGGTGTTTGCCGTGCTGCTGCGCTTCGCCCTGGATGCCCAGTTGCTGGAATT
>CAZRBP010000145.1:0-8808 GCA_964598305.1 uncultured Pseudomonadales bacterium | reverse complement strand
CTCGGCGACAACGCGCGTGCGCTGTTCGGACTGTGATCACCGGCTGGCTGACCAAGCACAAGGTGGCAATAGCCGACACCGTTCACCACGGCGTAGATTGCCCGCCAAAATGAGAATTGCTGGGAAATAGTCCCATGAGTACACGCACGATTGGATTTGTGGGGCTAGGCGCCATGGGCGAGCCGATGGCGGCTCGGCTCTTGGGTGCCGGTTTTCGTGTTCTGAGCTACGTGAACCGCAGCCGGGAGGCGATGGATCGCCTGAAGGCGAAGGGACTAATTGAAGTCTCCAACGCTTCTGAGTTGGGCGAGCAGTCAGATGTGGTCATGTGCTGCGTGTTCGATGAGCCCCAAAACGATCAAGCGTTGCGCGGCGCGGACGGGGTGATGGCCTCATTGCACCCCGGCGCGGTGGTTCTTCTCATGAGCACCATTTCGCCGGGATACTGCCGAAAGCTGGCAGCGGAAGCCGCCAAGAGCGGCATCGTCGTGCTCGACTGCCCGTTGAGCGGGCTGGTGCAAGGTGCCGTGGATGGCACGCTGAGCCTGATGATCGGGGGGGCTGAGGACGACATCGCTGGCTGTGAGGACGTGCTCGCGCCGCTGGGCACGGTGTTTCGTTGTGGCGGCATCGGCGCTGGCCAGGTCATGAAACTGGCCAACAATGCCATCGCCATCAGCACGTTCAGCCTGGTCCTTGAAGTCAGGGATCTGGTGTCCGCCTATGGCATGGACTTGGACAACTTCATGGCGATTCTCAATCAATCCACGGGGAGCAGCGTGGTTACCGAGCGGTTTCCAATGCCGAAGGGCAGACTGAAAATGATGGGCATGCCGGAGAAGGACGTATCCACTTGCTTGAGGCTCGCCGGGGAACTCGGCATATCGCTGCCCATGGTCCAACAGTGCTTCGAGGCGGGCAAGGCCGCACTCAAGAGCGCGGAGTAAGTTGATTCTGGATCAATTCATGGATGATTGCATCCGGGCTTCCAGATCCGCCTCGATCTCGCGATGCCGCTCGCGGTTGAGGGGATACCTGAGGAAACACAGATAGGCGATGGCGAAGGTGAGCGCCGCAAAGAGGCAGTAGGTGACCAACAGGCCTTGAGTGCCTTCGGGCGTGTTGTCGGGTCCCGGCTGGAATCCGTAGAAGTGTTCAACGAAAGTGAAGGTGGTGACGACCGCTAGAGCGCTGCCGACCTTGCTGCTCGTTGTCATCAATGCGAAAAACAAGCCCGCCCGTTTGCTTCCGGTTTGCAGCTCATCGTAGTCCGTTATGTCCGCCATCATGGATCGCACCAGCGTGGGCGCGGCGCCAAACACCATCCCGTAAACCGCCGTGTAGAGCCACAGCCCCATCGCGTTGCCCGGCTCAGCCGTGAAGTACAACACGGCGTGAACGGCGAACCCGGAAAACAGCGCGAGACGCATCGTGCGGTCCTTGCCGAGCGCCACCGCCAACTTGAGCCAGAGCGGCATGACGACGGCGCTGATCAGGAAGATGAGCAACAGCGCGATGCTCGCCAGACCGGGTAGTTCGAACAGGTAGGTGACCAGAAAGATGTAGAGCGCGCCGGTGGCGGAGAACGCAAATCCGACCGCTAGGTCCGCAACCAGGATGCGCCATAGGAGGACGTTCTTGAGGAGGATGGAGATGGCTTCCCGCCAATCCACGGTCATGTTCGTGCGAACGGCGTTGTCGGGCACGCCGAGCAGCACGGGAATGGCGGTCAATGGCAGGAGGATGACAACCAAGTAGCCCATGCTGGCCACTTTGCTGGCTTGCTCGTCCACGCCCATAAGTTCAACCAGCGCTGGCAAGGCGAGCACTGAGACCATGCCAACCAAAACGAACACTTCCCGCCATGTGAACAGTCGGGACCGGTCGTCGTAGCTTGGGGCGAGTTCCGCGCCCCATGACTGGTGCGCGATGGCCATCATCGTGTAGCCCAAGTACATGACGATGAGCCAGCCGGTCAGGTAGGCAGCGGACACAGTGCCGGCCGTCGGCGCGAAGACCATGTAAACGGAGAACATCGAAAAGGGCAGGGAAATGGCAATCCAGTGCTTTCGACGCCCCCAGCGGGTGTCAAACCGATCGATGAGCAGGCCCATGATGGGGTCCGTTATCACGTCCCAGAGCCGTGCGATGGTGAATATGAGGCCAACGGTCGCAAGGCTTAGGCCAAGCTCGCTCGCGTAGAACGGAGGCAGGTAAATGGCGACCGGCATCAACATCGCTGCCAAGGGCATGCTGATGCCTGAGTAGCAAGCCAGAACACGGCTGCTTAACGGTTTGGCCGCCATGGAGGTGCGTCTAGTTTGCTTTTGCGAGGTCTGGGGAGGCTGCCAACAAGACGGAAGCCTTCAGCGAAGCGAGCATGCTGTCGAGTTCAGGCCGAGATTCGCAGCGCTTGAGGTCCATGGCGGTGCGCACCAGAAAGCCTGCGAGTTGGGTCACGGTCTGTCCAGTCTGATTGATTCGCCGATGATGGGGTGAGAGCAGTTCGACGGCAAGCTGCTTGTGGCGGCCGTGCGAAATTGCGATGGCGGCCCGCCCGGCTTCATTGTGTCCGCTGATAAGGTCTTCCACGTCATCCGACCTCTTAAGGCGCTCAAACGACCGCACGACGGTCTCGGTGAGGTAAATCTCCAGTTGGTCAGCCAGCGTTTCCGCGCTCGCCAAGCGCTGGTTGATCCGGTCCAGCACCAGATCGGTGTTGCGGCTGATGGCGGCTTCGATCAGTTCATTCTTGCTACCGAATTGGTCGTAAAGCGTTTGCCGTGAAACGCCGGCGGCATCGGCGATGTCCGTCATGGCCGTCTTGCGTGCGCCATAGCGAATGAAGGTGGCAATCGCGGCATCCACGATTTTGGTATTGGTGGACTGCATGCTTGGCATCTTACGCCTCCTTTACGATTTGACAATTGTTGAGTGTTTGTAAAACATGGGGAACTCTTCAAGCGGGTGGGTACAATCGAGCTCATCAGCGAACCTAAACTCATCGAGTCGGTGTTTGTCAGTGGGCTCAAAGCGCTGCCAGTGAGAATTCAAGCGAAATAGCGAGAAAGGAGAAAGATAGATGGCCTTATCACTACCTGACGCGGACGAGAACAACGCGTGGCGGCTGAGCACCCCGGGGGCCGATGGTTGGCTTCGCTCGCCACGGCCGGACGCAGAGGATAAGTTCTTCATGTGCTCGGCGGATGGCCATGTGCAGGAACCAAAGACGTTCCTGTCTGACCGCGTCGATGCGAAGTACAAGGACCGGCTGCCCGGCATCATTCAGATGCCGACCAAGAAGGGCAACGCCAGCGTCGAGCCCAAGATGTACCAGAAAACCGAGGGCTTTCGGCCGGCGAAAATCAACTGGTCGAAGCCACTGGAAGGCACCGACAAGATCAGGAACAGCGGTGGCCGCGACCCGGAATCCCGTATTGATGAGTTGGCGCTCGACGGCTGTGATGCCGAGGTCCTGTTCCCCAACAAGGGCCTCACCATTTGGGCCACGCCCGACGCGGAGTTCAGCCATGCCATGTGCAAGGCCTACAACGAATGGGTGTGGGAGGAGTATGGCGCCTACAACGACCGGCTGGCGCCGATGGCGACCATTGCGCCCGGCGTCATGCGCTTGGCGATCGAGGAGATTCAGCGTGTTGCGGCACTCGGCTTCAAGGGGCTGTCGCTGCCCTGCAAGCCGGTGTTCGGCCCGCCTGACGTGGACGATCCCAACTACAACCTTAGGGAATTTGAGCCCCTTTGGGATTGCATCGAGGAGGTCGGGCTGCCCATCACCTTCCACGTATCCACCGGCCGAGACCCGCGCACGTCGCGCAGCCAGGGCGGCGCGGTGATCAACTACGCCATCCACTCGTTACTGCCCACCGCTGAGCCAATCGCCAACCTCTGTGCCTCCGGCGTGGCAGAACGGCATCCAAGCCTGCGCTTCGGCACCATTGAGGCCGGCATCGGTTGGGTCGCCTTCCTGCTCGAAGCCATGGATGAAGCCTACCGGAAGCACCATATGTGGGTGCGGCCGAAGCTCGAGCTGCTGCCCAGCGAGTACTTCAAGCGGCAGGGATTCGCCTCCTTCCAGGAGGATCTGCCCGGTATGCTGGTGGCCCGTGAGCTCGGCCTGGTGGACAACTTCTTGTGGGCCAACGACTATCCGCACCATGAAGGCTCCTGGCCATACTCGGCGCAAGCCATCGAGCGGACAATGGGTCATTTGGACGACGGGGAGCGAGCCAAGATCCTGGGCCTGAACGCCGCGCGGATTTTCAAGTTCGACATTCCTGAACGCTATCTCAATCACGCCGATGCCGCGGCAGTCGCCGCGTCAATCGGAGGTTCCAGGTAATGACTCAAACAGCGCTGATCACCGGCTGTTCCACTGGCATTGGCCGTCTGGCGGCCCAGACGTTTCAGGCCAACGGCTGGAACGTCGCCGCCACCATGCGCCGGCCGGAAAACGCAGGCGATCTGAGCAACTTGGAAAACACGCTCGTCACCAGCCTGGACGTGACCGATCAATCCAGCATTGCTGACGCGGTCGCCAAAACCTTGGAAAGGTTCGGCAGCATCGATGTGCTGGTCAACAACGCTGGCTACGGCGGCCATGCCGCGTTGGAGCAGTCCAGCGATGCGTCCGTGCGCGCCATGTTCGACACCAATGTCTTTGGCGTGTTCAACACCACGCGGGCGGTGATGCCCATCATGAGAAAGCAGGGCAGGGGCGTGGTGATCAATGTCACCTCGATGGCCGGCATGATCGGCATCCCGCTGGAGACCTCCTACTGCGCGTCTAAGTGGGCCGTTGAGGGCTTCACCGAGGCATTGGCCATGGAGTGCCGCGATCTCAACATCCGGGTGCACTCCGTATTGCCCGGCGCCTATGCGACCGCGTTCAACGGCAACCTGCAGGACAACCTGGAGGCGGGGGATGGGCAGGTGGTGGAAATGGCACAGAGAATCCGCGCCCACTTCGGAGCCATCGTGGCGAACCACCACGGCGGTGAGCAAACGGCGGACCCGCAGGAGGTTGCGGACCGGATTTATCGATGCGCCACTGAGGACATGCCGGTGCACAACCCCTGTGGGAGTGATGCGGAAATGTTGGTGAGCCTTTCCCAATCCCCCGGTCGCCAAGTCTTTTATGACAATTTGACCGGTCTGCTGCTGCCGCCTCAGCAAGCATGACGGTCTGAACTCCCAAATGAACGCTCCAGCGAAGTGGCTCATCCTTTCCTTGGTCGTGATTGCCGTGTTGGCCGGTGCTGTGCTGCTGCCCCGAAAGTCAGCGCATGCCGAGCTGATGTTCCAACAAGCGCCAGAGGAAGTATGGGCGGCCCTGATGGACACCTCGGTGCAAAGCGATTGGAATCCGATTTTCGATTCCGTGGAAGGCGCCTACGGGATGGATGCAACGATGCGGTACGGCATGGTGACCTCCGACGGGCGCATCGTGCCGGTCGAAGCGCAGGTGATCGAAATGGTGCCCAACAAACTGCTCAATCAGTTCGGCGGATACCCGGGGATTTTGACTTTTGATCACCGATGGATACTCGAGGCGACGCCTGAGGGCACCCGGGTCGTGCAGCATGAAGAGTATCGAGGCGTGGGTGTGCTGTTTACGGACGTGAGCTACGTGCCCGGCCTCTACCAACAAGGCCTGGTGGCGCTGAGGTCGAGACTGGATGGATGAGTGCCAACGAGGCCTTTTGATGCGGAACCCGCTGGCGAACGCATGGAGCGAGGGCATCCTGCCCTCGAAAGGGCTGCCCCGTTCCGGCGTGCAGTTCGAGGGCAAGATGCCCTCGCTCCGGAGGGGGCCGGACGTTGCACTAGCCTTCAACCGGCGGGTGTGGCGGCATCGCCGGAGCTACTTCAGGCTGGCGATTGCCGCTGTTTGCACGGTTTTGAGCATTTTGTCCAGCTTGAAGTTCTTCGGATCGATCAGGTGTTGCATGACCAGCCCGCGCAAGGCGCCAATGATGAGCGCCGCCGCAGCTTCCGTGTCCGTGTCTTCCCGAAACTCACCCTGTTCCAAGCCGTGCTGAATGATGTCCATCAATCGACTTCGCGCGCCTTCGTTCAGGTTTGCGATCGATTGCCGAATCTCTGGCACGGCGCCGATGGCTTCACCCATGATGGCGTAGAGCGCCCGCATGGGCCCCTCACGGAGTGAAACCTCGGTGAGGTAGATCTCAATGTAGTTGTTGATGGAAGCCGTCGCACTTGCTTGCTGAATGGCCTTGCCGAGCTGATCGTTTAGAAAGCGACGCGAAATGTGGTCCACAACAGCCTGCAACAGACCTTCCTTGGAGCCGAATTTGTGGCTGACAAGACCAGCCGTATATCCTGATTCCTTGCCGATCTCGGTCAGCGTGGTTTTCAAATAGCCCTGTCGGGCGAAAAGTGCGATTGCAGCCTTCAGCATCTGTTTTTCAGATAGCTCCCGGCGTTCTAGTTGGGTTCTTGGCGCTTTGGCTGTCTGTGGCAGTGGCATGGAGTGCGGTTCAGGATGAATGCGCGTTCATGGAGGAATGCTCGTTGTCATTTGAAAAAAGAAGGCGTTGCATTGTTGGCGATCCGTTTGAGCTGCGCATATGGGATTGGACTACATATTGGCTTATCATTCAATAATATTCTTTGCCGATCAGCAATTCTCATTTTGGCGGAGCGAGGGCAACTTGCCCTCGCATTGAATCGAGGGATCCCATCGAGGGCGGGTCGCCCGCTCCGGGGCATTCCTCTAGACATCAGCGAAAATGCCAAAGTGAGAATTGCTGTTTGCTGGTGAGAAATGGGGCGCGGAGACCGCAAAGCAATGGATGTTCAAGACTTCAACGGAACCCTCCTGCCCATACTGACGGAGGCTTTCGAGCGCTACGCGGAGGACCCATGCCTCTGCTTCAAGGGTGAGGCGCTGAGCTATCGACAGGTCGGCGACCTGTCCGCGCAGGTGGCCAATCGATTGATTGAGGGCGGCTTCAAGCCGGGCATGAAGGGCGCGGTTTACAGCCTCAACGCGGCACTGTCCTTCATCGCCACCTTGGGCATCGTGCGCGCTGGCGGCGTCTGGATCCCCATAAATCCTCGTAACTCCGAGCGGGACAATGTGACCATCCTCAACCAGTTTGGGGTGGACGTGACCTTTTTCCAGAAGGCGTTCGAACGGCCCATTGCAGACTTCGTTGGCGAAGGGGCGGAAGTGGTTTGCCTCGATGACCCAAACTCGGAGCGCCCGTTCTTCGACACCTGGGTGGAAGGTGCTGACACCGCACCGCCGCCCGTGGAAGTTGCTCCAACCGATTTGGTCAGCATTCCGCTTACCGGCGGCACCACGGGCCTTCCAAAGGGCGTGATGCTGAGCCACAGGAATTTCTGCGCACTTGAGTACGGCACACGGCAGATGTACGCCGAGCGGCGGCCGGTGGTGCTTTGCGCGGCCCCCATGACCCATGTGGGTGGGCGAATTGCGCTCTGTGGATTGTCGAGCGGTGCGCGTTTCGTGATTCTTGAGGCCGTCGATCCGCAGCTAGTGCTTAAGACCATTCAGGACGAGGCGGTGACGGATGCCTTTCTGCCGCCGACGGGCATCTACTCCTTGCTTGATCAGCCCAATCTGGACAGTTTCGATCTGTCGTCGCTTGTTAACTTCAGTTACGGCTCAGCACCCATGTCCACAGAGCGGTTGAAGGAGGCCATTCGGCGCATTGGACCGGTCATGCGCGGTGGCTTTGGCCAGACCGAGTGTCCGATGTTCATCGCGAGGCTGCATCCTGCGGAGCACTTCGAAAACAACGAACTCGGCGGTGATCTGGCGCCGGACCAACGGCTGCGCAGCGTGGGGCGCCATACGGTCATTTCGGAACTCGGCATCCTCGACGACCACGGCCAGGAGCTGTCCCCGGGGCATCGCGGTGAAATTGCCGTGAAGGGGCCCATGGTGTCGGAAGGCTACTACGAAGCACCGGAAGAGACCGCGAAGATACGCGTCAACGGCTGGCATCTGACTGGCGATATCGGCTACTTGGACGAAGAGGGCTATCTCTACGTGGTCGATCGCAAGAAGGACATGATCATTACCGGTGGGTTCAACGTCTATTCCACGGAAGTGGAACAGGCCCTGATGGAAATTCCGGGAATTCAACTCGCGGTGGTGTTTGGCGTTCCGGATGAAAAATGGGGTGAGGCGGTTGCCGCTCACGTGAAGCTCACGCCAGAGGCTGAACTCGGGGAGCACGACCTGATTGTTGCCGCCAAGCAAGCCATTGGCGGCGTGAAGGCGCCCAAGCAGGTGACCATCGTCGATGACTTTCCGCGCACGCCCGTGGGCAAGATCGACAAGAAAGTGCTCAGGGACCAAGCCTGGCAGGCAACAGGACGCAAAATATAGTCGGAGTAGTGCTGCGCTGATGCCGAACCGAACGCCCGGAGGGCTCCTCGGCTCGAGGGCATCTTGCCCTCGCTCCGGGGCCAGCTTCGGTTCGAGGCGAGGGCAAGATGCCCTCGCTCCGGCATTATGAGTGACCCTCAGCTCGTGATGCTGGCGAACACCTCAACCGGCTCTCGGCCCATCTTTGCCGCAGTGGAGTTTATCTGCGCATCCATGTCCGGATACCCGAACGACAGGCCGCAGAGAATGGCGTTTCCCTCCGGTATCGGAAGCATCGCCTTCACCGGGCCGGGGTAGGTGGCCAGTGCGCCCTGTGGGCAGGAGGCGATGCCCCGCTCGACAAAGAGAAGCATGATGGTTTGCAGAAAAATGCCCATGTCGATGGCATTGGCGCGGTGCATGGTTTC
>CAZRBP010000144.1:1741-9081 GCA_964598305.1 uncultured Pseudomonadales bacterium | reverse complement strand
GGGCACGAAGCCCATGACGGCTTCGGCGGTTTGGAAGACGGGCTGCAAGCCGGGCACCTCGCTAGGCGGACGCGGGTTGACGTGGCTCATCGATGCTCTCCGAAGGGGTTGAGTAGCGAGCGCACACTGTTTCCCAACAGGCTTGGTTTTGCAACCGCGAACCCGCGGCCCTTGGGGCCGCGGGTTCGTTTGGAGTTTCGCGTTGCGAAACTCCGCGAACTCCTAGGCCCGGGGGGTCTCACCGGTCACAATCCAGAGCGGGTCGGCGTTCGCTGGCGACCGGTCCACGAAGGCCACTTTCTCAAACCCGCCACCATTCAGGTACGCGCCAACCAATCGCACGCGCTCAGCCGGTGGCAATTGATGAAAGGCTCGAACCGCCTTGGTGGGAAACAGGCGATGCGACATGGCGACTGCCAAGCGCCCGCCGGGACGAAGTGTGAGCGCTACCGAGCGCATCGTCTCAACGGGGCGCGTCAGGTACTGAATGGATACGGCTATCGTCGCCCGGTCGAAGCTCGATGCCGGATAGGGCAGTTCCGGGTGCGCGTTCAAGTCGTGAACGCAGTGCTCGGTCAGGCGGTCATTGGCCGCCAACTCCGCGGCGTTCATGCCCAGTCCAGCAACCCTTCCTAAGCTGATCTCCGGCGGATAGTGCGAAACCCATGACGACATCAGGTCAAGCACGTCCGCATCCGGGAACAGGAATTCCCCGTACCACGCCGTCAGCGCCTCGATCGTGGCTTCATCGATGTGCTGCACAAAGCGCGGCTCCCGGTAGAACTCGCTGTCCGGAGCCCTGTCGATCCGGTCAAAGAAACCGGACGGAAAGTCAGCCGAGGTCGACACGCCCGCCTGCGCCGTGCGTTCAGGACGCCGCCGCCCGCCGCAACTGGTCCCGAAACTGCGGCGCGGCGATGGCGATGAGTGCTTCGGCGCGGGCCGCGAGCGGCAGGTTCTTAAGCTGCGCCGCACCGTATTCGGTAACCACAATGTCCACGTCCGTGCGCAGCGCCGTCACCACTTCCACGCGGGGCACGATCCGTGAGGCTGCGCCCCGGCGGGCGGTGGCCGTCATGGCGATGATGGATCGGCCGCCAGGGCTGAACTTGGCGGCGCGCATGAAATCGACGGAGCCGCCAGTGCCGGAAATCTGCCGCCCACCCACCATCTCCGCATTGACTTGGCCCATGAGATCCACCTCCACCGCCGAGTTGATGGAGACGAAGCCCGGCAATTGACGGATCACGCCCGCCTCGTGGGTATGGTCGGCGCCCTTGAAGACCACGTCCGGTGCCTCGGCCAGCCAGTCGATGAGTGCCGACGAACCCAAGGCCATGCCGGTGACGTGGCGGCCACGGTCGATGGGCTTGTTGGCGCCGGTAACGATGCCTTGACGGATGAGCGCCATGCCGCCGTCGTCGATCAGGCCGCCGTGCAGGCCAAGATCCTTCTTGTCCTTAAGGCTCGCGAGTATCGCCGCCGGAATCGCGCCGATGCCGGTCTGGATGCAGTCACCGTCCCGGATCAGCGCCGCTACCCCTTGGCCGATGGCAGTGGCCGTTTCGTCGATGCGCGGGGCGGGCATTTCGAACAGTGGGCGGTCGGTGTGGAACACGACGTCCAAGCGGGCCTCATCAATTGGCGGACAGCCTGCCGGAGCGGCAAACCCGGCGTTGCACTCCGCGAGAACGAATTGCGCGCTGGCCAGCGCCGCGGCCGCGAAATCGGCGTTGGGCCCCAAGCGCAGCCGCCCCTGCCGGTCTCGAGCCACTTGGATGAGCGCCACGTCGATGCCCTGTTCGAGGTAGTCGTGCAGCGCACGCATGCCCATGGGCAGGAAGTGCAGGCGCTCTGGGTCCGCGTCGCGCAAATGGGGCGCCATGAACGGCGTGGTCATCTGGTGGCTGGGATGCCAGGCAGTGAAGTCCGTCTGGTTGAAGCCCGCCAACGGAAACTGAATGAAGTGCAGGCCCTCGGGCAACGCGGCTGCGCGCAACGCCTTAAGCAATCCAGTGGGTTCATTGCTGGAACCGGCAACGAAGACGCGCTGGCCGGATGCAAGGCAGGAGATGTCCATGTGCCGGTTCGCACCTCTCAGCGCCGCGCTTCGGCGGCTAAAGCGTGCGCCTCAAGGCCCTCACCGCGGGCCAGCACCGAGGCGGATTGCGCCAGCGCCGAAGCGCCGTCCTTGGACAGAGCAATGACTGAACTGCGCTTTTGGAAGTCGTCAACGCCCAATGGCGAGGAGAAGCGGGCGGTGCCGTAGGTGGGCAGCACATGGCTCGGCCCGGCCACATAATCGCCCATCACTTCCGGAGCGTGATGACCCAGAAAGATCGCGCCGGCGTGGCGCACCTGATCGAGCAGGGGCTGCGGGTCGGCCACCGCCAGTTCGAGGTGCTCCGGAGCGGCGTCGTTCGCCAAGGCCACCGCCTCAACCAAGGAACGGGTGCGGATGAGGGCGCCCCGGTCGGCGAGGGAGCGGGCAATGATGTCCCGCCGGGCCATGCTGGGCAGCAGCGTTTCGATCCGCTGGGCGATGCGTTCCAAGTAGGCCCCGTCCGGGCACAACAACAGGCTTTGCGCCAAGGCGTCGTGCTCGGCTTGGGAAAATAGGTCGTAAACCATCCAGTCCACCGGTGCCGTGCCGTCCGCGACGATGAGGACTTCGCTCGGTCCGGCGATTAAGTCGATGCCGGTCTGGCCGAACACCTGGCGCTTGGCCTCCGTCACCCAAGCGCCGCCGGGGCCGACGATCTTGTCCACGGGTTGGATGGTTTCGGTGCCGAAGGCGAGCGCTGCCACCGCATGGGCGCCGCCCATCGCGTAGGTCTCCCCCACGCCCGCCCGGTGCAGCGCGGCTAGCGCCAACGGGTTGGGCGCGCCGGCACAGGGCATCACGGCGACGATGTTCGTCACACCCGCGACCACAGCGGGCAGCACGGTCATCAGCACCGTCGAAGGATAGGCCGCTTGGCCACCCGGCACATAGACGCCGACCCGATCCAAGGGCGTTACCCGTTGGCCAAGCTCATTGCCGAGTTCGTCGGTATAGGACCAGGAAGACCGTAGCTGAGCACTGTGGTAGCGTTCGACCCGCTGCGCCGCCTCCTCCAAGGCCTTGCGTTGGGCATCGGGAAGCGACTCCCAAGCGTCGCTTAAGGCGCTCGGATCAAGGACCAGGTCTGCGATGGCCGCGCAATCTGCGCCATCAAAGCGGGCGGCGCACTCCACTAGGGCGTCATCGCCGCGTTGCCGGATGGCGTCGATGATCTCCCGAACGCCACGCTCCACCTCCGCCGCACCCGCCATGCTGCCTGCGGACAGGGCGGCGAACTCCGCATCAAAGGCAGGCGAGCGCGTGTCAAGGCGGCGGATGGTCAGGGGCTTGTCGATGGGATCTCGCTCAAGTTCATGTGGAGATGCGCTGCACGTCCGCGCCCAAGGCCGAGAGCTTTTCCTCGATCATCTCGTAGCCGCGGTCAATGTGGTAGATGCGGTCGATCAGGGTCTGCCCTTCCGCCACCAAGCCCGCCACCACCAAACTGAAGGAGGCCCGCAAGTCGGTGGCCATCACCCGTGCCGCCTTCAGCGACTCCACGCCGTTGACCAAGGCTTGGGACGGCCCCAGCAACCGAATGTCCGCACCGAGGCGGTTGATCTCCTGGGCGTGCATGAAGCGGTTCTCGAAGATGGTCTCGGTGATTCGGCAACTGCCTTCGGCGACGGCGTTCATCGCCATGAACTGGGCCTGCATGTCGGTCGGAAAGCCGGGATAGGGGCGGGTTTCGATGTCCACGGCCCGGGGTCTTGCGGGCATGTTCAATTCGATCCAACCCTCGCCAGCGTCGATTTGGGCACCCGCTGCCCGCAGACGCTCCAGCACCGCTTCGAGCGCCCTAGGGTCGATGTCCCGCAGTCGGACGTGGCCCTGGGTGGCGGCGGCGGCAATCAGGTAGGTGCCCGCCTCCACCCGGTCAGCCATGACTGCGTGCCTCGCGCCATGCAGTGCCGGTACGCCCGCAATGCGCAGCGTGGCGGTGCCGTGGCCGGAAATCCGTGCGCCCATGGCGTTCAGGCAATCGCCCAGATCGACGATTTCCGGCTCCCGGGCGGCGCCGCTTATGATGGTTTCGCCATCCGCCAGGGCGGCCGCCATCATCAGGTTTTCAGTGCCGCCGACGGTGGCCATGTCCAGATTGATGCGGGCGCCCTTGAGCCCTTGAGGGGCTTTTGCCTGCACGTAGCCATCAGCGACATGGATGTCCGCGCCAAGGGCGGCGAAGCCCTTCAGGTGCTGATCCACGGGCCGGGCGCCGATGGCGCAGCCACCGGGCAGCGACACCTCGGCCTCGCCGAAGCGGGCCAGCAACGGACCCATGACCAGAAAGGAGGCCCGCATGGTCTTCACCAGTTCATAGGGCGCCTTCAGGCTTCTCAGTTCGGCGGCGGTGACGCAGACCTCGGGCTTCTCGCCCACCGCCACATCGGCCCCAAGACGGCCGAGCAGTTTGGCCATGGTCGTCACGTCATTCAGATGGGGTGCGTTGGCGACGGTGACCGTCTCGCCGGTCAGCAGGGTGGCCGCGAGAATGGGCAGGGCGGCGTTCTTGGCGCCGGAGGCCCGCAGCGATCCCTCGAGGCGCCGGCCACCGTTGATGAGCAGCTTGTCCATTCTCGCTAGATGGAAACGCTCGCCCTGATGGTCACTGCATGCAGCGCCCCGTCCGCAATGAGGTCCTCCACGCAGCGGTACACCGCCTGATGGCGCTGCACCCGGCTTAAGCCTTCGAAGGCTTGGCTCGCGACTTCGATAAGGGCGCGGTTCCCCTCGACGGTGACTTCAACTTCGCAGCCTGGCAAGGCATTGCTGATGCGGTCGGCGATTTCCTGATTCATGGGCAGGCTCTATAGGCGCACCGGGCAAGGCTACAGATTGAATCTCCAAAAGGCTATCGATACAGTCGCTGGACACTTTTCAATCGGGCAGTCATGTACGAATTGATGCGCCCTTGGCTCTTCGCGCTGGATGCGGAGCGCTCCCATGTCCTGGGCTTGAGCGCGCTGGCTGCATTGGGTGCCCTGCCAGGGCCTCTGCAGCCGGCGCCCGGCCGTTCGCGAACGGTGATGGGCATTGAATTTCCCAACGTGGTCGGCGTGGCAGCGGGCTTGGACAAAGACGCCATCGCCGTAGAAGGGTTGGCGCGGCTCGGCTTTGGCCACATCGAAGTGGGCACGGTGACGCCGCGTCCGCAGCCTGGCAATCCGAAACCACGCCTCTTTCGGCTGCCGGAGGCATCGGCACTGATCAATCGCATGGGCTTCAACAACGACGGCGCGCGCACCGTCGCAGCCCGGCTTGAGCGGCTTAAGCGTCGTGGCAGCCGCTTGGCTGCGCCGCTGGGCGTCAACATCGGCAAGAACAGGGACACCCCCATCGAGCGTGCGGTGGACGACTACTTGGCCTGCATGGATGCACTCCACGAGAGCGCCGACTACTTGACGGTGAATCTCTCTTCGCCGAACACGCCGGGGCTGCGCGACTTGCAGTACGGCGAGCCGCTCGCGGCCTTGCTGGGCGCGTTGAAAGCCCGTCAAGCGCAAATTCACTCCCGCAGCGGCCGCCATGTGCCGCTGTGCGTCAAGCTCGCCCCGGACTTGGCCGACGCCGATGTCGCGGCCATCGCCGACGCGCTGCTTGAGTTTAAAGTCGAGGGCGTCATTGCCGGCAACACCACCGTCACCCGCCCGCAACTGGCCAACGCCCGCCTCGCCGAGGAAGCCGGCGGCCTCAGCGGCGCGCCCTTGGCCCCCCTTGCCCGCCGGCTGGTTGCCCGGCTGCGGGAGCGGCTCGAAGGACAGGTGGCGATCATCGGCGTCGGCGGCATTCTTAGCGCTGCTGACGCCCAAGCCATGCTCGACGCTGGCGCCGACCTTGTGCAAATCTATACGGGCTTGATCTATCGAGGACCGTCCTTGGTACGCGCCATTGCGCGGCTTGGGCACGGCTAACAGGACCAGGGAGCACTTATGAAATTGTTGCAGGCTTTGTTGATCGCCGTCTTTTGCATCGCTGGCTTGGCCATCGCGGCACCGCAATTCTCGCCGCCATCGGCGGGTGACCTGACGGGTGAGCTGCCCGCACTGGCTGAAGATGACATCGGCTTGCTGGGGCGCTTCCACTTCGCCACCCAAACGGCGGACTTCGACCGCGCCAGGGCCTTCTACCGCATGTTGGGCTACACCGAGGGCGTGAGCGGCTTTCCCCTGACCAACACCCATCAGATGGCGCGGGCCTTGGGCATGTTCGACCAGTGCCAGTACGAATTGGCGGCCGGTGAAGTGATCAGCCTGCCGGGCAGCTTGAACGCCGCCAACATCGACCTGCTGCAGTTCAAAACGCCCTTTGACGGCTCCCCGCCCTATGCCCTGCCCAACCATCTGGGCATGGCTTATGCCGCGCTGCTTACCACCGACTTGGGTGCCGACTTCGCTTTCCTGAAGTCGCAAGGCGTCGAGTTCCTTTCCGAACCCTACGGCATTGCCGGCGACCGGTTCGCGTTCTTCCGCGACCTAGAGGGGGTGCTCTACAAGTTGATGGAGACCGCGCCGCCCCACGGCGATCCGGACCAGGACATGCACCTGATCGCCATGCCCTACATCGGCGTGAACGTCAGCGACTTTGATCGGTCGCTGGCTTTCTACCAAGCGCTCGGCTATACCGAAGTCAAGCCGTTGCCGGCCACCGGAACCATCGAGGAGGCCCGGGCCTACGGCCTCGATGAACCGTTCCGCATCAAGGGCGCGGACATCGCCATCGACACCGGCGACCGCCATGTGCTGCGCTTGGTGCAGTGGATTGAACCCTTTGATGACGAACCGCCCTATCCGCCGCCCATCAACCGCATCGGCATCAACCGCATTGCCCTGTTGGTGCCGGATTTGGATCGGGCGGTGCGTCTGTTGCAGGCGCGGGGGGTGCCCTTCCTTTCGGAGATTGCGCCCTGCTGCTCGGGCACGGGCCGGGACGAGACCGGCATCGTCCACGCCATCGACCCGGATGGCGTGTTCCTTGAACTGGTCGGACAAATCGCACCCCGCGAACCACAACCCCAGCCGCCGGGCTGCCCGCCGCTCGAGATAAAAATGCCGGCTGGCGTCCCGACCGATTAGGGAGTGGAATGGCGCATCGCCTTCAAGTAATCTCTCCGCATCGCCGCTTCGCCGCTTCACCAGCGACGACGCGGAGCGGGGGCGGCACAATCACTATGGGGAGTGGAAGGAACATGATGCGTTGGACAGTAGCCTTGGCCTTGGGCCTGATGGCGATGCCCGTT
>CAZRBP010000144.1:0-1641 GCA_964598305.1 uncultured Pseudomonadales bacterium | reverse complement strand
GAACATGATGCGTTGGACAGTAGCCTTGGCCTTGGGCCTGATGGCGATGCCCGTTTGGGCCAGTGACGGACTGGACAAGGGCGACACGGCTTGGATTTTGACCTCCGCAGCCTTGGTGTTGTTCATGACGATACCCGGGCTGTCGCTGTTTTATTCGGGCTTGGTGCGCACTAGGAACGTGCTCAGCGTGCTGATGCAGTGCTTCACCATCACTTGCATGGTCTCCATCCTCTGGCTGATCGCCGCCTACAGCCTCGCCTTCGCTGACGGCAACGCCTTGGTTGGCGGTTTAGGTAAGGCCTTCTTCGCCGGGGTGGGCGAGGACGCCATGAGCGGCGCCATACCGGAATCCTCCTTCGCCCTGTTCCAGCTCACCTTCGCCATCATCACCCCCGCCCTCATCGTCGGCGGTTTCGCGGAGCGCATGCGCTTCTCATCGATGCTGGTGTTCAGCGCCCTCTGGGTGCTGCTGGTGTACGCCCCCATCTGCCACTGGGTGTGGGGCGGCGGCTGGCTCGGCGAGATGGGCCTGATGGACTTCGCCGGCGGCACCGTGGTTCACATCACCGCCGGCACCGCCGCCATCGTGGCGGCCATGGTGCTGGGCAACCGGCGCGGCTTTCCCGCCCAAGCCATGCCGCCGCACAACATGACCCTCACCATGGCCGGCGCGGGCATGCTCTGGGTCGGCTGGTTCGGATTCAACGGCGGCAGTGCGCTGGCGGCCAACGGCGATGCCGCCATGGCCATGCTGGTCACCCACCTGTCGGCCTCCGCCGGGGCCTTCACTTGGATGGTTTGCGAATGGGTCCGGTTCGGCAAGCCGAGCGCTCTCGGCGCCGTCACCGGCATGGTGGCGGGCCTCGGCACCATCACCCCGGCGTCGGGCTTCGTCGGCCCGGCAGGCGCGCTCATCATCGGCATCGCTGCCGGCTTCGTCTGCTTCCTCGCCACCAACTACATCAAGCGCTCGCTGAAGATCGACGACTCCCTGGACGTCTTCCCGGTGCACGGCGTCGGCGGGGCGCTCGGCACCCTGTTGACCGCCGTATTCGCCAGCACCTCCATCGGCATTTTCAGCGGCCAGGGCTATGGCTCGGAGGAAGCCACCATGGGCTCCCAGTTGGGCGTGCAGGCCATCGGCGTGATCGCCACCTTGGGCTACACGGCCTTGGCCACCTTCGTCATTCTCAAGATCACCGGCGCCTTGATCGGCAACCGGGTCACGGAGGAGGACGAGCAGCAAGGCCTCGACCTCGTGATGCACAACGAGCGGGGCTACGATCTGTAGGCGAGCGGGGCAACGATCTGTAAAGGCGGTGTGGCCGCAGGCAGCGGATGATCGTCCGCCGCCACGAACGCGATGGGTGCGTCTCGGTCGCACGATACTCCGACTGCGAGCGGTATCGCTACGACCTCACCCGCACTTGGGAGCCGTCCGGCCGCAAGGCGCTCTTCGTCATGCTCAACCCTTCAACAGCAAATGAGCGGGCGAACGACCCGACAGTCGCCCGGGTGGAGCGGCGGGCCCAGGCAATGGGCTTCGGCGCTTACCGAGTCTGCAATGTCTTCGCTTGGCGTGCCACCCGTCCCGAGCTATTGCTTGCAGCGGAGGCCCCCGTGGGGCCGGAAAACGATGAG
>CAZRBP010000143.1:0-9098 GCA_964598305.1 uncultured Pseudomonadales bacterium | reverse complement strand
TCTACAGTGATTCGGGCGGCGAAGCGACATCCGGTTGACTCACAGCAATTTGTGAGTTGATGACACGCAGCTTACCCTTGGGCTCTCGAACGCATTTGGACTAAACGGATGACCGACAATTTTCTGCCCAAGCACCAACCGGTGGTCGAACGCGGTGCACTCCACTGCGAGATTCGCAACAAGGCGATCCGCGTAACGCCGGAAGAAGTGGTCCGGCAACGCGTGCTGCACTGGCTGATCCACGAAAAGGGGTGGTCGAGGGACAGCATGAGGCTGGAGAAAAACTACCGTTGGGTAGGCAATTCTAACCGGCAACGCGGTCGACCCGACATTGAGCTACTAGACGGAGGAAGAGTTCTGGTCGTGGTTGAGTGCAAGCGCACAGAAGTGCCGTTGAGTGACTGCGTTGAGGAGCAGGCTATTGACTACGCCGAGAAATCGAGAGCCCAGTGGATTTGGACAACGAATGGCGACCAACACGGATTCATGTGCAAAGACCGGGGCAAGTGGAAGCCAGTCGACAACTTGAAGCCGCTCGATGTGTTCTCCGACCCACCGGTGGCCAAGCTTCAGTTTCCCGCAAGTGTGGACGACGAGGCAGCCTTAGAGGACTACTGGCGAGCGTTAGGCGACCCTCAGTTCCTTGACGGTGATGCGGACTATGATCGTGAATTCGTGCTGGCCGTACATCGCATCTTGTTTGGCATCCCCAAGGACAAGAAACTGCCCTATTCTCATGGGGGAGTCCATATTCTTGAGGACCGAGGCTCTGCCTGGCATCAATTCAGCACCCGCGGCGGCAGCTACCATACGCGATACGCCGACTTCATGGCGGCCACTCAGGGGTCGGTAGAAGCCGTGTCAATAGCGGTCAACCTTTGGGATGATCGCGGAGGGCTGAGGCTTTGCGTTGGCGTGACGAAGCCAAATAGGGCGCATCATGCGCTTCAGCTAGACACAGCGAAGTGCGAGAGGAACCCGGATGGTAAGTCTTGGTCAGTTTTTTGTGATGGCGCGATGTCGCAGGTGAAAAAGGCGGTCGTGATGGAAGCGGTTCGGGAGGCGCGGGCAGGAGCATGGATCAACGAGCGCGATGACGGTCGGGAGCGGATATACCTCGGTAAGCTTGCGGATGCGTCGCGGGCCGACTGGCGCAACTCGCGCGAATTGCTGGCAAATCTAATTCACTATGGGATTATCCGATCCAACCTACGAGACGCGATTAGTTCGCGGTAGGGTGAAGCCCGTTGACATCGGGTGTGTGTTAACGGAGTGCAATTTACGTGCTGCCGGATCTCGCGGTGGTGCCAGTATTCCAATCAGAGCTTGACTCTTCGGGTTGTCGCGGAAATGATCGAAGTGCTGGTGGACTGACTTCATTCTTGGTGAATCGTTCCGTCGAACTAGAGGCAGCAGCAGGAGAATCCAATGCAAGAACGGCAAATCGGGGTGTGGGAACTCCGCAGAAACTTGGGCAAGTGCCTGGAAGAGATTCGGCACGGCAAGACGTTGCTGCTGACGAATCATGGTCGCCAGATTGCGCGCCTCGTCCCGGCAACGAACCTTGATGCACCCGTCGAAGAGCCCCTGATCATTAGGGGTCGAGGCAAGCTCGAGGCGAGGAAGCCGAATGCGCGTTTGCTGGGCGGAGGCAGCATGTCCGATATCGTCAGGGAAAATCGCCGGTGACTCTTCTCTTCCTCGATACGAGCGCACTGTTCAAGCGCTACGTGGAAGAGGACGAGTCGGAAGCCGTACTCGCTCGTATCGAAGACGCTTCGGAGAACGGGGCCGCTTTGATCACACGGGTGGAAGTCGCCGCCGCGTTGGCCAAGGCTGTGCGGGACAGTCGAATGGCGCCGGCGGATGCCCGGGAGGCCGAACGTGAATTTCTCGATGACTGGACCGTCTTCACGAGAATTCGGCTGACTGATGCATTGACGGCGCTCGCAGGTGACCTTGCGTGGAGACACGACCTGCGGGGCTATGACGCTGTGCAGTTGGCGGCAGCGCTCGCGTGGCGGGAGTCAGCCGCAGGCCCCGCCGACGATATCGAGTTCGCTTGTTTCGACAATCATCTGCGCCGAGCCGCCGCGGCAGAGGGCATGAAGACATGGCCTGGAGGGGCAGAACAATAGAGATCTTAAGCGGACAGGCAGGGGCTGTCTCTCCCAACCATAGTTTCCGGTCGGGCTGCTAACCGAGCTGGCCCGAGCTAGCCGGACAGGTCCAAGATGGCGGTAGTCGAGCCGTCCTCCACTCGGTCAAGCACTTGCACATCGCCTCCGTAGCTGGCCACCGAACACGCGCCGACGACTTGGATGAAGTGGACCTCATAGCCGAGGCCCACGCTCAAGGTTGCGGCGTTTTGGTCAAGAAGGCTCTCAACAGCGGTCGAGCCCAGCCAACCAGCTTGAATCAAGTCGCTGACCACCCCGGCGTCACCAGCATCGTCGTCGGCACCCTGAATCTCGACCACCTCGTCGAAAACGCCTGTTTGCTGTACGGTTGAGCCATGGACATTGCACCGATCAAGACCAAGCGGGATCATCTGCGCGCCTTGAAGGAGATCGAGGGCCTGATGACGGCAAAGCTCAACTCACCCGAGGGCGACCGTCTCGATGTCTTAGTGACGCTGGTCGAAGCTTGGGAGGCCAAGCACTACCCACTCGACCTTCCAGACCCCGTCGCGGCAATCCGCTACCACATGGAACAGAGCGGGCTGGCACCCAAGGACCTCGTTCCCTACATCGGCGGCCGCGGCCGAGTTTACGAAGTGCTAAACCGCAAGCGCCCGCTGAGCTTGAGGATGATCTGGCGGTTGCACCGGGGGCTGGGTATCCCAGCAGAGTCGCTAATCAAGCTCGACGAGCATGTGGCGGGGTAGCTGTGACGGAAACGGAATCCCATCAAGTGCCAGTCTGGCCCAGCCGTCCGGCCACGGCACAAGAAACAGTTGAAGCGGTTCAGGCCGGTCTGACCGTGCGTCTGATCATGACAGAGCGCGACAGTCTCATGACCTGCCGCCCAAGCGATGCAGCGGCTTCCCTTGCGGCTAAGAACGATAAACACCGATTCAGCTCTGTCCCCATTGTGAGAGACGGAAGAATCTGCGGCCTTTACAACGCCGAACGTTGGTTCGAGGAGACGCCACCGGCGGGACGACGGATCGAGGACGACTTCGAAGCGCTCTCAGAGGATCTGCTAATTGGCGGCGAAGCCAGCATACTGGAGTTTGTCCTTTCGGCAGCCCAGCGACCGGCCCGGCTGGTTGTCTCCGGCAGTGAGATCGTGGGCTTGGTGTGCCTTGCGGACCTCCACAAGCTACCCGTTCGCGCCGCACTTTTCGGGTTGGTGACGGCGCTTGAGATGGTGATGGCCGAGAGAATTCAGGGCGCCTACCCCAATGGTCCGAAGGGATGGTTGAAATTGCTCAGCGCTGGGCGACAAGAGAAGGTCAAGGAGAAAGTTGCCTTTCTGCGAGAGTCTGACACCCTCGTTAGCGAGATTTTGGCCACCGATTTTGCTGACAAGGCAAAAGTCATCGCCAAGCTAAATGTGCTGGAAGGGAGCAAGACCAAGTTGAACGACGAGTTTGAGGAAATCAAGAAGCTTCGGGACTCGCTCGCCCACGCCAGCATTTTCGCCGAGACCAAAGGTGCCGCCGAGAACGTGCCCCACACGGTTAAGGCGATCGGTCGGATCATGAGCGAGCTTCGCAAGAGCGATGGTGGATGAAGGCAGGCACAGCGCAAACGGGCATTGATGAGCCCCAGTCAGGAGCGGACTAAGGTTGGATTCGAGGCGTTGTAGAGATTCCTGCCCTCCTTCCAAAGCCCTCACGCGAATGCGGGCCTTCGTGCATTTGGCACCCCGATCAATGGATAGCAGGAGAAGAGTCTCGTGGATCGTAAACACCTGATTGAAAGGAGGATCATGAATGGCTTTAACGAGTTTGAAGGAGATGGCGGCGTCAATCCCGATGGCGATGGTTCTTGGTGGACCAAGGAGATCAAGACGCAGTTGTGCAGGATTGGCCAAGAATTGGGCTGCTACACATGCGCATCGCAGGTGGAAAAGAGGTTTGTCAATCACGGGGAATGGCTTTTCGATGTAACTTGGCTGGAATGGAATGACAAGCTCTACTCAGTTCCAATGGTGGCCGACTGCGAATGGGGTGACCTCGACCACATCAGGGACGATTTCCAGAAACTGCTCGTCGCGCGCGCCGACATCCGGCTCATGGTGTGCGATGCTGGTTGGGTTTGCGGATGCGATAGACAAGCAAAAGAAACCGCCAAACAGCTATGCAAGTGGATCAAGGCCTTCGAGGGAAGCCAAGCCGGAGACACTTATCTCTTGGTGGCTTGGGAGCGCGACAAGAAGAGCAAACTCTGGCGCAGTCACAGATATCGAATAACGGCTACTGGCGAGGGCGCTGAAGCAGAGTTGATTGAGCCATCAAGGCTGCCCGTCGGCTGAGTCGAGGACTTCCTTTGCCGTAGCGGCATTGACCGTTCGGACCGACGGCTGATGGAAACTGCTGGGCAGATTCGTGCTGCGCTGGGGTGCAGGAACTGCGCTCCGAACGAGCGCCGTTGCGAGGGCAAGATGCCCAGGGGATTCCGGTCGGAGAGAGCGGGATCAGGCCAGCCGGTCCAGGATGGCGGTGGTTGAGCAGTCCTCCACTCGGTCGAGCACTTGCACTTCGCCGCCGTAGCTGGCTACGAAATCCGCGCCGACGACCTGGTGGCGTTCGTAGTCGCCGCCCTTGACCAGCACGTCCGGGCGGAAGCGGTCCAGCAACGGTTCGGGGGTGTCCTCGTCGAAGCTGACCACCCAGTCCACGGACTTTAGGCCCGCTAGCACCTGCATGCGGCGCGCCAGCGTGTTGACTGGGCGTTCCGGGCCTTTGATTCGGGCCACGGAGGCGTCGCTGTTGACGGCGACGATCAGGCGGTCGCCGAGTTGGCGGGCTTGTTGCAGGTAGGCGACGTGGCCGGCGTGCAGGATGTCGAAGCAGCCGTTGGTGAAGACGATTCGCTCTCCGGTCTCCCGGGACGCGGCGACGGCCAAGGCGAGTTGATCGGCGGTCAACACGCCGCCATCCATTGAATCTTGGGCCGCGGCGAGCGCGAGTTCCGGCCCGCTCACGGCGGCGGTGCCGGATTTCGCCACGGCCAATGAGGCCGCGACGTTGGCCAAACGGGCGCAGTCCAGCACTGGCAAGCCGGCCCCCAACGCCACGCCAAGGACGGCGGCGGCGGTGTCACCGGCGCCGGTGACGTCGTACACCTCCACCGGGCGGGCCGGCAGGTGGTGGGTGTGCGGCCCCTCCACGACAGTCATGCCGTCCGCGCCGACGGTGACCACCATGGCATCAAACCCGTGGGCGCGGCAGAGTGCCTGGGCGGCTTCGGCCAGCGCTTCGACATCGCCGAACTGACCTGCCGCGGCGGTGAATTCCTGGCGGTTCGGCTTGAGCAGGCTGGCACCGGCATAGCTCGCCAGGGGCTTGAACTTGGGATCGACGACGCTTGCGGTGCCAGCCGCATTGGCCGTTTGAATCAGCGCTGCGGGGTCCGCCACGGCGCCCTTGTCGTAGTCGGCAACGACCAGCACGGCGGCATCCGCTAGATGGGCGCTCGCCTTTGCCGCCAACTCGTGCGCCGCCTCGGCTGGCACGGGGCTCTCGAAATCGTTGCGCAGCAACTGCTGTCGCTGGCTGACCACGCGCAACTTGAGCGTCGTGGCCCAACCGTCGATTTCGACGAAGTCGCACAGCACGCCCGCCGCCTCAAGAATCGACCGGAGCGCCGCCCCTTCCGCGTCCTTGCCGATGCAGCCGAGCAAGGTGCAGCGGGCGCCGAGGCTGGCGACGTTGAGGGCGACGTTGGCGGCGCCGCCGGGACGGTCCTCCACGTCGCTGACCGCCACCACCGGCACCGGGGCTTCCGGGGAGATGCCCCGCGCCTCGCCCTGCCAGTAGCGGTCCAGCATGAGGTCGCCGACCACGACCGCATGCACGTCCCGCAAGGACGGCAGGGCGGGCATGGCGGCGGCTTCCCCGGTGGTCATCGCCACATGTGGGTGCCGCCGCAGACGGTCAGTGCCTGGCCGGTCACATAGGCGCTGGCCTGTGAGGCGAGGAACACGGCAACCCCTTTGAGGTCCTCGGATTCGCCCAAGCGGCGCAAGGGCGTCATTTCGTTGACCCGAGCGGCGGCTTCCTCGTTGTCCCACAGGGCGCGGGCGAAGTCGGTCTTGATGAGGCCCGGGCAGATGGCGTTGACGCGCACCCCCTTGGGGCCCCATTCCATGGCCAAGTTGCGCACCAGGGCGATGTCCGCCAGCTTGGAGATGTTGTAGGCGCCCAACACCTCGGACGGGGCAAAGGCGCCGGTGCTGGAGGTGATCATGACCGAACCGGACCCTTTGGCGATCATGTCCGGAGCTACCATCTGGCAAAGCCAGTGGTTGGACTTGACGTTGGAGCTCATGATCTTGTCGAAGGCCCAATCGGGAATCTCCGACATCGAGCCGTAGAACGGGTTGACGCCCGCGTTGCAGACCAGCACGTCGATCGGCCCCAAGCGCTCGCGGGTGGTCTCAACCAAGGCTTCAAGCTGCTCCTTGTAACCGATGTTGCAGGCGGCGGCGATGGCGGTGCCCGCCCCGCAGCGGCTGTTGATCGTGTCTGCCACGGCCTCGCACTGGTCGAGCTTGCGGCTGGAGATGACCACCTTGGCGCCGTGCTCGGCGAGCCCTTCGGCCATGGCTTGGCCCATGCCCTTGGAGGCGCCGGTCAGCAGGGCCACCTTGCCGGTGAGGTCGAAGAGTTGGGTTTCAATGGACATGGATATGCGGTTCCTTTTTTGTTGCTTGGTTCGTTGCGTGCGTTACGTTGCGCCGCGGATGTTCGACGGCCCCCGCGCCATCAATCCAGCAGCCGGTTCAATCCACCGTCAAGGCCAAACCGAAAATCCATAGGCTCATGGCCACACCGATGGCAAACGACAATCCCCGGACAAGCGCCATGCCCGCAAGATAGAACGCCCCGTGCAGCAGTCGCGCCGTCACCCACAGCACCGCCGCCAGCGCCCAGTGTCCGGTTGGTTCAACGCCCGCCACCAAGGCTGCGACATTGGCCGCCCCGAACAGGATGAGGGCTTCCCAAGCGTTGTATTGCGCATCCCTGGCCCGGGCGCCGGCGCCGGTCAATCGGGCGGCCTGCTGCCGGGGGGCGTCCAAGTCGATCGAGCCCAGCTCCACCTTGGTGTAGCGCAAGGACACGCCGAACCACAGATAGGGCAACACTGCGCCGATCAGCAGGCAGATGATTTGTACCGTCATTCACTCGCCTCGTGTTGGCTTGAATCATAGCGCAAGGTTCGCCCGAGATTGGCTCGAACTCCAATTGTTCGATGATATGGTGCGTAACTACCCGCACACTGGACGAACGACATGACGCATCGCATCAACATCATTGTCTATGATGACGTCTGGCGTTTCCTGCGGGACATTCCGAAGGGCGAGCGCAGTCAAACCATAAACGACGCACTGCGGGCATGGGTACGCCAGCGGCAGCATTCGGACGCTGCTGCTGACATGGACCGGCTGCGCAATGCGCCTGGCGCTACAGCCGTCACCACCGAAGAGATCGTTCGATGGATTCGGGAAGACCGGGACGCAGGACATTGATTGAGTCGCCGGTTGTCGTGCCGGATGCATCAAGTCCTAGAATTCACCCGGCGCTACGGCGTGACATTCTATGCTGCCGCCTACGAGGAGCGCCGCCGCCTTGAAGGCGGATGGCGACGCTGGAGCGGCGTAGCACCGTCTTTGTCCTGAATGGTTGGATCAGCCCCGCCGGCGGTCAGTGCCTCCACGCAAGCATCACCCCCCAACGCATCCACGGCTTCGTGCAAAGGGGTCCTGCCGTCCGCGTCCCGAACATTTGGATCGGCACCCGCTTCAAGCAGCGCGTTCACCCAGTGCGGGAGCCCAAGCGCCGCTGCTTCGTGAAGCGGTGTGCGGCCGTTCTCGTCTCGCTTCTTTGGATTGCCAACCAGCGCTTGGACCATCGCTTGTCCATGCTTCCTCGCGTCGGCTTCTTGGATCGGTGACCCATCTAAATTCGAGCCTCCCCGGTAGTAGGGATCCGCGCCTGCCGCCACTAACACTTCCGCCACTTCGGCGTTGCCCTCACATGCAGCGACAAGGAGCGGCGTACTCCCATCTCCGTCTCTCGCGCCAATCTTTGCGCCAGCGCCGACCAGCATCTCAGCCAGCTCCGCTCCGCCCGTCCGAGCGACAATGTGCAGGGGAGTCTGACCTTGTCCATCATCCTTCACGTTGACGTTAGCGCCTCCATCCAGCAGTGCCCGCGTGCTGATTGGCGAATCCGGATGTTTGACAGCGTAATGCAACGGAGTTCGTCTCCGCCGATCCCTCGCATTGGGCTTCGCACCCGCTTCGAGCAGCGCCTTCACGAAGGCACCTTCGTCCTCATCCGCATAACCGCTTTTCGACGCTAGGTGCAACGGCGTCCGGCCTTGATTGTCGGGTGCGTTCGGATCAGCCCCCGATTCGATCAGGGCTGCAAACGCACGTAATCCGGGGTCTAGCTCCGGCGGAATCTTCATCAAGTGATGCAGCGGCGTCATGCCCTCACGGTCAACCATCTTTGGATCGCCGCCATCACCTCCCAGCTTTCCCAATAGTGCACAGACCGTCTCCGCCATACCATGGGCAGCAGCCAAGTGAAGTGGCGTCGCGCCTTCATTGTTTTGCACATTCGGTTCCGCGCCGGCAACCAAGAGTCGAGCTACTACCCATTCTGGGGCTGGTCCGCGCATCTGATCGCCAACCGGAGCCGATGCATTGTCGCCCGAGGGGTCATTCGAATCGCATTCACACTCCGCGACGAAATGCAGGGGCGTTCTTCCTTCGCCGTCTCGTGTATTCAAATCGACGGGTTCGCCAAGCAACTCATCGATCAGTTCGACGTTGCCAAGTTTTGCCGCCAAGTGGAGAGGTGTTGTTCCGCTGTCATCCCTTACGACCGACTTCGCGCCAGACTCAAGCAGTGTGCGAAC
>CAZRBP010000142.1:0-9230 GCA_964598305.1 uncultured Pseudomonadales bacterium | reverse complement strand
CCCAATCAATTGGTCTTTCACCGCCGCCGATGCCGCAGCCAGCCGCTCCAAAGTAGCAGGGGCGCAACTGCCGCTCCTACGCTCAACTCGTTACAATCACTTTCCCAGCCGCCGCGAGGATCGACTGTTGAACGCGCCCTTGGAAGACATCAAGGTTCTGGAAGTGGACAACTACATGGCTGCGCCAAGCGCCGCCGCCATCCTGGCGGACATGGGCGCTGACGTGCTGAAGATCGAACCCATCGCCGGCGACCCGATGCGCGGCCTGTCCCGGCCGCTTCGGGTTGAATCGAACTTTGCCGGCTACGACCTGCAGTTCGACGTGGACAACCGCGGCAAGCGCTCCGCCGCCATCGCCTTGGACAAGCCCGAAGGCCAAGCTCTGGCGCACCGTCTGGCTCAAGATGCCGATGTCTTCCTATGCAACCTGCTGGCGCAGCGGCAACGGCGATTTGGCCTCGATCCAGAGACCCTGTTCGCCATCAAGCCGAACCTGGTTCACGCCACTCTCACCGGCTACGGCACCACCGGGCCGGACGCTTGGCGGCCGGGCTACGACGTGACGGCGTTCTTCGGCCGCTCCGGCCTCTCTGACATCATGCGCGAAGGCGAGGACGGCGTCGTGCCGCGCGCCGGCACGGCTCAGGGCGACCACACGACCGGGCTGACCCTGGTCGCCGCCATTCTCGCCGCCTTGCGCTTGGCGGAAAAAACCGGGGAGGGTCAGGTGGTGGAGACTTCGCTCTACGAAACTGCGGTTTGGACCCAGGCCTCCGACATCAGCGTTACCGCCGTCGACAAGGCCCCCGTGCGCCGCCGTGCACGTCACGAGGTGCTCACGCCCATGGCCAATCGCTATCCCTGTGGCGATGGCAAGTGGGTGGTTCTCAACATGCTCGACAGCGGCGCTTGGGAACGCCTGTGCCGGGCCATCGGCCGCGACGACTGGCTGGCCGACGAGCGCTACGTCACCGGCCGAGACCGCTACCGGCACATGCGCGAACTCGTCGATGGCGTCGACGCAACGCTCAGCGCCAAGACCCGGGATGAATGGGGTGTCATCTTCGACGAGCATGGCGTGATCTGGGGGCCGGTGCTGGGCCTGCACGAGGTGGTGGACGACCCCCACGCCAACGCCATCGGCCTGTTCCCGGAGCTTGAGCACCCGGAACTCGGAACCTACCGCACCGTCAACGCCCCCATGCGCTTCAAGTCAGCGGATGTCCGCCCCCGGGGGCCCGCCCCAACCACGGGCGAGCACACCGAGCAAGTCCTGCGCGAGGCTGGCCTGTCACAGGCTGAAATCCAGGAACTGATAAAGCAAGGCGTCGTCGCTTAGCGTCGCCCCCGTACGGGCTCCTCCGGAGCGAGGGCGCCCCGCCCTCGACGGGATCCCTCGATTCAATGCGAGGGCAAGTTGCCCTCGGCCCGTCAAAATGGGAGTTGTTGCCCCGCTTAAACGGCCTCGCGCCGAGCGCGGGCGCCGCCCAGCGCTCTGACCATTGCCACTAAGCCCAGCAGCGTAAAGAAGGCCGCGGCCAGGAACGGCGCGCCGGGAAAGTAGATCGGCGCATTGGCGGCGCTGAACCAAGCGAAGGTTTGGGTCATGAAGGGCGGTGAGAGGATCGACACGAGGCTCGCCATGCTGCCGAGGGCACCTTGCAGCTCGCCTTGGGAATCTGCCGGCACCTGGCTCGACATCAGGCTCTGCAGTGGTGCGCCGATGAAGCCTTGGGCCGCGCCCACCACGATCACGATGTACATCATCCAGCCGTAGGGCACAAAGGCGTAGCCGAGAAAGGCGATGATGGTCATGGTCAAGCCAATGTGGGCGGTGCGTTCGGTGCCGTAACGATTGAGGAAGCGGCGAATCAGATAGGTCTGCACCACGATCATGCACACCCCGACCGCACCGAGGGAAAAACCAATCTCGGTCGTCGACCAGCCGAACTTCTCAATGGCGAAGTAGGACCACACGCTCGGCAGCGAGTGGTGGCCGATCAGGTAGAAGAAGTAGGCGAAGACCAGGCCCATGACCATCGGGTAGCGCCAAAGCTGGTTGAAGGCCCCAAACGGATTGGCCCGCTTCCATTGGAAGCGGCGCCGGTTTTCGGGTTTCAGCGACTCCGGCAGCACGAAGAAGCCGTACAGCACGTTGGCAAAGGCCAGCGCCGCCGCTGCGTAGAACGGCGCGCGGGGACCGAATTCCCCCAGAAAGCCGCCAATCACCGGGCCGACAATGAAGCCCGTGCCAAAGGCCGCGCCCATGAGGGCGAAGTTCTTGGCCCGCTCCTCCGGCGGGAAGCTGTCGGCGATGAAGGCGTTGGCAATTCCGTAGGTGGAGGCCGAGATGCCCGCGATGAACCGGCCCAGAAACAGCCAGGCGATGCTCGGCGCCCAGCCCATCAGCAGGTAGTCGCCGCCCATCAGCAGCAGGGAGAGCAGCAGCACCGGCCGGCGGCCGAAACGGTCCGAAAGGTTGCCGAGCACCGGGGCGCTGAAGAACTGCATGGCGGCATACACGAACATTAGCCAACCGCCGTACTGCGCCGCCGAGGAGAGCGGCTCGCCGCTGACGTCCATGATGAGCTGCGGCACCACCGGCATGATGATGCCAAAGCCGATGGAGTCGAGCAGCACCGTGACGAAGATGAAGGCCAGGGCGTGCTTTGGGCGCATCAACTCAACCGCGCCAGCTCATTGGCGGACGCGGCCCTCTTGGGATGTTGAGCTAGTGCTCGTGGACGCGGACCGGCAGTTCGAGGTAGCCCTTCACAAAGGCCGACAGCGTGCGCTCCGGCTCGCCCACCACCTCCACGAAGCGGAAGCGCTTCATGATCTCCTCCCAGAGCACCCGAAGCTGCATCTCCGCCAGCCGATTGCCCATGCAGCGGTGGATGCCGAAGCCAAACGAAAGATGGTGGCGGGCATTCTTGCGGTCGATGATGAAGTCGTTGGGATTGTCGATCACCTCATCGTCCCGGTTGCCCGAGACGTACCACATGCAGAGCCGATCCCCGGTGCGGATGCGCTGGCCGCAAAAGTCGGTGTCCTCCACGGCGGTGCGCAGCATGTAGGCCAAGGGCGTCTGCCAGCGGATGATCTCCGAAACCATGTTGCGGATCAGTTTCGGGGAGGGGTCGGCACGCAGCTTGTCGTACTCGCCCGGGAATTGGTTCAGCGCCAGCACGCCGCCGGAAATCGAATTGCGCGTGGTGTCGTTGCCGCCGACGATCAGCAGGATCAGGTTGCCGAGAAACTCCATCGGCGCCATGTGGCGGGTGTTGTCGCCGTGGGCGAGCATGGAGATCAGGTCATGGGCGGGCGGTTGGTTCACTCGCTCGTTCCACAGGCGGGTGAAGTAGGCTAAGCACTCATGAAGCTCCTCGCGGCGCTGATCCATGGTCTCGATCACCCCTTGGCCCGGCACTGCGGTGGCCACGTCCGACCAACGCGTGAGCTTGCGCCGCTCCTCGAACGGGAAGTCGAACAGGGTGGCCAGCATCTGGGTGGTGAGTTCGATGGAAACCCGATCCACCCAATTGAAGGTTTCGCCCCGAGGCAGGGAGTCGAGAATGGCCGCCGCCCGCTCGCGAATGGTGCCTTCCAGCGCCTGCAGGTTGCGTGGCTCCACCACCGGCTGCACCGTGGCCCGCTGCACGTCGTGCTTGGGCGGGTCCATGGCGATGAACATCGGCGTGTCCATGATCTCCTCTTCCGGCACCGTGGTCGGCGGCCCCAAGGTGATGCCCTCCTCAGAGGAAAACTGCTCGTGGTTCTTCTCCACGGCCATGATGTCGTTGAACTTGGTCACCGACCAGTACGGCCCGAACTTGCTTTCCGGGCAGTAGTGCACCGGCGCCTCCTTGCGCAGGCGCTCGAAGAAGCCCCAATGGGCGTCCTGCTGAAAGAGGTAGGCGTCGGAGACGTCGATTTGCTCGAGAGGAATCGAGTAGGGGTTTGGGGTATTCATCAGCGCATTTTAAACCACTGCGCCCGGATCGCTTCAAGCCCCGTCCGCCAACGCGCCCGCGTAGTCCGGCTCGGCGCACTCGTCCGGCAGCGACGCGATCCAATCCGCCACCACTGCCAAGCCGCGCTGGTGGACGATGGAGCGGCCAATTTCCGGCATCCGCGTCGCAGGGTCGTCATCAGCCATGCGGAACACGAGGATCGAGGCATCCGGCTGGCCGGGCACGATCGAGTAGCGCCGCCCGCCGGTGCCTTGGCCCGCAGCGATGGGCGGCTTGCACAGGCCAAGGCGGCGCAGCGGAACGCGGTGGGCGTTCAGCCACAGGCCGGTGGTGTCGGCCCGTCCCGCTGGGTTGTGGCAGTGGCCGCAGTTGGCATCCAAGTAGGACCGCGCCAAGTGAGCCAGGGATTCATCGGGATCGGCCCAGTCCGCGTTGCGCGCCCACTCCGTTGCCGGCAGCGCGCCTTCGAGCCACCCCAGCGCCTGCCAATGCGCAAGCTGATTGCCCGGACCGCCGCCGTAGCCGCGGTTGAGCTGCCGGGTGGAAACGCCGATGGGCATCAGGGCATCGCCATGCTGCCCGGTCACATGGCAACTGGCGCATTGGTTGCGGCTCGGCACCATGTAGTTGACCGTCCTCGCCGCGCTGCCGCCGGGCGGCGCCAGCGGTAAGGGGATGATCGCGCCGGTGATCGACAGCCAGGCCTCATCGCCGTGCCACACATAGGCAAGCGCCTCCCATTGCTCGGCTTGACGCACCAATAGGCGCGTTTCCACCAGACGGGCGCGGGCCAGGTCAAGCGTCTCAATCTGGCCATCCCAACCCTCCGCCGCCTGCGCGACGCCGTCCTCGGTGGGATAGAAGAAGGTCTTGCTGATCAACGTGCCCACGGGCAGGTCGTACGCCTGATCGGCATCGAACCGGGCGCTGCGCCCCGGCGGCAGCCAAACCGTGCGGAGCTTTTGCGCGTAATCGGCGAACAGCGGCGTGTTGACATCGTACGGGAGAACGCCTTCCCCCAATACCAGCCGGTCGCCCCGGCGCTCGATTACCCCCCAATCGGAGAGCTGCTGTGGGTACTCGGCGGATGCGTGCAGGCGCACCTCCGGCGCCGGCGCGCAACCCGCCAGCAGTGCCATCCCGCCCCAAAGGGCAAGGCCAGCAGCTACTCTGCGCGGTTCCACGGACCAGTTCGAGGGCAGGATGCCCTCGCTCCGACCTTCGTTCGAAGCGGTTCCCCCGGTGCGAGGGCGTCCCGCCCTCGAACGTTCGGGGCGCAGGACACTAAGCAGCGCCGCTCTGGGTCAACTCCACGGGCGCGAGCCGAGGATGGGCGCACTGGTGCTCGGTGGTGACCACCGCCGGGCTGGCGTAGCCGTTGGCGCCGTCCACGTTGAGCACGTCCGCGGGCGCGTTGTCCACGCAGATGGCGAATTCATCCGCGCCGCGCTCCGGATGGCGCACCCCGTCCCAAACCACGTCGGGCAAGTGGCCCTCGACGCCGAAGAGTGCCAAGCGAACCGCCTCTAGCCCCTCGTGATCCGGGGCGCCGCCGCCGGGACCGAAGGCGTTGCCGAGGATCAGGAGCGTCTCCGGGTAGGGATCGAAGGTCTCCACCACCTTGCGCTCGCCGGTGTAGTTGGCGCTGAAGTAGCTGGAAATCAGCACATTGGCGGTTTGGTTGTTGCGGATTTCGTTATCGAACACCTCCACCCGGTCGTTGGCGTTGATGAGGATGCCGGAACCGGCGGGCACCCCGGCCACCGCCGAGCCCGGAATGCCGAAGTTGGCGGTGTTGTTGTCAACCACTCGATTGTTGAACACCCGGGTGCTGTGGCCCTCCTCCGGCAGATCCGGCATGTTGAACACCAGAATGCCGCCGGTGTTGTTGACCGCCAGGTTGCCGAACACGTCCGCATGGACGGTGTTCTCGATCTCGATGCCCGCCACGTTGAATTCGGCCCGGCTGTCGCGCACCACGACGTTGCGCGATTGACCAACGTAGATGCCGGCGTCCGAGGCGCCGATGGCCACCGAGCCCTCGATGAGGGTGTTTTCCGTCTGCACGGGGTAGATGCCGTAGGCGCCGTTCTCGGTGCTCGGGCCGCCGGTCCATTCGGTGCGCACCCGGCGCACGGTGATGTTGCGCCCGTCGGTGATTTTCAGGGCATCGCCGGCGGTGTCCTCAATGGCGAGATCCTCAATGGTGAAGTCGCTGGCGGTCACCAAAAGACCTTCGGCACCCGCCAACTGCCCTGCGAAGCTCAGGATGGACTGGTCCATGCCCGCCCCGCGGATCGTGACGCCGTCCGTGTTGAGCACCAAGCCCCGCTGCAGGCTCAGCGTACCCGCCGGCACCTCGATGACCGCCCCCGGCACCGCCGTCTCGACCTGCAGCCGGAAGGCCTCCTCCGCACTCGGCGGCGGGGCAGGCGGCGCTTGATCGGCAGGCTCGCAAGCGGCGAGCAGAGCGGCGGCCAACAGGGCGGGCAAAGCGTGGACGTGAGTGCGCATGAGTTCCTCCTTGGATGGCCAACGAGCTTACAACAGCCCATCCATGCGGTCGATGGCCTCACCATCAACCGACCGCTCGGCGGCGACGGGGCGCCCGTCTCTTCTTGGTGCGTCGGTAGATCGGCCGCAGCATGCCCCAACCACCGCCGAGCTTGGTGTCGATGACGCCGACCATCTCGGTGTGTTCCTCGATCGTGATGTCGCCGCCGCGCCGTCGGAGCATGGCCGCGGTGGCAGTGGCCTTCATGCTCTCGGCGAAGTCGAGCGGCGTGCCGCCGTCCGCCTCGGACAAGGCGTTGACGTCCGCGCCGCAATCGAGCAGCAGTCGGGCGACTTGCGTGGCATCAAACAGCGCCGCCACATGCAGGGGCGTCCAGTTGTCGTGAGCCCGGGCGGCAATGTCCGCACCGGCATCCACGAGCAGCTTGGCGGTCGCCAAGGATCGCTGGAAAGCGGCGGTGTGCAACGGGGTGTATTGAAAAAACTCCCTAACCTGCACATCGGCGCCGTTAGCCAACAGGACCTCCGCGGTGGCCGCACCGTCAAACCGGGCAGCCACGCTCAAAGGCGTTGCCCCCGACGCCAACTTGCCGTTGACGTTCGCCCCGCAATCCAGCAACGCCGCGGCCGTCGTCGGCGCATTCGCCCAAGCGGCCAAGTGCAAGGGCCGGTCGCCTTCCCGTTCCCAAGTGGTGAAGCCGAGGCCCAAATCCCGAAGGGTCCGCATCAGGCCGGCGGCAAGCGACTTGCCATCATCCTTGAGGCGCACATCGACCGGCACGCCCTTGCTCACCAAGGCGCGGCAATCGGCGCTTAGGCCCATCACCGCCGTGAAGTGCAGGTCGGTCCAACCGTCCTCGTCCACGGTGGCGGGAGACAGGTCTCGTTTCAGCACCTTGGCCAGGGTGCGCTGGGCTTGGGCTTGCGTGTTATCGGTTTTCATGTCAACGTCCATAGGGTGGTTGGATGAACAGGCCGCCTCCTCTCGGAAACCGCCAATCCCTTGTTCCCGGAAATGCTAAAGTGCCCCCAAGCAGCCGGGCAATCCGGCAAAAGCTGAAAGAGCCGTGCGCCGTTGCCCCGGCATTTCGTAAGAGATTTCGCACAGCCGAGCATCCGGCCGCGGCGCTGCACCCGGCCCCCTCCACCCAGGCTCAACTCCCTTAAAATGCCCGCCTTCTTGCACAGGAAGATTGGACATGGCGAATCGAAGCCCAGCGGTTGAGGACGAAATCGCGCGATTCATGCGCGGGCTCATCCGCCGCAACGAGGGGGAAACCCAGTTTCATCAAGCGGTTCGCGAAGTTGTCGAAAGCCTGATGCCCTTTTTGCTCGACCACCGGGCCTATCGGGAGGCGCGGATCCTGGAGCGTTTGACGGAGCCGGACCGCGTGGTGATCTTCCGGGTCTGCTGGGAGGACGATTCGCACAACGTGCGCGTCAACCGCGCGTGGCGGGTGCAGTTCAACAACTGCATCGGCCCCTACAAGGGCGGCCTGCGCTTTCATCCATCGGTCAACCTGAGCATCCTGAAGTTTCTCGGCTTCGAGCAGGTCTTCAAGAACAGCCTGACGGGCCTGCCGATGGGCGGCGGCAAGGGCGGCTCAAACTTCAACCCCAAGGGCAAGAGCGACCGCGAGGTGGAACGCTTTTGCCAGTCGCTGATGATCGAGCTGCACCGGCACATCGGCGAGGACACCGACGTTCCCGCTGGCGACATTGGCGTCGGTGCCCGGGAGATCAGCGTGCTGTTCGGCCAATACTTGCGCTTGGCGAACCGCTACGCCGGCATACTGACCGGCAAGGGCTTGAATTTCGGCGGCAGCTTGGTGCGCACGGAAGCCACCGGCTACGGTTGCGTGTACTTCTGCGAACACATGCTCAACCAAGTCGGGGAAGGCATCGACGGGAAGTCCGTGGCAATTTCGGGTTCCGGCAACGTGGCCATCTACGCCGCTGAGAAATCGATCACCCTCGGGGCAAAGGTGGTCACCCTGTCGGACTCCTCCGGCTTCATCCACATCCCCGGCGGCTTGGACCGCGACCTGCTGGCGTTCATTCGCGAGCTCAAGGAGGTCCGCCGCGGCCGCATTGCCGAGGTGGCGGATCGTTTCGACCACGTCAGTTTCCACAAGGGCCAGCGGCCCTGGGGCGTTCCCGTTGACGTCGCCCTGCCCTGCGCCACCGAGAACGAGATCAACGGCGACGATGCGCAGACCCTATTGAAGAACGGCGTTCGCGCGGTGTGCGAAGGCGCGAACATGCCCACAGATCCAGATGGCATGGGCGCCTTTCTCGACGCCGGCATCCTGTACGGCCCCGCCAAGGCCGCCAACGCCGGCGGCGTGGCCGTATCGGGCCTCGAACAGAGCCAGAACGCGTTGCGCCTGTCCTGGAGCGCCGATGAAGTGGATGCCCGTCTGCAGACGATCATGCACAACATCCACCAAACCTGCCTGCGCCACGGCTCGGAGAACGGCAAGGTCGATTACGTGAAGGGGGCCAACATCGGCGGCTTTCTCAAGATCGCCGACGCCATGCTCGCCTACGGCATCATCTAAGGGAATCGTGTAGCAAAGAGCCATGCCAGCTATATGGACAGGTCCGCCGGAGTCGCCATGCGGTAGCCGACACCACGTTCGTTGAAGATCCACTTCGGCCTCGAAGCCTGCTCGCCAAGCCGCTGTCGGAGCCGCTTGATGAACGTCCGCACCACTTCTGCATTGCGGATTTCCCGCTCTC
>CAZRBP010000141.1:0-9237 GCA_964598305.1 uncultured Pseudomonadales bacterium | reverse complement strand
GGCGGCGAGAGGCCGTAGAGCGCATAGGCGCCGAAGCGCATCTGGTGGGGAGCGCCCAGCCCCTCAGCGATGAAATCCAAGGTGAAGCGGTGCTTGAGCGCCTCCCCGTCCCATGTGTAGAGCTTGAAGTACTGCAGGTCCGCTTCACCCGCCTTCTTGTCCCAATTCGACAGCAGCGACGAAGTGAAGTACACGCGCTTGCCATCCCAGCTTTGCGAGACCATGTTGACCTGCTCGCCAATCTGCTGCTCAAGCAACTGCGTCGGCGCATGGGGGTCGGAGATGTCGTACAGGCGCGTCTTGCCGTCGTTCCAGGTGTTCACCCAAAGCACCTGGTCGTCGGCGCCGATGGAAATGTCCACCGGCAGCGGAATCTTGCTGGCATCGCCGATGTCGGCCACCGCCTTGGCCTGCCACTCGCCGTCCTCATCCTCATAGATGAGCCAGATTTCCGAGGTCAGCGCCGTGGAGGTGAAGCAGTAGTCGTGGCTGGCGCCCCAGGCGCAGCGAATCTCCAGCGGCGCGCCGGGCACGTCGAGCACCTTTTTCGGCTGGCGGGCGTGCAGGTCCCAGACGATCACCGTATTGCCGAAGCGCTTCATGGCTTCAGCGTCGGCCATCATCTGGCCGAGGTCCATCATGTAGTTGTTCCAGCCGGTGAACGAGGAGGTGACCATGAGGTTGCGCCGGGGCAGCGCCCGAACGTCGTAGCCGTAGCCGTCAGCGTAGCGGCCGCCCTTCGCCGCGCCGCGCAGGTCGCCGTCAATGGGCATCCAATGGGTCGCGATGTAGTCGCCGCTGTTGGTGTACTCCACCATGCCGGTGCGGCCGCCGTGGTCGCGGTTGTTGGAGAGCCCGGTGATTAGCATGCGTCCGGGCAGCGCATAGCTGGTGTGCGGACCCACCACGCCGCCCGACTTGCCAACGAAGTCATCGATGGTCTTGTGCAGTCGCGGCTTGGCAGGGTTGCTGTGGACATCGAAGATGAAGATCCGGCTGGTGTCCAAGCCGCTCGCCCAAAGATAGCGCCGGTCATCCGTGAAGCCTGAATGGTGGGCTTCGTTGCGCCCGCCCACCGAATGCGCATCCACCACTTGGCCGTAAGTGCCGGAACGCGGATTGACGTCCACCGTCACCAGTTTGTCCTGCTCATCGCCCACGCCCGGCATGCCTAAGGTCCAGACATAGACAAAGTCCTCCTGGCCCACGATCTTGGCCATGTAAGGCGACATGCAGGTTTCATCGGCCGCTGCCGTTCCCCCAAGCAACGTCAAGCCACCCAGCCAACCAAGCCATTTTGCGCGCATCGCAAACCCCAAAAGTTGAAGACGGGGTTATGCTACCACCAAGGTGCCGCACTCAGTATGGGCCGGGAACGTGGTGGCCCGTAGGGGGCCGAGACAAGCCCGATCCTCCACTTCAACCAAGATGACGTTGCTGGACCCCTATAAGGGCGATTCAAGATAAAACAATATTGACCTCACAATATGAAACTGTCGGAATCACTGCATCAATATTGTCTTATCTTGATTGCCTATCCAAAGCGAGTTGCGAAGGGAGGCGGCCCACCTCCCAACGCCGTTGGGTACCTCGCAGCCGCATCCCTCTGCGCCGCCTTGGCCCTGCCCGGCACGGCGCAATCCGACGGCGCCGCCCCTAGGCCGATGCGCTCCAGCTTGGCGCAACGCATGGAGAATGCGCCCTTGGGCCTGCCGCCAGCGAAACCGCCACGTCCTTTGACCCAAGCCAGCATTGACCTCGGAAGGCGCCTGTTCTTCGACCGGCGGCTGTCGTTCAACCAAACCCTCTCCTGCGGCATGTGCCACATCCCGGAGCAGGGCTTCACGCAACAGGAGCTCGCAACCCCGGTGGGCGTGGAGGGACGCGCTATTCGGCGCAATGCGCCCGCCCTGTACAACGTGGCCCACCGGCCGACCCTGTTCCATGACGGGCGGGAGGAGTCCTTGGAGCAGCAGATGTTCGCGCCGCTGCTCGCCGCCAACGAACTCGGCAACCCATCCATCGGCTCGGTGCTGCAGCGGCTGCGCCGCATCCCCGGCTATTTGGCCGCTTTCCAAGCCGCTTTTGGCGAAGGCATCAACTTCAATACGCTAGGTTGGGCCCTAGCCGACTATCAACGCACCCTGATTTCCGCTGACTCCCCCTTTGACCGGTGGCATTTCCGAGGCGATGCGGACGCCGTGTCCCTTGCCGTCAAGCGAGGTTTCAGGGTGTTCAACGACAGCGGCTGCGCCGCCTGCCACCTCATCGCCGATGATCACGCCCACTTCACTGACGACCGATTCCACGATGTCGGGGTGCCGCGGGGCGGTATCCAGCCCATTGCCAAGCTGCAAGTGGCCCCTGGCCTGGTGATCGAGGTGGACGGCGAGGCACAAGCCGGCATCGCTCCAACCAAGCCCATTGACCTCGGCCGCTTCGACGCGACCCGCCGCATCGAGGACCGCTGGAAGTTCCGCACCCCAACGCTGCGCAACGTCGCCCTGACGGCGCCCTACATGCACGATGGCTCCCTGCCGACCTTGCGTGCCGTCGTGGACTTCTTCGACCGCGGCGGCGACCACCCCGAGGCCGACAAACGCATTCAGCCCTTGGGGCTCAGCGAACGGCAGAAAGCCGACCTAGTCGCCTTTCTTGGCAGCCTGACCGGCAGCAACGTGGATCAATTGGCAGCCGACGCCCGCTCGGCGCCGATTGGCGACCGGCTCGAAACGCAGTGACCTCGAATCCGTAAACGGAACCGCCTGTATTCGAGACGCGCAGGGCAAAGGCCGTCCCCGTTTCAGAAGCTACGCCATTCAAGCTCCAGCCCGTCACTTTCGTAACGACCGTCAGTCAGCCGTTCCCGGGCAGTTGAGTCCTGGTGAATGGTCAGGTCGAAGAACGCCAGCGCCTTGTCGCGCTGGATTCGGTGGGCGAGTTGAACATCCACCAAATCGTATTCCGTGTCCGGCTCAAAGTGACGGGGAAAACGGCGGGGCTTGAGGTGAGGCCACCAATAGGCGCCGGAAACGCCGAAGGTGGCGTGGTTGGCGTTGTCCAGCAAAGCCCAGACGGCGGGGGCGTCGGTCTCTTCGAAGGCTTGCCGCAACACCGGAAAGGGGTTGTCCGGTGTGGGCGGCGCGCTACCGGCGGCTTCGGCCATGTTCGCCGCCAAGCCGATGATTAGGGTGTCTTCGGACCCACTGAGCAACAGCGTCGGCTTGCGGACTTCACCCAGTCCATAGAGGCCATCTTGGCTCAGAACGACGGATTCCACGCCTGTGGGCGCCAACGCCTCAACGGGCAACAGGGCGCGCATGTCCGGGCTGGAGGGGGCGGCCACCGCCATGCCAGCGGCGAAGCGGTCTTCAAGGGCCAGCGCCGCCAAGGTGGTCGCGCCGCCAAAGGAGCGGCCCATCAAGCCGATGCGTTCAAGGTCGAGAGCGCCCGCGAACTGGCCCTCCTTGTTGAGGCGCTCAAGCTCATCAAGGGTGGCCCGCAAGTCCTCCACCCGTTGCAGCAGGGCCGCATCGAGCCCTTGCAGGAACGCCAGGCTCGAACGATCGGCGCCCAAGGGCGTGTAGCTTTGCCCGTAGTGGTCCGGCGAGCCATAGACCCCGTACTCATCCAGCAAATCGACCACCTCAGACAAGCGCAGGATGTCCCCTCCCCTGCCGCCGCCAGCCCCCAGCGACGGGTCGCGCCCGATCATCGAATACGGCGAGTTGCCGGTGTGCTCAGGCGCGATGACCACATAGCCGTTGGCCGCCAGATGCTCGCAGACAGTCTCCATGTTATAGCGGCTGCCGGCGTCGCCGTGGCTCATGACCACCACGGGGAAGGGCCCGGCCTCAGCATTGAAGGGCGCGTCGGCAAAGCTCCCGCGGGGGCGCTCGAAGAGCTCGTCAATGGCGGCGTCGATGGCGGCTTGGTCAACCCCGTCGATCACCGTGTCCGGGGTCAAGTGAAAGAAAGTGGTCTGGGTCATCATCAACCGATGCACGGCACGGTCGCCGAACACGTAGTCGCCGTGGACGGCGCGGCGCGATGAGGCATCAACCGCACTACGGCGCACGGGATACCAGATTTCAGTGATCAGGATGCGAAGCCCTTCGGTGACGCCAGCCGCCTCGTCAAAGCCCCGGCTGGGGTCGTGGATGAACAAGGTGGCGTTGCCCACGGCAAACGGCGGCTCAGCCGCTGACGAAGGTGCCTCGCCCTGCTCAACCGGCGCGCAGCCGAATACCGCCACCAGCACCAGAACGGCCCATCCCGTACCTGCTAAGAGACCGAGTTTGCTTGCGTTTTTCACGTCGAGCCCCCTATTGCCAAGGCTATCCGATGTAAGCGATCTCGCACAAGCAGTGCAGAGATCACGACTTCCGCTGCGCTCATTCAATCGCCAACATGGCGCACTAATCTCAGTGACCCAGGACGGCTGCGTGGCACCGCAATCAATCCATGTTCGCAACTCAACAACCCAAATGGCCGCTGTGTTATGGTCAACCGAGCCGCATCCGCTGCAACAGGAGAGCGTTCCATGAGCGAAGCCGCGCTGCCCATCGGCGCCCCCGCCCGACGCCAGGCCGACCGTCTTGCTTCGGCGTCGCGGCGCATCCCGCCGCCCCCGGACGCCGAGGACGACCTCTACCCCGCCGCCGACGACCTGCCGTTGACTGACGCGCACTACCAGTGCCGGGATTTCCGCTACCTGGTCCACGCCTGCGAACTGCGCTGCGCTGGCCACCCCAACGCCTATGTCGCCGGCAACCAGTTCGTGTACTACCGCGAGGGCGACCCCAAGGCGGTGGTGTCGCCGGACGTGTGGGTGGCCTTTGATGTGAAGGAGCCGCCACCGGCCACCTACAAGACTTGGCGGCAGGGCAAGGCGCCGGACTTCGTCATGGAGGTGGCCTCGCCCGGCACTTGGAAGCGGGACTTAACGGTGAAGCCAAGGCTGTACGAGGCGATGGGGGTGCGGGAGTACTTTCTGTGCGACGTTGGCGGCGCCAACCTGCTCGACGAGCCGCTGCTCGGCTTCCGGCGTCGCCAAGGGGCCTTCGAGAGGCTGTCGGCGAAGCTCGTCGATGGCTACCTGACGCTCGAAAGCGAGGTGCTCGGTTTGGTCTTCAAGGTGCGCGGCAGGGAGATTCGTGCCTACAACGCAGCCACCGGGGAGCGTTACCCGTCCGGCGCCGAGGCCGTGGAGCAGCGGGACAGGGCGAGACGGGAGCGCGACGAGGCGCTAGCCCAACTCGCCGAACTTAAGGCCCAACTCGGCAAGCCAAGTTAGCCATTTTCGGTCGGTGCCAAGGACAACGAAGCCGAATTCATGCAGTAGCGCAGGCCGGTGGGTGCCGGACCATCAGGAAACACGTGGCCGAGATGGGCGTCGCAGGCGGCGCAAAGCACCTCGATGCGGCGCATCATCAGGCTGTTGTCCTCCCGGGTGGCCACGGCATCCGGAGTGATGGGTTGGTAGAAGCTCGGCCAGCCAGAGCGGGAATCGTATTTGGTGGCGGAGGTGAACAGCGGCGCATTGCAGCACTTGCAGTTGTAAACGCCGGGTGTCTTGGTGTCGCAGTAGATGCCGCTGAAGGCGGGTTCAGTGCCCGCCTCGCGGGTGATGTGAAACTCCTGCGGGGTGAGCCGGGCGCGCCACTGCGCTTCGCTCTTGGTGACCTTGGCCATTTGCTTCTTCCTGTTAAGTGCGCTTAACTTGTTGATCGTTTGGGATTTTCATCATAGGTTCGGTGGACGGGCGCAGGCCGCCCAACCATCGCGGAGAGAACATGACAATAGCACAAGGTACCATCGGCGAGGATCAGGTAGCCAACCTGCTGCCCCATGGCCAGCGGCCCATCCGCAAGTCCAGCAAGCTCGACGATGTCTACTACGACATCCGCGGGCCGGTGTTGGCGGAGGCCCACCGCCTGGAGGAGGAGGGCCACCGGGTCATCAAGCTCCACGTCGGCGACCCCGCCCCGTTCGGCCTCGAGACACCCGAGGAGATCCTGCGCGACCTGATCCACAACCTGCCCCAATCGCAAGGCTATTGCGACTCCAAAGGCCTCTACTCGGCCCGCAAGGCCGTCATGCAATACACCCAGCAGTTGGGCGTCACCGGGGTGGATGTAGATGACGTCATCATCGGCAACGGCGTCTCGGAGCTGCTGATGCTGGCCTTGCAGGGGCTGCTCGAAATCGGCGATGAAGTGCTCATCCCGGCGCCGGATTATCCGTTGTGGACGGCGGCAGTGAACCTTTGCGACGCCAAGTCGGTCCACTATCTGTGCGACGAGGACGACGGCTGGGCACCGAACTTGGCCGACCTTGAAGCCAAGATCACCCCGCGCGCCAAGGCATTGGTCATCATCAATCCGAACAATCCCACCGGCGCCGTTTACAGCCGTGAAACCCTCCAAGGCTTGGTGGCCATCGCCCGCCGCCACGACCTCGTGCTAATGGCCGACGAGATCTACGACAAGATCATCTACGGCGACGCCGAGTACGTGCCGGTCTCCACCCTCGCCGAGGATCTGCTGGTGCTGACCTTCAGCGGGCTGTCAAAATCCTACCGGGCGGCGGGCTTTCGCACTGGCTGGCTGGTGGTCAGCGGCGCCAAACATCGTGCCGGCGACTACATCGAGGGCCTGAACATGCTGGCATCCATGCGGATGTGCGCCAACGTGCCAACCCAACACGTCGTGCAGACGGCCTTGGGCGGCTATCAATCCATCACCGAACTGGTGCGGCCCGGCGGCCGGCTGTTTGAACAACGGGAACTCGGCTGGCGGCTCTTGAACGAAATCGAAGGGCTGTCCTGCGTCAAGCCCCAAGGGGCGCTCTACTTTTTTCCGCGGCTAGCCCCGGAGCGATTCAACATCACGGACGATGAGCGCTTCGCGTTCGATCTCTTGCAGCAGGAAAAGCTCCTGATCGTCCAAGGCACCGGCTTCAACTGGCCCAGGCCCGATCACTTCCGCATCGTTTTCCTGCCCCACGTGGAGGAACTGCGCGAGGCCATCGGACGCTTGGCCCACTTCCTAAGCCACTACCGCCAATAGCGGGGGCACCGCTCAAGCCGACCCTTCGACGATGGCGGCAACGGCCTGGGCGATGGCCAAGCTTGCCGTCAGCCCTGGCGACTCGATGCCGAGCAGGTTGACCAGCCCCGCCACCCCGTGCGCCGCCGGACCATCGATTCGAAAGTCCGCCGCCAGTGCGCCGGGTGGGTTGATCTTCGGGCGAATGCCGGTATAGCCCGGATGCAGCCTCGACGCATCCAAGGCCGGATAGTAGTGGCGGATGGCTTTGATGAAGGCCTCCCGCTGGCTGTCGTCAAACCCGTAGTCGATGCGGTCAATCCAGCAGACGTCCGGGCCAAACCGGGCCTGGCCACCGAGGTCGAGGGTGACGTGGACGCCCAAACCACCCGGCTCCGCCACCGGATACACGAGGCGGCGGAATGGCGACGGGCCGCTGTAGGCATAGTAGCGGCCCCGGGCGTAGTAGGCCGCAGGCGCATCCGGCACCAGCATCCGAGCGACGTTCGGCGCCTCAAGTCCGGCGCTGTTGACCACCCAACCGGCATCAAGCTCATAGCCTTCAGCGGCCACCCGCAGCCGCTCGCCATTGCGCTCAATTCGCGTGACCTCCGCATTTAATGCCAGCGCGCCGCCCAGGCTCTCCAACTCGCCCAACAGGCTCAGCATGAAACCGTGGGAGTCGATGATGCCGGTCGAAGGCGAATGCACTCCGGCCAGCGCGGCAACTTCCGGCTCCAACGCGCGCACGGCATCCTGGTCCAGCCACTCCAGCGCCCCCGCGCCATTGGCCAAGGCCGACGCGCAATAGCCTTTGAGCGTGTCGAGCTGCGTTTCGCTGGTGGCGACGATGATCTTGCCGCAGCGGCGATGGGCGACTTGGTGAGCGGCGCAGTACTCGTAAAGCAGCGCCTTGCCCGCCACGCAGAGGCGCGCCTTGAGAGAACCCCGGGGGTAGTAGATGCCGGCGTGAATAACCTCCGAATTGCGGGAGCTGCTCTCCCCGCCGATCACCTCCGCGCGCTCCGCCACCACCACTTCCCGGCCCTTCCGCGCCAGTTCGCGGGCCACCGCAAGCCCCACCGCGCCCGCGCCGACGACCAGGCAATCGACGCAGTCAGCCACCGGGCGCTGTGGCGCGGTCCGCGACCGGTGTGCGCGCCAGCCGGTCGAAGTAGTCCGTCGAAAGATGCTCCCGCCCCGCCAGCATGTGGGCGAGGTATTCGGCCGGAGGGTTCAATCCCTCGCGGCGCACGGCGCGATTGGCGAAGTAGGTCCAAGCCCAAGTCACTTCGTCCCCAGCCCGCACCTGCACCGCGTCGCGCCCGTAGTTCCACGGCGCCCGTTCGAACGGGTCCATCTTCAGAATTTCATCGGCGCTCGCCAGCCGGTAGAGAACGCCTTCCACCTGCTCGCCCGGCGCGTAAACGATGTTGGCGTGGGCGGCGTTCGGATGCAGCCGGGAAACCTTGTCGAACACCAGCCGCACTCCCTTAAGCGAGGCCCCGCCGACCGTCGTCACCCGCAGCCCGCGCTCAGCCACCCGTGCCGGATTCATGTTGCTGCCGTAGGCGAAGTAATGATCCACCGCTGCAACGGACAAAGCGCTCAACCGCCTTTCCTGATCCAGAATTCGAACCGGCCGTCCGCAATGCGCCGTTCAACGAGCGCATGGCCCATGAAGCGGCAGAAGTTGGTGAAGTCCCGTTCCGTGGACGGGTCCGTGGCGACGACGCGCACCACCTCCCCCGCCGCCATTTCCCGCACCCGGTTGCGCACGATCATCAACGGTTCCGGGCACAGCAACCCCACTGCATCAACGCAGCAATCGAACTCCGGAGCCTGGGTAGCCAATGCCCGCCTACCGCAACTGGACGAAGTCTGGATAGGTCTCGAAGGCGGCAACGAAGTCAAAGGCCTGCCCGCTGCCGTCGTCGTCGCCCGCCTGCCAGCCGTGCCACGGGTATTCGACCGCGCCGTTGGGCCTAAGCACCGGACGGCCGGTGCTCGAATCGATGGCGAAGAACGGGCCGTGCTCCTGGCCGCGGCGCATCGGGAAGCGCGTTCGTGGGGCCCCGGGCTCGTCGCAGAGGTACATGCCCGCACCGGGAGCGCCACTGTTGAACACCCAGTGGGCTTCGGCGAAGGCCGGGGCTGCGGGCGAGGGGTCGTTGCCGTGGTTGTGGGT
>CAZRBP010000140.1:0-9273 GCA_964598305.1 uncultured Pseudomonadales bacterium | reverse complement strand
GCTGCCAACCAGCGCAAAGTGTGTTCCCCGCGCCGCTTTGAAATCAAACGTATAGGTGCGTTCACAACCGCGGGCGCGGTTGCTGTGCCCGATCCAGCAGTCCGCAAAGTCGGCGGAACCGGACTCGAATTCCGCGAGCGCCGCCCAAGCCACGGTTGGCTCCTCCGCGACCAATTCGATCGTGCGCAGTATCTGCCGCAATACGGCGGCCACTTGGGTTCTCTTGTACCCATACGGGCCACGCAGCACCCACGCAAGTTCAGCCAGCACCACTGCGCCGATGTAGCCGGGCTCCTCGATCGTGCAGCCGTCCTCGACTAGGCGAGTCGCCTCGTTCGCCTGCCCAGGATCGTCCTGAACGACATACCGTACGAGCACGTTTGTATCGAGGCCGATCATTCCGCCGTTGAGGGCGCACCCCCGGCTCCGGCGGCGATTGCTTGGTCCATCTCAGCCAACGTGACCGGGCGCCGGGGTTTTGGCAGCATCCCTTTCAATGCAGTGACCGGCTCGGTAACCGGCTCAACCCTAAGCCCACCGTTCTCGTCGAGCAAAAAGTCGAGCTTGTCTCCAGGACGCAGATGCAGTTGCTCTCGAATCGCTTTAGGGACAGTTACTTGCCCCTTGCTGGTGATCGTCGTTTGCATTGCCAATCTCACAATTCCTTAATTTAAGGTAAGGCATGGGATTAGGTTGGTCAATATGCGGATCCAGCATGTGTTGTCAACAAATAATACTCGTGTAAGATAACGCGTGTAATATCAATTGGCGCGGGGGTGGAGCCAATGCCCAAAGCGCTTCGCATGGTGTATCAAACTGAGGATACGCGGAATCTAATTCTGCAGCGTGCGGAAGAGGTATTTGTGGAGCGTGGCTTCTTCGATGCGCAGATGAAGGACATCGCCAAGGCCATCGGCATGAGCCGCCATACCCTCTATCGCTACTTTCAGGACAAAGTCGATCTGGGGATGGCGATCGCGAAGCAGATCATGCTCGCTCAAAGCAACATGCTAAACAGGCGGTTGAGCGATCTCATTCGGCAGTCCGACCGGCCGGGGTTCGAACGCCTGAGGGAGTTCCTGCTTGAGGATGCCATGCCCTTGATGGATGGCGACAACGGCCGATTTCTGGCCGAATTCGACGCCTACTTCTCCAACCATCGGGCCCCGTCGGACTTTCGCGAAAGGCTCGGCGACCCTGTCATGGTGCAGACAGTGGAGTCAATGCTGGCGCTCATCGCTCATGGACAGTCAGACGGCAGCGTGCGCAAGGATCTGCCCCCGCAGCAGTTGATGCAAGCCGCGATGGGGCTGCGCGCCATTCAGAAGGAAGTTGTGCTCAGGGGAGAACTGCTCCTGGAAGCCGATGCCGGGGAGGTTGGCAAGCTGCCGGCCCAGCTGGCGGAAATCCTGCTGGCAGGCATGTCCAGCAAGGTCAACTAGGAAAGTCATCAACCCTATGGGAAGAGAGCTATGAGCAAAGCGAAACGAATGTGCTGGGCGGTCACGCTGGCGACAATTGCAGCGCCCGCATCGGTCAACACCTACGCGCAGGCCATGATCGAGGAGATCGTGGTCACCGCCCAGAAGCGGGAGCAGAGCCTGCAGGATGTGCCGCTGTCGGTGTCCGCGGTGAGTGGGGCGCGGCTGGCGGCGCTGAACAAAAACGAAATAGCCGAACTGACGAAAATCCTGCCCGGGCTGACCTACAAGGACGGTTCGACCGACAACGGCCGTTCGCTGCAGATTCGCGGCGTGGGCACGGTGTCGTTCTCACGTGGCGTGGAACAGTCTGTTGGCATGATGGTGGACGGCGTGGTTTCCGACAGCCTGGCGACCAGCTTTCTGGACATGAACGACGTGCAGCGGGTGGAGGTGCTGCGCGGTCCCCAAGGCATGCTGTTCGGCAAGAACTCCTCCGCAGGCTTGGTCAACATTGTCACGAATGATCCGACCGAGGAGTTCGAATTGGGGCTATCCGTCGGATTTGCCGAGGAAAACGAGCAGAAGTACCGGGGTTACATCTCGGGCCCCATCAGCGACACGGTGCTCGCACGGCTTTCAATCTCGTCAACCACCCGGGATGCCTTCATCAAGAGCACGAACCCGGCCGTTGATGACTACAACGACAAAGATGAACAAGCGGTGGCGCTCAAGGTGCTGTTCCGGCCCAACGACAACTTGGATGTCATGTTTGGCTACAAGCGCCTGGAAAAAGGCAACATCAACGCTGGCGCAGTGGTTGCAGAAAGTTACAGCCCGCCGTTCAATGCGTTTTTTCCGGCGGCGGCGATGGCATTGGGCGGCAGCTTACCGTCCGGCAGCGAAAACGACGAGTTGTTCACCACCATTGAAAGCCAAGCCAAAACCGATCAGGACATATTCAGCCTCAAGGCGGACTATGCCTTGGGAGACTACACCCTCGTGTCCATCACGTCCTTCACGGACGCGCACATCATTGGCAACGCACGCGGGTTCCCCATACCCCTGACCCTCATCCCCATGAATCTCAGCGACGGCAAGCGCGAGCAGTGGACGCAGGAGCTTCGAATTGAGTCGCCGCTCGACCAGACCGTCAATTGGGTGGCTGGCTACTACTACTACAGCAATGAGCTGGACCGGACCTTTAATCGGACCATTGACCTGAACGCCTTTGTGGGGCTGCCCCTTGTCCAGAACCTGAACATCTTGGCCTCCGGCGACAACGAAAGCCATTCAGTGTTTGGCCAGATGACGTGGAACCTGAATGACACCACAAGATTGTCCTTCGGTGGCCGCTTCACGGATGAGAAAGTGGACTTGGATCAGACAGTTGGGTTCATCAACCCGGATCCGGTCACCGGCCTGTTCGCGATTCCCGAAGCGACCCCTGGCACGATTGTGGATTCGCAAAGCGAAACCAACTTCTCATGGCGCGTGATCGGCGAGTGGGACTTCGCCGACGACGCCATGCTCTTTGCCAGCGTGGCGCGGGGCTACAAGGGTCCAGGCATGAACATGCTTTCCTCAGCGCCCATCTCGCCGAAGCCCATTGTCGATCCGGAAATCCCGACCAACTTCGAGGCGGGCATCAAGTCAACCTGGTACGACGGACGCCTGCAGCTGAATGCGTCCGCGTTCCATACGGAGTTTGAGGACTTTCAGGCGTCGCTTTCCATCGTTCGGGACTTGAGCCCAGCCTTCTTCCTGGACAACGCGGGAGAACTGCGGACCCAAGGCTTGGAAGTGGAGATGACCGTGCTGCCAACCGAGAATTTGCTGCTCGCGTTGAACTTGGCGGTGGTCGACGCCACCTTCGAGGACTACCCGGGCGCGGAGTGTTATGCCGGTCAGACAGAGGCGCAGGGGTGCGTTAACGGCACGCAGGACCTTTCGGGCAAGGACATGCCCTATTCGCCGGACTTGAGCTACAGCCTCTTTGCGCGCTACGACCTGCCGCTGGATTCACTCCCGTTCAATCTGTATGCCCAAGCGCTCTGGTACTGGCAGGATGACACCATGTATGCGACCAACAACAACCCGTTGGCCGAGGTGGATGCCTATGGCCTACTGGATGTGGCGCTCGGTTTGGAATCCAACGACGGCCGCTACAGCGCCCAATTCTGGGTCAAGAACGCGACGGATGAGTTCTACCCGTCCGATCTGATCATCGGTCCCGGGTTCGGAATCGGCCGCGGCTACAACTTGGAGTACACCTACGCCCGTCGAGTGGGAGTGACCTTCAGTCTGAACTTGTGAACCTGATGGAGGCGCGCGCTACTCGCTGCGCACGGGGCCACCGACGAGGGCGCGCCACCAGTTGTGGTTCATGGCGTGTACGAGCCGGTGAACGGCACCTTCCTTGACGCGGCCTTGGCTCATCATCACCAGCGACCGGATGGGCATCTCGTTGACCAGGGCATTCAGCATGCCGACATGGGCTTCGTCCAGTGAGTCGCCGCCGAACGCTTTGGCGACCCGTCGAATGGCCTGCTTGTGTAGCAAGCGGCCGAGCCAGTTGGCGCGCAGCTCCCGCAGTGTTGAGTTCATCTGAAAGGGCTTGACAGGCAGTGGCTCTGGAATGGCGTGACCGAGCAGGCCTTCGAACGCGGCGTCGTCAAACCGCAGTGAACCGGGATCAAAGTAGGCCGCGAGGGCGGCATTCGGTTCAGTGACCGGACGTCCTGACTGCATTCGAATCGCTTGGGACAGGCGTATGTCCGCCACCGATACACCGATGTGAATGCGGAATTCGTCGGCCTCCACGACCCAGCGGTTCTCGGACACGCACCAGAATGCGAACGCGCGTCTGTCGAGGGCTAGGCTCACCCGGCGCGATTCATCCGGTTCGAGGCTGACTTTGCGGAACGCCTTGAGTTCCCGGGCGGGCCTTGGCACGGATGGGTTCTGTTGGCCGACGTACACTTGAATCGTCTCGGCCCCTGCGCGCGCACCCGTGTTGCGGACTGTGAGCGACACATCCACCGCGCCGTCCACCCCATTTGGATTTACGCTGAGGTCAGTGAGCTCGAAGCTGGTGTAGGAAAGACCGTGACCGAATGGAAAGGCGACCCGCCTTTCGGCTGTGTCGAAATACCGATACCCCACCCAGATGCCTTCCCGATACTGGGATTGCCGATAATGGCCGGGGAACCAACGGTTGCTTGGCGTGTCTTGGCAAGTCAACGGCAGGGTTTCCGCCAGCTTGCCACTTGGATTCACCCGCCCGTACAGAATGCGCGCCAGCGCCGACGCGCCGGCCTGGCCGCCCAGGTAGGCTTCGAGTATGGCGGCCACCGAGTCCTTGAATGGCAGTTCCACTGGCGCCCCGTTCTGCAGCACCACGGCCGTGCGATCATGATAGGGTTCGAGCGCCGCCATCAGCTGGAGCTGGTTGGACGGCAGGCGCATGTGGGTTCGGTCGAAACCCTCGGATTCATATTCTGGCGTAAGGCCTATAACGACTACGATCCGCTCGGCATCGGCGGCCAGGGCCGCAGCGGCATCGCACAGCTCAACATCCTCTTGGCCAGACAGGCGGTATCCTTCGGCGAACTGTATCCGGTTGCCTGCAAGCGCACGAATCTCATCCAGGGGCTGCTCAAGATGGCTCGGGTTGATCAGAGAGCTGCCGCTGCCTTGATACCTGGTCCGTTGCGCCAGCGCGCCCACCACCAGCACGTTTTGGGAAGTGGACAGGGGCAACATGCCGCCGTCGTTTTTCAGCAAGACGCAGGCTTCTTCCGCGGCTAGCCTTGCCAAGTCGTGGTTTGCGGCCAGATCGACCGAGGCTTCGGCATCCAATGCATCCGCAGACCTTGCGATCAGATTCACAACCGGGCGCACGGACTCGTCGAGTTGCCCTTCCGACAGTGAGTTGTCGCCGAGGGCGGCGAGAATCTTGCGGGTGTTGACATCGCCGGTGCCCGGCATTTCCAGGGACTGCCCGCTCTTCACCCCTTCCACACGTTTGTGGTTGGCGCCCCAGTCCGTGACCACTGCCCCCTCAAAGCCCCACTCGTCACGGAGTATGGTTTTCAGAAGGTACTCGTTCTCCGAGATGTATGTGCCGCGAAACTTGTTGTATGCGCACATGACGGTCCATGGCTGCTCGTCGCCCATGCACGCTTCCCACCCCGGCAGGTAGATTTCCCGCAGTGTTCGTTCGTCCACCACGACATCAACGACCATGCGACCCCGTTCGTGGTTGTTTAGCGCGTAGTGCTTGAGGCTTGCGCCGACGTTCTGGCTCTGCAGACCGCGAATCCATGCCGAGGCCATTGCGCCGGTGAGGAATGGGTCTTCCGAGAAGTACTCGAAATTTCTGCCACCCAGAGGGTGGCGCTTGATGTTGGCGCCAGGCCCCAACAGAACGCTGACCTGCTGCGCAAGGCATTCGTGGGCAAGGGCAACTCCAACTCGCTCGATCAAGTCAACGTTCCAAGTTGCCGCAAGACCGGACGCGGTGGGAAAGCAGGTTGCTGGCACACTCTCCGACAGACCGACGTGATCCGAGTCGCCGGGCTGCTTGCGCAGGCCATGTGGCCCGTCCGTTACCATGATTGAGGGCAGCCCCAGACGTTCGACACCGTGCAGGTGCCAAAAGTCCTTGCCGGTGCTCAGTTTTGCCTTCTCTGCAACCGTTAGGCTCTTGAACAGATTGTCGATTGATTCAGTCATGGCCAAGCCTTCATGGACATCCGGGAACGGGCTGTTTCGTTTGGCCATGTTACACGTGTATTATATGTGTCTCCAACCCAACCTTAGAGTCTGCGCATGGGGTCTCCCACCACTCTCGGCGACGAGTCACGGTGAAATTGCTACGAACGGCTGGCATGGTGGTGGGTGTTCCGGCCGTCCTGGTGTTCACGCTGTTGCTGGCCGTTTTGGCGCTTCGGGCAATCTACGTTGAAGTTCGCGGGCCTGTTGTTGATGCGGAGAAGCTGTCCGCAAAGCTTGTCTACCTCGATGGGCTTGACCCCGGCGCCCATGAACGGTTCAACATCGTTCTGATCTTCTTTGATGATCTCGGCTGGGGCGACCTGTCCAGCTACGGCAACAGGTTCATCGAAACCCCTCAAATCGATGCCCTTGCCGATGAAGGCATGCGGATGACCAATTTCTACTCGGCTTCGCCGGTGTGCACACCATCACGGGCCGCACTGTTGACTGGCCGCTTGCCGCCAAGAACGCGAACCGACCGGCACGTTTTCTTCAATGACCACCACGCGATCGGATGGGGGCGGCGCATTCTCGGCTTCGCCAATGAACTGCCGAAGGAGGAGATCACGCTGGCGGAGACGCTGCAGCGAATCGGTTATCGAACCTACATGGTCGGCAAATGGCATCTGGGCTCGCGCGAAGGGTACAGGCCGACCGACTTTGGCTTTGATGCTTGGTATGGCGTGCTGTACAGCAACGACATGTATCCTTTGGATCTCTACCAGAACGATGAGATCCTCATTGAGGACCAGCGTGACGGTGGGTTCCTTTCCTCGGAACGCGATGAACGGCGGCCCTTGGCCGGACGGGGCATCGATCAGACCCAGCTAACACGGATGTACACGGACAAGGCCATTGAGTTCCTCGAAGCGCAGGGCGAGGAGCCGTTCTTCTTGTACGTTCCGCACAGCTTTCCGCACGTACCCCACTACGCGTCGAGCGAACACGCTGGCCGCTCCAGAGGCGGCACCTACGGTGACGTCATTGAGGACTTGGATCGAAGCACCGGCGCGATCGTGGAGGCGTTGGCGCGTCTCGGGCTTGACGACAACACCTTGGTCATCGTCACCAGCGACAATGGCGCTGACTTCAACGGCAGCGCGGGTCCCTTGCGGGGGCGCAAGCAAGAGATCTTGGAGGGAGGGCAGCGGGTGCCGATGATCGTGCGCTGGCCGGGCCGGATTCCGGCTGGCTCCGTGACCGATGCCATGGCCATGAACACGGACATCTTTCCCACGGTCCTCGAGCTGCTCGAGGTCTCGCCGCCTCGGGACCGCATGATTGACGGCAGAAGCATTGTCCCAACGCTTTTCAACGGCTTGCCGAGCCATGAAGCGCTGTACTACTTTCCGACTGTTGACTCCCTGCCGGGCGCGATTCGCGATGGGAACTTCAAGCTGACTTGGTCAACGGGGGATCCAGGCCGGGACCGCGAACACCTGTCACGCCTGTCCGGGTCAGAGGCCCATGAAGTCAGCAACCTGTATCCTGATGTGTTCGCACGCCTGCGGCAAAAGCTCTCGGCGATGCGTGATCAGATTGCTGCCAATCCCCGCGGATGGCTAGCGGATGAGTCTGTGAATTGACCTTCTGAACGCCTCGGCGCATGCCGGACCGGCGAGGTGCAGGAGCGCTCCTGAAGATTCATGGCCGCTCCCTGATGCGGACTCAGCACGAGTCCATCACGCCTTGAGCCAGCAACGCTGGCACTTGTCAACATCCGCCAGTACATTAGCGGCTCCAGCGGCAAAGCATCAGGGGAACGAGCGATGGACTTTCACTTTGCAACGGCTTGGGAGGCCATTGCCGACACCGTCGGCCCAAGGCCCGCCGTGATCTGCGGCGACCAAGTGCGCTCTTGGCGTGATTTCGATGACCGGGCGGCTCGGTTGGCTGCCGTGTACAGTGCCCACGGCTTGGGCGTTGATTCGAAAGTGGGCACTTACTTACACAACTGCGGCGAATATCTCGAAGCGCAGTACGCGACATTCAAGATCAGCGGCTGCCCGATCAACGTGAACTATCGCTACAAGGCCGACGAACTGGTCTATCTGCTCGACAACGCCGATGCCGAGGCGGTGGTTTTCCAAGCCTGCTACGCCGCGCGCATCTGGGAGATACGCGACCGCCTGCCAAAGGTGAAGCTCTACATCCAAGTGGACGACGGCACCGAAACCCTGCTCGACGGCGCCCTGGACTACGAACGGGCCATCCGCGATGCCAAGCCCATGCCTCGCATCGAGCGGGACCCTTTAAGCATCTACATGCTCTACACCGGCGGCACCACGGGCATGCCCAAGGGCGTGATGTACCACGGCGGCCTCTTCTGCCAAGCGCTGATGGGCATGGGCGCTGCCGGGCGGGAGCTGCCGCCGCCGGAGCGCATTGCCGAAGTGCCCGCCTTGATCGAGGCCATCGGCGACGGGGCGCCCATCTCGCTGCCCGCCTGCCCGCTCATGCACGGCACCGGCATGTGGCTGGGCGGCTTCATCCCCCTGTCGCTGGGCGGCACCGTGGTGCTCACGCCTCGGCTGGGGCTCGACCCGGACCATCTTTGGGGATTGGTGGAGCGCCACCGCGTGACCGACCTCGTCATCGTCGGCGACGCCTTCGCCCGGCCCCTGCTGGCCGCGCTCGACGAGGCTGGCCGGCGCGGCAACCCCTACGACCTCTCCAGCGTTCGGCAGATCGTCTCCAGCGGCGTGATGTGGAGCGCCGAGAACAAGCAGGGCCTGCTGAAGCACCACGACATGGCGCTGGTCGATGCCATGGGCTCCACCGAGGGTGGCATGGGCACCAGCGTCACCACCCGGGAAGCCAGCGCCGAGACCGCCAAGTTCGAACTCAACGAAGGAACTAAGGTATTCACCGAGGACGGGCGCGAGGTGCAGCCGGGCTCCGGGGAAATGGGCATGATCGCCAGCAGCGGCAGCGTGCCGGTGGGCTACTACAAGGATCCGGAGAAGAGCGCCGCCACCTTTCGCGAAATCGACGGCGTGCGCTACAGCTTCCCCGGCGACTTCGCCACCATCGAGGCCGACGGCTCGATCACCCTGTTGGGGCGTGGCAGCGT
>CAZRBP010000139.1:0-9274 GCA_964598305.1 uncultured Pseudomonadales bacterium | reverse complement strand
GCAAGTTGCCCTCGCTCCGCCAAAATGAGAATTGCTGGACATGCATTATGTTTCTTGTGCTCCTGAGCAAGGTGCATTATAGTGCATCTTTGGTATTTGGGGTGAACGGCATCTTTCGCAGTGAGTGATCCTGATTCAATCCTTGATGTAGTGGCGCAGCGTATTCGCAGCGTGCGTGCGTTGCGTGGCATCTCCAGAAAAATCCTGGCGGAACGGGCAAACGTATCTGTGCGGCACTTGGCGCAGATCGAGAAAGGTAGCGGCAATGTGTCGATCATGCTGTTGGGACAAATTGCTGATGCTCTGGGGGTATCTCCAGGGCACCTCCTCACGACGTCGGTGACTGCGGAACATGCCTTGCTGAGTGAGTTGGTTGCGACACTGAGTGCCGAGCAATGCGAACGCGCTGAATCCCTGATCCGAACTGAGTTTTTGAAGAACGATGGCAGGGAGGCGCGTCAGATTTGCTTGGTAGGCCTCCGCGGCGCGGGTAAATCAACTCTCGGTAGGTTTTTGGCCGAAGAGATGGGTGTGCAGTTTGTATCGATTACTGAACGGATCGAAACAAACGCAGGTATGAATGTATCGGAGATCAATTCCCTGTCCGGGCATGTGGGTTATCGGCGCTATGAACTAGAGGCCGTGCATGAAGTCCTGAACGGAGATCCGGCAGTGATTGAAGCCGGTGGCAGCATTGTCGCCAATACCCAGGCTTATGCTGCGCTTTTGGCGAACAGTTATGTGGTGTGGATTCAGACTTCGCCCGAAGAACACATGAATCGAGTTGTCGAGCAGGGCGATCTACGCCCTATGGAGGGGCGTAGAGATGCCATGGATGATCTTGTCGCGATTCTAGAAGAACGAACTCCGATGTATGCCCGGGCACACGCGCATCTAGATACCAGTCAACGACCGCTAGCGGTATCACTTCGTGAATTGATGGTGATTGCAAGGGTTGGAGAGGAAGCGGCGTGAGTAAGAGATTGAATTTCTGCACGAGCCCGGATCGCTATCGCCACTGGCGTATCGAAGTGGAGGCGCCCGTCGCGAGACTCATCTTGGATGTAGATGAGGCGGGGGGTATGTTTGAGGGGTACGAGTTAAAACTCAATTCCTACGACATCGGTGTGGATATTGAGCTTGCGGATGCGGTGCAGCGCCTGCGATTCGAACACCCCGAGGTGCACGCAGTCGTGATTGCCTCTGGTAAAAACAACACGTTTTGTGCGGGTGCCAACATCCGCATGCTGGCAGGCGCCTCACATGTACACAAGGTGAACTTCTGCAAGTTCACCAATGAGACCCGCAACGCGATCGAAGACGCGACCAGCCGGTCAGGTCAAAGGTATCTGGCGGCAGTAAACGGCACAGCAGCAGGTGGCGGTTATGAACTTGCTTTAGCCGCGGAGAAAATACTTCTCGTGGACGATGGGTCTGCGGCTGTCTCTCTTCCCGAAGTACCCTTGCTCGCAGTCTTGCCGGGAACCGGTGGTCTCACGAGGGTCGTCGACAAACGCAAAGTCCGGCGCGATATTGCCGATTACTTTTCTACCGTTGAGGAAGGCATGCGTGGTGAGCAGGCGGTCCGAGGACGATTCGTGGATGAAGCCATCCCTCGATCGAAGTTCGCGAACCGCTGCGCAGATGTATTGACGGAAATGGCCGCGGGGTCTGACCGGCCGAATGACGCCCAAGGTGTACCTCTTCTGGATCTGGAGAAAAGCATCGATGGTGAAACCATCGAGTACCGTTATGTCAGTGTGCAAATAGACCGGGTAACACGCAGCGCAACCTTACTGCTGCGAGGACCTACAGAAACCGAGCACTTGGATCTGATGTCTGTGCTCGACCTGGGCAGCGAGTATTGGCCGCTAGCGACGCTGAGACAACTTGACGATGCGCTTCTGGAACTCAGATTCAACGAGCCGGAAATCGGTACGCTGTTTATCAAAACTCAAGGTGATCTGGCTGCCGTGCTGGCCCACGATGATTTTATGGAGCGCAATGTATCGCACTGGTTCATTCGAGAAATCCTGCTCCTAGGGCAACGGGTATTCAAACGTTTGGATCTCACTTCAAAATCGTTGTTTGCACTCATTGAGCCAGGTAGTTGCTTTGCCGGGTTCCTCATGGAACTGGCTTGGGCGTGTGATCGCAGCTTCATGTTGGAAGGTCATTTCGAGGGTCGCAGTAACGAACCACCAGCGATCATCGCATTGAGTGCGGCTAATTTTGGCCGTTACCGAATGGTTAACGGCCTAACCCGACTGGAAACCCGATTTCTGGGCGAACCAGAATCCCTTGAAGCGGCCAGTGGGCTGATCGGACAGTCGCTGGATGCGCAAGAAGTCCATGACGCTGGCCTGGTTACGATCGCTATGGACGATATCGACTGGGAGGATGAGATCCGATTGTTGGCTGAAGCCAGAGCAGGTTTTTCTCCCGATGCTCTGACGGGGATGGAAGCGAATCTACGATTTCCTGGACCGGAAACCATGGAGAGTAAGATTTTTGCACGGCTCACCGCCTGGCAAAACTGGATATTTCAAAGGCCAAACGCAGTGGGCACGGAAGGTGCCCTGCCCCTTTATGGCACAGGGCAGCGCCCGGTGTTCGATACGACTCGAGTATAGGTGAACTGATGACTGATCAAGTGAGCTACGACACGCTGATACCCAACAACGTCGATCTCTCGGCCGATAAACGACTGCAGCGGGCTCTGGAGAGCTGGCACCCGAAGTTTCTGGAATGGTGGACGGGCTCCGGGCCCACTGATTTTCAGGATCGAGAGGTTTACTTAAGGACCGCAGTGGGTGTGGAAAAAGGTAAATGGGCAAAGTTTGGCTTTGTCAAAATGCCGGAGTATCGCTGGGGGATTCTTCTTGCGCCCAAGGAGGAGGGCCGCACTATCCCGTTTGGTGAGCACAAGGGTGAGCCTGCCTGGCAGGAGGTGCCTGGTGAGTATCGCGCGTTGTTGCGCCGTTTAATCGTGATTCAGGGCGACACAGAACCTGCATCGGTAGAGCAACAGAGATTCCTGGGTCATACCGCGCCATCGCTGTATGACATGCGCAGTCTATTCCAGATCAATGTCGAAGAGGGTCGGCATTTATGGGCCATGGTGTATCTGCTGCAGAAGTACTTCGGCCGAGATGGGCGCGAAGAGGCAGAGATGCTGCTCAAGCGCACATCTGGAGACCCAGACCGGCCGAGAATCCTGGGCGCATTTAACGAGGAGACACCAGATTGGCTGTCGTTCTTCATGTTTACTTCGTTTACCGACCGAGATGGCAAGATGCAGCTGGAAAGCCTGGCACAGTCGGGTTTTGACCCCCTGGCTCGCAGTTGTCGCTTCATGCTCACAGAAGAGGGCCACCACATGTTTGTCGGCAAGAGCGGGGTAGAGCGCATCCTGGACCGTACTTGTACTGTGATGAAGGAGCAGGGCATCAGCGATCCCGCTGATGTAGGTCGTCTGCGGGAGCTTGGAGTAATGGATCTTCTGCTCATTCAGCGAAAGATAAATTTCCATTACTCGGTCACGCTGGATTTGTTCGGGTCTGAAGTGTCCACGAATGCAGCTAATGCGTTCAGCGCAGGCATAAAAGGGCGATTTAGAGAGTCTGCGATCGACGATGATCATCAGTTGCACAACTCAACCTACCCGTTGCTGCAGCTTGAGAATGGTAAGTTTGTTGTTTCCGATGTTGCGGCGATAACGGCAATCAATGCCCGCTTGCTGGATGACTACGTTGAAGACTGCGAGCCCGTACTTAGTTCTTGGAACAAAGTTATTCAAAGCCATGGCATAGATTTCGAACTGGCTTTGCCACACCGTGCTTTCAATCGCAGACAAGGGATGTTTGCCGGTATGTCGATATCACCAGGTGGCGTTGTCTTGGATGAACGGGCTTGGGAGGCTCAGCGAGATGACTTTCTACCGACCGATGAAGATCTAAATTACGTACTTAGTTTGATGCGGCCTCATACTGATGTGGGAGATTTTGCATCCTGGATATCACCACCGAAAAATGGTGTTGGGGGAAAGCCCGGCGACTATGAGTATGTGCGTATTGCTGCATGAGTGAATCCTTTCCAACACATCCAGATAGGGGAACCGGTATGACAACAGCTCGGGAATTGGAAGGCGGTGGGGCCAGTGCAGCGATGCTGGATGAAATCGCGAAGCTACTGAATTAAGGACCAATTGACCTTGTGGTCGGTCACAAATAGAGGAATGAGTATGAACGATCAATTTATATTGGCTTTACATATGACCATATATAAATTTTCTGCAGTTTTGAACGGGAGGCACACATGGTGTCTGTAGAGGAGCTGGAAGACTTTCGCGTTGAAGTCAAAACCTTCATAGAGGGCAATCTGCCTGAAATCCTGGCGGGCGGTCGCAGCATCCGCGGTGCGTATGATGTGCGCGGCCAGGGTTCGGGCCGAGGACAGGGTCTCTCGGAAGAGGAAAAGGCTGCGTTCCGGACATGGCGCAGCGCGCTGCAGAAAAAAGGCTGGCTGGCGCCAGCCTGGCCTAAAGAATACGGGCAGGCGGAACTCGATCCCGCGCGCCAGTACATACTCAACCAGGAGATGATCAACTACAGCGCACCGCGCACGGTCAACATGGGGCTGTCCATGATAGGGCCGACCATCATCGCCACCGGCACCCAGGATCAGATCGATCGCATGATACCGCCGATACTCAACGGTGAGATCGCCTGGTGTGAACTGTTCAGTGAACCCGGTGCGGGATCGGACCTGGGCGGACTGCAGACCAAGGCGGTACGGGATGGCGATCACTATGTAATCAATGGTCAGAAGATCTGGACGTCCGAAGCGCCACGCGCAGACTATGGCCTGTTGATGGCGCGTACGGACCCGGATGCACCCAAGCACAAGGGCATCAGCATGTTTCGGCTGAATATGAAAGATCCTGGCGTGACCATCCGGCCGATTATGAGCATGAACGGTACCTCGGAGGAGTTCAACGAGGTGTTTATGGAAGATGTGCGGATACCGGTGGAAGACAGGATTGGGGAGGAGAATAAGGGGTGGTACTCGCTCATGGGGCTCCTTAACACGGAGCGCTCTGCCATATCCACAGTGAAGCAGATTGAGCGCACTTTCGAGTCTGTGTTGGGGCTGGCGAAAGACGAGGAATTCCAGCCGTTGTCGGAAACCCTGCGTGACGATCTGGCCAACCGCAAGATCGAGGTGGAAGTGATGCGGGCCCTGTCCGACCTCGTTGCCCGCAAGCAGCTGCGCGGATCGAATCTCGCCAATGAGGCGTCGATCTTGAAGCTCTTTCACACGGAGCTGAATCAACGCCTGGCGGGTACCGCCATGAAGGCGTCCGGACAATACGGGCTCCTGTCATCGGAGGACGAGCGCGGGCCTCTCAATCAACTGGTTGGCGACTACTACCTGTATGCCACCACGCTGACCATCCAGGTGGGCACTTCCGAGGTGCAACGCAACATCATTGCCATGCGCGGCCTGGGGATGCCGAAGTAGCGTTCAGCGACGCCGCGGTACCAACGAACATAAAGGGGTAAACATGAGTATTGGAACGAACGAAGAGCGGGAGATGCTACGGGATTCGGCGCGACGCTTCTTCGAAGCGGAGTGTGGCGAGGACTATGTGCGTGCAATGGAGGGCCACGAGACTGGCTGGGACCCCGATCACTGGAAAAAGATGGCCGATCTCGGCTGGCATGCGCTGCTGATTCCGGAACGAGCCGGCGGCGCGGGTCTGCAACTGGCGGATCTTGCGGTGGTGGTCGAAGAGGCAGGGCGGGCGTTGCTGCCAGGGCCGCTGCTTTCCAGCCAGATTGTGGTGGGCATGCTGTCAGCTTGTGGAAGCGAAGAACAGCAGGCTGCGCATTTCCCGGGCATCGCGGACGGCTCGGCCGTACACGTGATTGCGGTGACCGAAAAACAGGGCCGCTGGGGCGCGCAGAACATCGCGCTCAAAGCGCGTACGGATGGGGTCGACGTGGTGCTGTCCGGCACCAAGCGTTTTGTGCCTTATGCGCAGGGTGCGGATGTGATCTGGGTGCTTGCCCGTGGTGATAAAAGCCTACTGGCTGTGCCCGTCCCTCGCAATGCCGGTGGTCTGACGGTCAATCCGCTGCAGACCTTTTCCGCCGACCACCAGGCGGAACTCGTTCTGGATGACATCAGGGTCAGCAAATCGGACGTCGTGAAGATTGGATCTTACGACCAGGTGTCTGTACCGGCGCTGGTGATGGAATGTGCATGGCTCAGTGGGCTTGCGGAGATGGATTTCGAAATTACGCTGGACTATGCCAAACAGCGGCACCAGTTCGGTAAACCCATTGGCTCGTTTCAGGCGATCCAGCACCGCTGCGCGGACATGGCTTCCGATGTCGAGACCATGCGCGGCATCACCGAACAGGCGGCGTTGGCAGCCAGTGAAGGTGCGGATGGTGCGCCGTTGCTGGCATCCATCGCCAAAGCCTGGTGCAGCGAAGCCAGCCGGCGCATCGTGGCCGGTGGCCAGCAGATCCACGGTGGCATCGGGTTCACGATGGAATACAGGATCCAGCTTTACTTCCGGCGTCAGAAACGCGGAGAGCTGTTCTGGGGTGATGCGGACTTTCACCGCGATATCGTCAAAGAGTCGCTGGCGATATGACCACGCCGGGTGCCTGGAGTGGTGGTCGGGTTCTACGCGCGCGATGGAAAGCAACATGAAAAGTAGGGATCTGACATGAAAGGCGCATTAACAGGAATTCGGGTGCTTGATTTCACCACTGTTGTCGCGGGGCCGTATGCGACTCGTTTATTGGCCGACTGTGGAGCGGAAGTGGTTAAGTCTGAACCACCTGGTGGCGACATGCTACGTGCGTCGAAAGTCAGTGGCGAAAGTCGTTACTTCGCAAGCTACAACTGCGGCAAGAAGAGCGTCGTACTTAACTTGAAGAAGCCGGATGACCTTATGCTCGCACAGCAACTAGCTGACAAGTGCGATGTGTTAGTGGAAAACAATCGCCCTGGTGTCATGGCTAAGTATGGATTGGATTATGAGAGTGTTGCGAAGAACAACCCACAGGTCGTGTATGCCGCTCTTTCAGGGTTTGGGCAAACTGGTCCGATGGCTCACGAGATGGCCTATGGGCCGATCATGCAAGCGATGAGCGGGTTCGAATATGCGCAAATGAGTTACCAGGAAGGCGAATATGCGCAGGTGCCGCCCTACATAGGTGTTCAGGTTGCTGACATGGTCTCGGGCGTTTTCACGTTCAGTGCGATTCAGACTGCTTTACTCAAGAGAGAGCGGGACGGACATGGTGATTTTGTCGATGTCGCTCTTCTTGAATCGGCGCTTGCGTTAATCACAGGGGAATTGCAATTGGCGCAGGCTGGGGTTGAAGCGACCAGCCCTTACCAGCCCATCCCGGTGACCGATGGGCATTTGATGGTCGCTGCGCCAACACCCTCTAAGCAGGCTGGCATCAGAGAATTATTGGAAGACGAAGGTTTGCTTCAGCCCACACTTGATGACGGCGAGAGCCCAATGGTGGTTTTGAAGAATTTGCAGGCCTGGTGTGCCACCAGAACCGCTGCTGAGTGCTCCGAGCGGCTGGCTGAGCGAGGCGTGCCAAGTGCGAGATATAGAGCACCCATCGAGACGTTAGCGGATGATCAACTGCATTCGCGGCAGGCTTTTGCAGCCATTGAAAAAGAGGGGGCAACATACTTTGTGAACAATGCCCCCTTTCGTTTTCGAAATGCAAGCAGCGGCATCATGCAAGGCGCACCGGAATTGGGTGAGCATCAGTCTGAAGTGCTGGCTGAATGGCTTGGGATCCAACGATGACTGCAGGAAGCTTCTCATGACGACAGTTGAGTTCGAACGGGGCGAGGGAGTGCCAGACTCGATAGCGCGTCAGCTGATCTTGCCGGAGGGGCACCGCGACGAAGGCGCGTTGTACGAAGCGTACCACTGGTTGCGGACGCATGAGCCGCTCGCCCAGGCTTCGATCGACGGCTACCCGACTTACTGGCTGGTCAGTAAGCACGCGGACATCATGGCGATCGAACGCGACTGGCAGTTGTTCAGCAGCGCCGGGATCGATGGGACCGGGTTCACGGCGATGCTCGCAGATCATGCCTCGATCGAGTCCATGCAAGCGATGATCGCAGAGGGTCCGCAAAAGATCGTGACGGTGACACCGCTCGATCCGCCCCTACTCAAGGAGATTCGGGACATCGTGAACGACTGGTTTCGGCCGTTGAAACTGCGCGAACGTGAATCAGCGTTCAGGGAGCTCGTGCGTAAGGCGATCGATGAACGACTGCAACCCGGTGTGAACGAGTTCGACTTCGTGAAGGACTTCGCGGTGTATTACCCGTTGCGTGTCATCATGACGTTGCTGGGCTTCCCGGCCGAGGACGAATCGAAGATGATGACGCTCACACAGGAGTTCTTCGGACCGGCCGATCCCGATCTACAGCGCCATTCGGACGACGACACGGGCGTCGCAGCACCGGCGATGAGTCAAGGAACGATGTTCGATTTCCAGGCCCACTTTGATGACATTATCGATGACCGTCGCGCTAACCCAAGAGACGACCTCGCGTCGACGATCGCCAATGCGCGTGACGAGTCTGGCGAGCTGTACGGCCGAGAGTTTGCCCGCGGGTGGTACCTGGCGATCGCGACCGCGGGCCACGACACCACGTCGAGCACGTTGTCGTCGATCATTGAGGCGCTCGCCTTGAACCCCAACCAACTGTCCGCTGTCCAGGCGGACACGACGCGCGTGCCCGATCTGGTCCACGAAGGCTTGCGCTGGGCGTCCCCGGTCAAGCAGTTCGTACGCCAGGCGACCCGCGACACTGAACTTCGCGGCAAGCAGATCAAGCGCGGTGACCGTTTGGCCCTGCTCTATCCCTCCGCCAATCGCGACGAGGAGGTTTTTGAGGATCCGAACACGTTCAAGTTCGATCGCAAGCCAAATAGGCACATTGCGTTCGGTTTCGGCCCGCACATGTGCATCGGCCAGAACCTGGCCAAGCTCGAGCTCCGCATCATGCTCGAAGAGTTGCTACCGCGCATCGCCAGCTTGGAGGTCGTCGGGAAACGTCGCTGCGTGTTGAGCAACTTCGTGGGCGGACTCAAGAACCTGCCGATTCGTCTGAAACTGCTGCCTCGCACATAGTGCGCTGCAACCTGCTCACCTCTTAGAGCTTTGCCACCGTCGAAACATCATCCAGAAATCGCTCTGCTGCTTTCTCG
>CAZRBP010000138.1:0-9440 GCA_964598305.1 uncultured Pseudomonadales bacterium | reverse complement strand
TCACCGTCGTCGTCGATGCCCCTCACTTCGACCGAAGCCGTCCCTAGGTCGTAGTTGATCAAGCGCAGCCAACTTCGCTGATTGAAGTTTCTGGCGGGGTTGAAGATGTTCACTTCAAAGGCGCAGCCGTCACCACTCAAACCCGCAGCCGCCGCATTGAAGGGCAGCAGGGCACTGCCCATGGAAGTCACAAATCCATCGGTGGTTCGCAGGTAGGAACCGGCCTTGAAGTCAATCTCGCTCCTTAGCTGCAAGACCCAATCCCCGGTGCCTGTGCCGATGCCGGGCGTGAGTCCCTTGCGCTGATTGCCCTGCTCAAGATCGTGAGAATTGAGTCCAACCGTGTGGCCGGCGCCAATCTCCACTGACGCAAAGCGATACATTCCCTCGTCGTCATAGGCGTGGATCTCCACGGTCCCTTTGTCGCCCAGGGACGATAGGCGAACAAAACTCTCCTGCGTCGGATGGGATGCCGCCCTAAATAGAGGCACATCCACCACGGTTTCGCCCAGACAAGGCAGCGATGGGCCGGCGGCCAGCAGCAAGACCGTGATTCCTCGAAGTCCGAATTGGCAGAGTTTCATGCGGATTTTCCCTCGCCGCTCGGCGCTGCTCGGACGGTACTCTCGTCCACAGCCGAGCCTTTCGGCGGGTCTTGCGGCGCGCCTTCCGGCTCCAAGCGGGTGGTCACGATGTCGGTGTCGTGGAATTGCTGGTGGCTCACGGTCGTTGCGTAGTGCCGCAGCAGGCGCAACGGAGTTTCCGCCTCGCTGGGCCAGTCCTTTTCGGCGCTGCCCAGCATGGCGAGCTGATCTTCAAGGTTAAAGTCGCCGCCGCTGGCCATGAACTCCAAACTGACCGCCCGCCCGTCGGCCCGGGCCACGATGAGCAGCCGCCGCACTGGATCGCCCGCGCCGTTGCCGAGCAACGTATGGACCGCTTCCTCGGCAACCGCCCGCAAGCGATGGGTCATCGGCTCATCGCACTTCATTCGGCGGGCGGCATCGCACAAAAAACGATCGATTTCGCCCAGCTTCGCTGTGCTTAAGTCCGTGCGCAACCGCCGTGGCCTGGCGCTCGTTAGGTCCAGGATGCCATGCAGCAGGATCACGGTTAAGCCGCCAGCGGTCATGCCGTGGCTGAGCAGTCGCGCCCAAGGCCCGTCAAGCAACTCCGGGAAAATCAAATCGAACTGGAACGCGAGGCCCACGAAGAAGCCCACACCGACGATCATGCTCTTTTGGTAGTCGAGCCCGTCGTTGACCAGGATCTTGACCCCGAAGATGAACAGCAGCGCAATCAACACCACAAAATAGGCTGCGACGACGGGGCCGGGAATGGCAACGGCCACGGCAACCAGCTTGGGCAGGAAGGCCAAGGCGGCAAACAGGATTCCGACGCAGACGCCGACCGAGCGGGCGGCGACCCCGGTCAGTTCGGCAATGGCGATGCTGTTGCCATAGGTGGTGTTGGGCACGGTGCCGCCGAGGCCGGACAACAGGTTGCCGAACCCGTCGGCGTTGATGGCGCCCTGAATCGAACGGAAGTCGATCGCCCGGGGCTTTCGCCAAGAAGCCCGCTGGATGGCGATCGAGTCGCCCAAGGTATCCATCGCGCCGACCAAGGTGACGATGAGAAAGCCGGGCAGCAGCCCCCAAAACACGGCACCGAAACCCAGGTCCAAGCCCGGGTAAGCGCTGAAATCGGGCAACCCCACCCAAGAGGCGTCGGCGACCCGCTGAACATCGTAGATGCCGAACGCCAGTCCCAACCCGCAGCCAACCAGGATGCCGATGGCAGGCGACCAAACTCGCCAAGCGTTGGTGAACCGCAGGGCCACGAAGACGATGGTGGCCAAGGTCACGATGAGGGTCAGCGGCGCGGCAATCTCGGATGTCCCGCTGGGCACATCCTCCAACTTCTTCAGGATGATCGGCGCCACGCTGGCGGGTATCAACATCAGCACCGTGCCCGCCACGGTCGGCGTGAACACCCGGCGCAACAGCGCCATCTTGGCGCCGAGCAGGAATTGGATCAGGGAGGAGCAAACGATCAGCGTGGCCAACAGGCCGGGTCCACCCTGCTCAAGTGCAGTCACGCTGACCGGCAGAAAGGCGCTGGTGCTGCCCATCACCAAGAGATAACCCGCGCCGAGGCGGCCAAAACGGATGGCCTGCACCGCGGTGGCCACCCCGCTCACGATCAGTGCCGCGAACAACGCCCACGACAGATAGGCTTCGCTTTCACCCACCACGGTGATGAGCACCACCGGCGCCAAGACCACGCTGGCCAGGGACAGGATGGTGTATTGAAGACCCAAGCCGGTGGTCAGCAGCAACGGCGGGCGGTCGTCAGCCTCGTAGCGAACGGTTTCGTTCAGGGTCTGCATGTGCTGCGGGGTTGCGCTAGGTGGGCGTCAATTCCCACGCGGCCATCAACCCAAGTACAGCCCACCGTTCACGTGCAGCGTTTCGCCGGTGATGTATCCGGCCTGGTCGCTGGCTAGAAACGCCACCGCATCAGCCACCTCCTGGCCACTGCCGACGCGGCCCAAGGGGATGCGTTCCAGCATGCGGGTTGTCTGCTGCTCATTGAGGGCAGCCGTCATGTCGGATTCGATGAAGCCTGGGGCGACGGCGTTGGCGGTCACACCGCGTGACCCCACCTCCAAGGCCAAGGCGCGGGTGAAGCCTTCCACAGCCGCCTTGGAGGCCACGTAGTTGGCTTGTCCGGGGTTGCCCATGCGGGCGACCACCGAACTCAGGCTGATGATGCGGCCCCAACGGGCGCGAATCATACTGCGCAACAAGGGCCGGGTAATGCGGTACAGCCCGGTCAGGTTGGTATCGACCACCGCCTGCCAATCCGCTGCCGACATGCGCAGCAGCAGGTTGTCCCGGGTGACGCCCGCATTGTTGACCAACACCGAAGGCATGCCTGGCGAATCGGCCAGCTGTTCCACGAGGGCCTCGATGCTCTGCTCGTCAGCGATGTCGAGCTGAGCCCCTTGGCCACCGTCCCCCAAACGCTCGGCTATGGCGGCGGCACCGGCGTCGGTGGTCGCCGTGCCGATCACGAACAGTCCGTCTGCGGCCAAGCGCTCCGCGATGCGGGCGCCAATGCCCCTGGAGGCACCGGTCACGAGGGCGACTTTCGGCGGCTCGACCATGATCCGTCAGGCGGCCGCTGCTTCCAATTGACCGGCGAGACCGTCGAGAGTGCTCAAGGTGCCCGCCGACAAGGCGCGGTCGATGCGGCGCGTGAGCCCGCTGAGCACCTTGCCCGGTCCACACTCCACCAGATGGCTGACGCCGCCTGAGGCCAGGCGCTGCACGCACTCGATCCAGCGCACGGGTTGGCTGAGCTGCGCCAGCAGCCGACGCTCGATGCCCTCGACGGTGGCTGCAATTTCGGCGTCAACGTTATGCACCACCGGAATTTGCGGCGGACTGAGGGTCACACTGTTCAGGGCTTCGGCGAACCGCTCCCGGGTTGGAGCCATGAGGGCGCAGTGGAAAGGACCGCTTACGTCGAGCATGATCACTCGTCTTGCTCCCTGCTCGCGACAGTCGGCAGCCGCCTGCTCGACCGCTTGCGCGGTGCCAGCGATCACTGTTTGTCCGGGGGCGTTGTAGTTGGCCGGCGACACCAAGCCGCCGGCGGCGGCGCAAGCGGCGTCGATGGCCGCATCGTCCAAGCCCATAATCGCCGCCATGGCACCCTCCCCTCGGGGCACTGCCTCCTGCATCAATTCGCCGCGCCGCCGCACCAGGCGAACCGCATCGGCGAACGCCAAGGCGCCGGCGCAGGTGAGTGCTGAGTATTCACCGAGGCTATGGCCGGCCATCAGGGCGGGTCGCGGACCACCTTCAGCCAGCCAAACGTCCCAGAGCGCCACACTGGCGGTCAGCAGCGCCGGCTGGGTCACGGCCGTGGCGGCCAATTCCGTGTCCGGACCGTCGGTGACGATACGCCAGAGATCGATGCCGATGGCGTCCCCCGCCTCGGCGAATCGCTCCCGCACTGACCCGTGGGCGGCGGCCGCGTCGCTGAGCATGCCGACGAATTGAGACCCCTGGCCGGGGAATACGAAGCCGAGGCTCATCGGGCCGATTGGGCTAAGGCCCTAGTCCTCATCGTCTTCGTAGTCGTCCAGATTGACGACCTGCTTGCCGCGATAGAACCCCTCCGCAGTCACCTGGTGGCGCAGATGGGTCTCCCCGCTGGTGGGGTCGGTGGAGAGTGCCGGAGCCTTCAGCCGGTCGTGGGACCGACGCTTGCCCCGCCGCGCCCGGGATACCTTGTTTTGCTGAACAGCCATCTGTCCCTCCTATTTGTCGGGTGCCTTCAATGCGCCAAGGGCCGCGAAGGGCTTTTTCGTTTCCAGCGTGCCTTCGTCCATGCTGCCCGCCGGACTGACCAGCCTCGGCGCCTGGGGGCAGTCCGCTGTCGAGCAAGGCCGCTCCGGCAGGGCCAAGATCAACTCGTCCTCAATCAGTTCCGCGACGCCCGCTTCATCGCCTTCAACGCACAGCACGTCCTGTTCCGCGCCCAAGCGGCTGGCCTCCGCCTCGCTGCTGGCGATGACCACCGAAAAATCGGACTTTAGGTCAACGGCCATCGGCTCCAAGCACCGATGGCATTCGACGGCCACGCGGCCTGCCAGTTCGCCGTCCATCCGCACAACGCCATGCCGGTCGAAGCGAAAATCAAGCCGCGCCCGAACCGCATCCGGGCAATCGCACAACGCGCTGAACCGCTCCAAGGCGGCCGCATCGACGCTGCGGCTGATCTGCGCCTTCCGCCCGGCCAATTCGGAAAGTCGGAAGCGTTCCTGCGACGGGTTCAGGGCCCACCTCCAACCCGGCGGATGGACATGGGCGCGCATCATAGGTACCGGTGCACAGCCTGTAAAGGTATTCTGCTTGCCTTTCAACACATGCTTTTCGGCGCGCGCCATGACCGAGCTGATTCTGGCCTCCTCCTCACCCTACCGCCGCAGTCTGCTGGACCGCCTAGGGTTGCCCTTCGAGGCACTGAGCCCCGACATTGACGAAACACCCCATCCGGGCGAAGCCGCCGAAGCGCTGGTGCTGCGCTTGGCAGCGGCCAAGGCGGCCAAGATTGCCGAGGACCGTCCCCACGCGGTGGTCGTTGCCTCAGATCAAGTGGCGGTGGCCGACGGCCCCCCAGGCGGCGCCATTCTCGGCAAACCCGGCGACCGTGCGGGCGCCATCGCCCAACTGACCCGCCTGTCCGGGCACCGCGCACGATTTCTCACGAGCCTCTGCGTACGCCAACCGAACGGCAGCCAACAGCTCGACGCCGAGACCACCGAAGTGCATTTCCGAGAGCTGGGCGATCGGGAAATCGCTCATTACGTGGACCGCGATGCGCCTTTTGACTGCGCGGGCGCCTTCCGCTCCGAGGGGCTCGGCATCGCCCTGTTCAAACGCATCGATGGCAACGACCCAAACGCCCTGATCGGCCTGCCGCTGATCCGGCTTTGCGAAATGCTGCGCTGTGCCGGCTTCGACCCGCTAGCCTAAAGCACCTCATCCGACAGGCGTCCCCAAGCCTCGGCGAACAGGGGCGGCAACGGCGCCTCGATGCGTCTGCTGGCGCCATCCCACTCGAAGCTGAGGCGCACCGCGTGCAGGCAAAGGCGATTGGCGCCCGCAACCTTCGAGCATTGCTCGGAAGCGGCGGTTTCGTACTTGTCCTCACCCAGCACCGGATGCCCGCTGGCGGCTGCATGGACGCGAATCTGATGGGTGCGCCCGCTGTGCAACCGGGCACTCAGCCAAGAAGCGGCGGCGCAGGCCCGCAACACATTGAAGGTGGTCCGCGCCGCCTTGCCCTGCGCATCCACCCGCACCCGCCGTTCGCCGGCGGCGGTGACGAAGCGGTGCAAAGGCCGTTCCACGACGGTCCGCCGGCGCGGCCAGCGCCCGGAAACGAGCAGTTGATAGGACTTGCGCACCTGCTGCGCCCGCAGCAGCCGGTGCAGTTCGGAAAGCGCGGTACGGGACTTGGCAATCATCAGGCAGCCCGACGTGTCCCGGTCAATCCGGTGGGCGAGTTCCAGGAACCGCTCGCTGCGCCCCGCGCGCAACGCCTCTATCAGGCCGAGCTGGACACCACTGCCGCCATGCACCGCCAAGCCGGAGGGCTTGTCAATGACCAGCAGGCCTTCGTCCTCGAAGAGAATGCGTCGGTCAAGCCGGGCCATCAACGCCTCCCCAGGCACCACGGGCGCGGACATTGGCGCGGTTCGCACGGGTGGAATGCGGACGTCATCTCCCGCCGCAAGCCGGCGGTGGGGGCCGGTTCGGGCGCCGTTGACGCGCACTTCGCCCCGCCGCAGCATGCGGTAGATGCGGGTTTTCGGAACGCCCTTCAGCCGACGGAGAAGAAAGTTGTCGATGCGCTGACCCGCTTCGCCGCCATCAATCCGGACATGAGTCACCGAAGGGATCATAGTCGGCAGCTCCGATAGCGGAGTTTGGCGCCAGCCAAGCTCCAAACGAGCCTTGGCCCACAGGCCAAGGCTCGCATTTGCCCAGCACACGCCTTGCTGCTATGATGCGCCGCACTCAAAGTCGTGCAATGAACGGTACGCGCCCCGAAGCAAGGTGGACGGGGGCGCGGCAGGAACGAAGTTGAATTCACGGATCTCCACCCAATGTCCGACTCGGCCATGGAGCCGACGACAGACCTAACCAACCGACGATTAACAAATCTACAAACACTGAATTGAAACCAGCGCCTTGCGGTCAATGCAAGACCTGGAACGGAAAAATCCAGGGCGCGGCGCCAAGGTGCCACCGCCCTAAACGCGAAACGCAACGCCAACCAGCAACGAGCAAAGCCATTGGGCTTAGGGATGCAAACCAGCACCACTTGTTCCGAGACGCCGCCCCTTAGATCGGGCGCGGCCAGTCCGCTGACAACTCGCCCTGCGTCCACCTTCTGCTGAACCTCGGCCGTTCGGGCCGCAGCTTAGGTCAATTCGCCTCCGTTCCCGCCTGACCGCTTCCGGCGCTTCCAAGCTAGGAAGAAGATATGAAGCGCATGCTTATCAACGCCACCCAAGCCGAAGAGCTGCGGGTGGCTCTGGTCGATGGCCAGAAACTCTACGATCTCGACATCGAAAACCGCCGCCGGGAGCGCAAGCAGGGCAATGTTTACAAAGCCAAGGTGATCCGCATTGAACCGAGCCTGGAGGCGGCATTCGTCGACTTCGGCCCGGAAAAGCGCGGCTTTCTGCCGCTGAAGGACATTGCCCCGCAAAATTTCGACCCCTCAAAGTCCAGCACGGAGGGCGGGCGCAAGCAAATCCAGGACCTGCTCAAGGAAGGGCAGGAACTCATCGTCCAGGTGGAAAAGGAGGAGCGCGGCACCAAGGGCGCAGCGGTCACCACCTTTGTCAGCCTGGCCGGACGCTACATGGTGCTGATGCCCACCGACCCCCGGGCTGGCGGTGTCTCGCGACGGGTTTCGGTCCGGGACCGGGACGAACTGCGCGAGACCTTGGCGCAACTCGACATCCCCTCCGGCATGGGCGTCATCATACGCACCGCCGGCGTTGGCCGAAGCGCGGAGGAACTGCAATGGGACCTCGACTACCTGCTGAATCTATGGAAGGCCATTGGTGAGGCCAGCGAAACCGAAAGCGCGCCCAAGCTGCTCTATGCGGAGAACAACCTCATCCTGCGCGCCATCCGCGACTATCTCGGCAAGGACATCGGCGAATTGACCATCGACAACCAGGCCGCCTACGACGAAGCCATAAGCTTCGTTGATCAGGTCATGCCGAGCTACCGCCAGCGGGTGAAGTTCTACGACGAGGCGATCCCGCTGTTCAGCCGCTACCAAATCGAAAGCCAAATCGTCAGCGCCTTCAACCGCACGGTCAAGCTGCCCTCCGGGGGCTCGGTGGTCTTCGATCCCACCGAGGCGCTGATGTCCATCGACATCAACTCGGCACGGGCCACCAAGGGCGCGGACATCGAGGAGACGGCGTTGAACACCAACCTAGAGGCCGCCGAGGAAGTGGCCCGGCAACTGCGCCTGCGCGACATCGGCGGCTTGGTCGTCATCGACTTCATCGACATGTCGAGCACCGAAAACCAAAAGACGGTGGAGAACACCATGCGCAAGGCTCTGCAGCCGGACCGCGCCCGGGTGCAGATCGGCCGCATCTCCCAATTCGGCCTCATGCAGATGTCGCGCCAGCGGCTGCGCCCCTCCTTGGAGGAGCTGACCACTGAAGTCTGTCCGCGGTGCAGCGGCCAAGGCCGCATACAAGACGTCAAATCGCTGGCCCTCGCCATCCTGCGCATCGTCGAGGAGGAGTCCCTGAAGGAGCGCAGCTCCAAGATCAGGGCGCTGGTGCCGTTGAACGTCGCGGCCTTCCTGCTCAATGAGAAGCGCACCGAGGTGGCGGACATCGAGCGGCGTACCCAGACCCATATCGTCATCGTCCCCAACGTGAACATGGAAACCCCGCAGTACGAAGTGCAGCGCATCCGCGACGATCACGAAGTGGACGACCTCAATGTGCCCAGCTACGAACTGACGGATTCGACCATCGGGTCGGCGGACGAGCCAACGACCAGCGACGCCCCCCAAACACCGGAGCAACCGGCGGTGCAGGCGGTGCGTCCGCCTGCCCCTGCGGCCAAAGCCCCGGCGGCAAAAGTGCCGGCACCGGAAAAAGCCAGCGCCCCCAAAACCGGGCTGATCAGCAAACTGGTGTCCAGCCTGTTCTCGGACGGCGGCGAATCCGCCAACACGGAAGCAGCCGAGAGTTCGAGCGCAGCAAAGTCCAAGCCGGCCAAGCGCAAAGACCACAATCAGGCCAAGGACGGCGAACGCAAGCAGGCCAAGGGTAGCGGCTCAAAGCGCGGCGGCAAAGGTAGCAAAACCAGCGCCAAGGACGCCAAGCCCAAGGGCGAGGACCGCCAAGGCGAGCGCAAGGCGAAGCGCAAGAACGGCGAACGGCAGCCCGGGCGCCGCCGTCGCGAGCGGGACGCCACCGGCGGCGAGCCCCAAGCCCGGCGGGAAGCGGCCGGCAAGAACGATGATCGCCGGGGTCAAGGCCGCCAAAGGCAACGGAAGAAGGAAGAGGATCAATCCGTTGCCGCCCCGGCCGAGGAGAAGGCAGCTCGAGCCCCGGATGAGGAGGCGCTGGCCCAGAGCAAGCGTCGGCCACGTCGAAACCGGGGCAAGATCGCCGAGGAGGCCCGCCAAGGCGAAGGTGGCCAAAAGCGAAGCGGACCGGCTGCCGATGAGGCCAAGGCACCCCCTCAAGCAGCGAGCGCGCCCAAGGCCGCACCGCCACCGCCGGAGCCGCCCAGTGCGGATAAGAAATCCGAGCCAAGCCCCGCCCCAACCGAGCCGCCTGGCCCCGCCTCGCAAGAGGCACCTGGCCCCGC
>CAZRBP010000137.1:0-9454 GCA_964598305.1 uncultured Pseudomonadales bacterium | reverse complement strand
TCCTGGGTAGGGTTCAATTTGGCCGAATAGGGCTTGCCAGTCAGCCCCACCGCATAGACTACTGTACCACCGTTTTTCTCCATCCAACCGCGCAAATTCGCCAACGTGCCGCCCTGTCCGATGAAGTCGTCCACCATGATGTATGTGCGCCCCGACATCACGTCACCGCCGAAGGTCGCCTGCCGGACGAGCCGGCCATAGCCATCAGCACCCGTATGCCCAACGATGTTCGTCTGCACGATGTTGGGATCGAACGGGACTCCGAGGCGTTCGCTCAGCAAGCGCGCCAGCGCAACTGGGATAGCGTTGTAGCCGTCACGCTCATAAGCGTGGGCGCTGACGAGCATCGGTTGGCCAATCTCCTTGCCCTCAAGAAGCTGGCGGAAGTTCACCAAGTCTGCCTGATTGACAAACGCATCGGCGAGCTTGGCGGCAGCCACGGCATTGCCTGACTTCGCAGCCGTATATTCAGGGTGCGACAGCGTTTCCCGCTCGGAGGCCAACAGGACGGCATCGGGGAAGTCTCGCCAAGCTGTTCTTGGGGGATGCTTCATCGCGTTGGAGGCCGCCTTGGCTCGTAGATGAACTGCTTCTCATGGCTGAGCGGACAGAGAGAGCCGCAGTGAACGGAAAATGCGAAGCCTTCCTTAACCAGTTTCTGGAACGGGAGTGGATGTTACAGCGTGAAACAGTCCCCCGCCCTCGTGGCTTGTGCGCCCCAACAAGATCGGACCGCGCTCGGCAACCGCAAACCGCAGTTTGACCATCGCTGTAGGGCGTCCGCCTCTGGGCCCCACATTGACACTATGGACTTCGACTTCCGAAGGTTTGGAGAAACCCCGTCGCTGACACTCTTTGACAATATCGTACTCAATGACTTCTGCCGGATCACTTCCCTTCTTCATGTTGCGGGTCGCGACATAGGGTGTCTGGCCAATCCAAACTCTAGCTGGACCCACTAGCGGGTCGTTGTCCTCCACCGGATGGCAGGCCAAGTCCGTGAATCTTCCCAATGATCCTGCGCGCAAGTCCCGGAGCTGGCGGATGACGTTACCGAACTCTGTGTGTTCGTGACGCCTTCGCTTCGCATTGCGGTCAGCGGCCCAAGGTGCGGCAACGATCAATCGAGTATGGGCCTCGCCAGCGGTTGGAGTCGCATCAGCGGCCAAAAAGACATGTGCATGATGCCCAGCTCCATCGGCCCGGCCATCCGGCTCGTGGCCCGAGAACAGCCTTTCGACCCGGCCGCCGTCATCTGCCGCCAAGGACATGAGCGCACGTCGCAACGCTCGAATCAAAACGGGCCAAACTCGCTGAGGATGGCTGCGCCCGAGGTAGAAGGCCAAAATCCCCTGGGGTTGATCAAGCGGCACCATGAGGCCTAGGCCGCAGAACCGACCATCGCCGATTACGAGCGGTCCGTGGACCGGATCGCGAAAGCGTAAAGCCACATGCCAAAGAGCGTGTTTGGAGAAACGCGAGCCCTTGGCGAAGGATTCGGCAAGGGCGCCACGCTTCTGGAATGGCTCCCTCTGCACACGAATATAGGTTGGCTTTGCCCGCAGGCCGACGTGCCGAAGAGCTTGGATGACGGCACCAGCGGCGCGACGCTCCTCATCTTGTCGTTCGTCAGCGGACTTTTCACCCGCTTCTCCGATGCGACGCCGTTGAGCGCTCATCAGGGCCACGGGCGTCATGGTCTGGAATCCACAAGCGGGGCGGAAAAATCGATCCGCCATGCGAGAATCTTCCGTTGAAACCAAGCTTCCAGGTGATTCCGATGCATCGCTCGCTTGGGGATCTAGAGTGTTCACCCCAGCGAAGGCCCACTTGAGATCATCAAGGCGAAGGGGGCATTCCGCAGGAACTTCGACCACGATGCGGCGGATGGAAGGATCGGTGTGTTCAGCGCCGATCGAGGGAATGGGGAGAATTCTGATGCGGCGACTGATTTCGGCAGGACCGGCGTTCCGACCCACCACAAACCTCTCAATCAGTGCGGTGGTCTCGTGAGGCATCGAATTGGCCAGCCGGTCGGCTGCAGCGTCCCGCAAGCCCGTGATCAACAAAAACGCTGAATCAAGGGGCTGAGGAGCAAAGCCGCCCTTGTCCCCCCGCAATTCGAAGTGCAGGCGCCTAATGGGGGTGTCATAGCCTGTTCGGGCGAAGGATGCGGGTGGCGGTTGACTGAATAGCTGCCGTTGTTTGCGGCCAATGCCCTCCCTGCTCAGTCTCGACCGATTGCGTCGATGCCTTTCCAAGAGGCTTTGCAGCGTGCCTGGATGGGGCGTTGGCACTTTGCCAACGCCGCCCGGGATGCGCAGAGCGCCGGGATGGCTATCAAGCATGGATTGGGCACGCTCTGCATCCACGACTTGGCCCTGCGCCCAAGCCATATCGATGCCCCTTCCTAGCTGGCAAAGGCGCTCCGCAATGGCGCAAACACGCGTGGCGAATGACTCGCCGGATTCGAAATCCCAAACGTATAGAATTGGCTTGCTGGGGTCGAAGAAGCACGGACGCCAGCTTTTGCCCACCCGAATTTTGCTGACCTTTGCAGGGTCGCCGCCAACCGAGTCCAGATCATTGTTTGGGACGAATAGCTTCAAGGGGCGGCCGCGGTGGGCCGGAGGCGCCGCAATTCTCGGCGGCGGCAAACACTCCAACCACCCGAGCGCTTCCTCATGCTGCGTTTCTAGCAAACCGCCACCGGCGGCACTAGCGACAAGGGCTTGGAACAGCCGGGCTGGCGAAGGAGGCCAACCCTTCGCGCCCTCGAACCGGTCCTCTTCCCCATGATATCGACCATCATGGAAGTGAATCGCGATCACAAGGGAGCGAGGCATCATTGCTCCTTAGCTTTTGCCTTGGTGTCTTGCTGCGCGAGCTTCTTGTCGAACACAACCTTGTGGCTCGCACCGACGCCAAAGCTCTCGGCGGCACCCTCGGCGTAACGCAGAGCAGTGGCTTCGTCCAGCCCGACCCGACTGCGTTGGCCGTTGCGGTTCACTAAGTGCCAGGTCGGTTCCTCGTCCGCATCTGGGACTAGCAAGCAGCCAGCGCGCAGAAAACCATCCAGTGGCGCGCAAGCCGCAACTAGAGCTAGCCCGAGAACGTAACGCCGAAGGGCGCGGCCATCCTTTCCCTCCAAGCGGCGCAATGCGATCAGATTTACAGTAATGTCGCGACGGATTGGCCCGCGAGCGATGACGCCGCCGTGAGTCCCCGTCGCGGGGACATGGACAAACCCTCGCTTAGCCAGAGGACTCTTGGGGTCACCTTGCTGCTTTTCCTTGTCTGCCTCAGAAAAGACCTCAAGCGCTGCGTAGTCTAAAGGCGGGTTGTACTGGGCTGACCGAGTCAGAACCTCAACATCTTCTGCCCGAATTGTGGCTTGAATGATGCGGGGCAGCTTCGCTTGGGTGTCCCGGGAATCCCAGACACCAAAAACCAATGAAGTGGGTGCAAGCTTCGCCAATGGTGTGGCATCGTTTCGGTCCTGAAGGGCAAGAAAGGCTTCGTGCGCCTTTTCCTTAAGTTCCGTGGACCGTATGACTGCATCCCCGAGGCGATGCCCGGCCTCAAGAATGGACACCGTCTTCTCGTTGCCGTAGGTGATGTCCACTTGAGGAACAAGACTTGCGCGCGGATTGGCGGGCTCACCCATCTTTGCGGCCAGAAAAACCGGTTCTAGCCGGTTGGCCTGTGCCCCAACACTGTCAATGGCGGCGATTTTGGTGCCGTCCGATAGCTCGTCTACGTTATAGCCCACGTCCGCGTAGGTCGGCGGGAAGATCACTGATCCCGGACCTTCAACGCTTACGAGCAACTGCCGAAGATGCAGGGCAACGGGGCCGTTGCGATCATCGGCAAGTGAATCGAGTTGGTCACCAGTGAGTTGTTCAATCATTGAGTTGTCTCCTCTTCTGCAACTTGAGTGATGCAACGCGCTTGACCTTCCTGACCGGGCCAGTCGAGACGCATCACAAATTGACGAAATGGGCTCCCAGGAGCAGGGCTCCTTGCCGCACCCAGCGCGGCCCTGTGAAACATGGGTTCGAGCAAAATCGATTCTCCGCCACCCATAACCCCATAGCGGTATTCGAGCTTGCTGGCTCGGCGGGGGCGAGCATGCGAAATCCCTATTGCGGCAAGGATTTCCACCAATGGAAATCCAGTCGTCTGGATTTCCTTATGCTCGTTAATCGAAAATCCGATTTGGATTGGCACGTAGTCTCGCCGCCAATCCAAACGAAAACTGCTTGTCTGCGCACCCGACAATGCGAACGGATTATTGGAATGCTGACGCATTTTTCCGCGAACGATTTCGAGGGCATCACGCAGCAAAGCAGCACCTGGATATCCGCCAGATCCCGCCCAAAACTTGACATTGTCTCTTCGGGTGGCGGTGTCCCCCCAGTAGTCGACAGGGATTTTGCGGCCATCTGGAGCGCACAGCACAACCGGGAGAGTGGCCGGTGAATCAGGGTCGGGGAATGGAAAGGGCTCGCCAGCGGCCACAACTTCCGGACGGCCGCTCCATGCGTCCTTCCATTTATCTAAGTTCGGAGAACCCTCTGGCGCCATCGGAACAACTTCCGCTTCATCGAGAAAGGCCATCACATGTTCGACTGGCATTTCAGTGCTGGAAGTGCTCACTCGAAAGGTGGCTTCGTAGCCGCGATTCCAGGAAAACCCTCCCGTCGCATTGCCCAAAAGCACTTCGGTCGCTTCCAGCAGGCCTATGCAGGCGAATACCTGTCCGGGATTCAGCAGATCGACCGGAAGCGAGGACTCAGCCACGGTTGCGCCCCGCGCCACTCCGCGACCATTCCCGCGAAGCGGACTGATCGGCCGCCCGCAGCAGCGCCTCCAACCACGCCAACCCCCATGGACCATACTGCCGTTGTAGCCTTGCGAACCGCAACGCCACTTCACCCGCCTTGGATTCCATTTGTGACGGTGGCCCTTCCTCGCAACCGTGGTGCCGAATCAACGGGCGGGCATAGCCGTGGTGAGCAGCAATCAGGTGCAAGATGAGATCACGGGTGCTGCCGGGCAGTTCCTTCCCCTCCGCCTTCAACAGGGAACCAAACTCATGCCTATAGCCCCCTAGCAGTCGCGGGTCACCCCCACCCTTGGTCTTCGCATAAGGCCTCCCATGGTCGTCTTTAGGCGCATTCATGGCCCTTTGCCAGCAAGCTGCAGCCTTGCCGTCGTCATGGAGGCGGGCCGCTTCCGTAAGCGCGTAAATCAGTTCATCGGGCAGTCGCAATCGCCGGGCGATGCGTCGAGCGTGGCTTGCAGCCTGCTCAGCGTGTTCGCACAGGAGTTGAGGTTGGGCAAGCACCGCCTTGGCGTCTTCGTCCGCCGCGGCATCGTGCCAATTCAGAACGGCTAGACCGCGCTCTGGCACCCCTCCTGCGTCAAAATAAGTTCCACGTTTCCAGACGCACCGCCATTCCTCTGTCTCCTGTGGCTGACCCAAGCCCTCCTCATCGCCTTGGCTTGAGACCACTTCCACTCGAAACTTGATCAGTGGGCGGCTTGCATCGGATGACGGTGCTTCGGGTCCCTGCACCCATCCCTCATCCCCATCCGCAGCGGTTGCCTTGGAATTGCACTTTTCGTCTAGCATTCCGTCCCGCAAACCGCCTAGGCGAGCGTCAACGACCAGCAACCCGCCCGGTAGTGTGCGCCTTACCCACTTGTCTTTGCTTCGGTTGCGCTCTCGGAGCTCTGTTTTGTCGGAGAAATTCCCAGCCGATTTGGCGAGGTATTGAAGTTCGCTCAGCCTCGCGCTCTCAATGCACTCCCCCGCCTGGTTCATCACGACCGCTACAATTTCCCATGGCCGGATGGCCGGTTCGGCATCGTCTCTTGCTTTGGTGAAGCGCACGCCCCGCTTAAGCAACCAGTCGAATACCCGGCTTGAAGCAGCTTCCAGCTTTTCCGTTGCCTGAATGGGCGTTTGGCGGAAGAATTCGGCAACAACCTCCGCTGGAGCCGAAGACTCTTCTTCCCCCCGGCGCTCGAAGGGCAAGTGCCTCCGCCAGACCACTTGGGTCTGCGGCTCTTCATCCTCTTCCCATCCGCGCAGCCATGGAGCCACTTCAGGACGTCCCTCGTGCTGCTTGAAGGAAGTCATTGACCAAGCATCCACTAGGGGGCGCGTGAGTGCTGGGTGGAGTGGCTGCCGGGACGTGGCCGCTTTAACGATCGCTCCGTGGGTTGACTTCACCTCACCGATAGCGGATGGGCTGGCATCCCGACGGCCGTCTTCACCGGATGGCAACAGAACCAAAGCGCTCCGCCGTTTCTCGAGAACATCAAGTTTGCGCGCGTGTTCATCCTTTGCCGCCTTGTTGGCGTTTGCCTTGAGAGTGGGCGGTGCCCAGAACACGTCGATCAATGCTCGTCGGCCTTCACCCCCTCGCCGGTTGACCCGACCGAGCCGTTGCACCATTCGCTCATAGGCCACCAAGTCACACACCATGTGATCCGCGTTGAGGTCCACGCCCACCTCACCAGCCGAAGTAGCTACTAGGAAAGTCGGCATCTCAGCAGGCAACTTGGCTTCACCCAAGAATCCGTGTCGATTGAGCCAACTCTCCAACTTGGTGCGCTCACGCACTCGGCGCTCGCCTACAAGCAACTCCATCACACAATCAACTTTTCGTTCCGAAGTCCCTCGCTTAGCCCTGAATGCCTTTGCGATCCGGTCCTTCACTTCCATGGCGTCCTTGCGCCTGTCGCAGAAAACGACGACGCGGGATGGAGAGCCATCGCCCTTGCTCAGCTCCACTGCTCGATTGGCCATATGCTCAGCAAGGACAGCAGTGTCGTCCAACTCATTAATTCGCATACGCTTTTTTGATTGAAGCCGGCGTTTTACTTCGGCCTCTTCGCAATCCTGCGGCTCCAGCCTAAACGCCGCGCTCGGAGGAATCTCATGCGCGTCACGTCCTGTAGCTGAGAGGGACATTAGGTGAAATGGCGGCAGAGGCCATCCGCCAACGCCAGCCGATCCCAGCTCTCCATCGCGCTGCCCGGCGACTTGCCCGAGCATGGCTTCAAACGGAGGGCATAGGTGCGCTTCATCCAGCAAAACAAGCGCGTCAACACCGAGAAGGCCAGCGTGGTAGGGACGCATTCGACGTGAGACGCCATAACCCTCGAAAAGCAACCGCGAGCCAATCATGTCTATGGTCCCGACGACAATGGCCGGTTTGGACGGGTCTTCTAGCCAGTCGCGATTGTCAGCGAAGCCTCCGCGCAGAGTTGAAATGGGCAAGCCGCCTGCATCGGGCTCGATATGCAGCCTTTCCGCCAAACTCGTCGGCAGGTTGGTTTTCAGCTGTGCCGCGTAGCGGGTGGCCTGATCGACCACTGCGCGCCGGTCCACGACGTAGACCAGCCGCCGCGGCAGTTGGGCTCCCTCCGCCATGGCAATAAGCCATAGCGCCATAACCGAGGTCTTCCCTAGTCCGGTGGGAACGTCGACGACTTGGGGAATGTCCGCATCGACAAGACGCTTGAGCAAGCGCTTTTGCCATCGAAATGGCGGGTAGCCCTCACCGTCTTCACCGGTAAGGGTTTCAAACAGCTGGGATAAGCGGTGGTCCGACCCACGAAGCACAAGGGGTTCGTTCATCTCAAGCCGCCAAATTAACCAGTCCACTGGGCTTTGCCGCCGCCGACATGAGTGCGTCCACCGGCATGAGCCGCCCATTCACTCGATCAATGCCCAAGCCCAATATCTCCAAGGTCACGGCACCGAGCAGCGGCTGAGTGCCTTCGTCGCAAAACAATACCGGCGACATGTCCTCCCGGCCATCAAGTCGCATCCAAGTTCGACCGAAACCACGTTCAACTCGGCTGCCGTTTGCAAGCACAACGCGCCGGGTACTGTGCGGAACCACCCCCAAGCGTTCTAGAAGGGGGGCCGGGAGAACGGTGTAGGTCGCCCCGGAATCAACAAGGGCATCGACCGTATGGTAGTGGCGACCTTGGGGGTCGGCCACATCAAGCGGAACAGAGAATGTGCCCATGTTGCGCCTCTACTTGGTTAACGCCTAGTGGCTTGATGGCTTTGCCAAACCCCAATGTAGGCTCGGTCAGCCGATATCGAACCGACTATATGGGGCGCAGGTGTCAAATCCTGACACAGCACCATCAAATTCTTCCCGACTAGTCACCGTTTCCACTCCTTCCCACGCCCCCTACCAGCCATTCCCGCATTCACTGACGCCCGAACGCTCAATGAGGCCGAGGCCCGAAGGCCTCGGAATTGGCGGAGCCCTTGAACTCCTCCGCCCACGCGTCCAAACTTCAATGAGGCCGACGGCTATCCCGTCGGACTGGCCGGACGCGGGCCAGCGGCGTTTTGGAGGCGCCGTTGGCCTGCCATCCTAGTCACCGACACTCAAAGCTGCGGCTTGGAGGCACAGGCGCATCGAGCAACCTGCGCCCAAAATACTACTTCTTGGAAGCGTGAGCAATAGAGTCTTTTTCGAAATCTGCCATTCTCGGCTCCATATGTAGCTAGTGGAACCTGAATGGCCGACTATCAGCGAAAAGTGATCCGCCGTTTGAAGCAGGCTGGCTGTGTTCGCATTCGGCAGGGTAAAGGTGACCATGAAAACGGCCTCGACTACGGTGGGGCCGGCGTCTCGGTCATTTTCAATTCGTTGGTTGAAACTATCCCGTCGGCTGCCACCTAGGGACCGAGAATTGGCCGATGCCTTGAGATCACGGCAAAGCCCACTTTCAAAGTCGAGGGCGGGACGCCCTCAAAGCTCTCGATCCCCTTCCCGCTCGAACTGCGGATCCATGTCGGCGAGGAACCCGCGCATTTCGCTGATTTCCTTCTGTGGAACGAGTTCAATGCGGTCTCCATAAGCAAATATCTGCAAGTGCTGGCCGGGACGGATTCCAAGGGAGTCACGCACAGGTTTGGGGATGACCACCTGGAACGTGGAGGACACCTTGACTTGGTGCATGGCTTTCATCGGATCAGCGTTCACTGTACGGCTCCAACTTGGTTGAATCGAGATTCTGCCCACCTCTGGAACCGCCCCTCAAGTGCTGGCACCGTACTGCGCCCGCGCCCCATCCAAATGCTCGCGCACCAAGCCGATCAGTGACCGGGGCCCAATCACTTTCACCCCATCCCCGTACCGAAGAATCTCGCCCACCAGTTCACGGGGATCGGCGTAGGGCACCGTCAGTTCATAGCGGCCATCCGGCAGGTGGCGGCCTGACTGGTCAGGATGCCAGAGCTCATCGGCCACCCATCGCGCCCGCTCCGGCGTGAAGATCAGCCGGGCCTGCTGTTCGGCATGCCCCGCGAACAGGCCGTAGCCTGAAGTCAGGGCGGCGTCCAACTCAGTCTCGTCAACTTCGCGGGCGGACTGGTCGAGGACTTCGGCCTCCTCCATGCGGTCGATGGCGA